>DAHUXW010000088.1 GCA_027306925.1 Acidimicrobiaceae bacterium | reverse complement strand
CGCGCCGGGCGCGCGCGCAAGCGGTCCCGTCGGCGATGCGACGGCGCGCGACGCCGCGGTCGCGGCGGTCCGGGCGTCGCGTGCGCGCCGGACACGCCGCCGCCTCGTGCTCGCGGGCCTCCTGCTCGCGGCTGCGCTCGGCTTCCTCGTGTTCAAGGTGCTCACGTCCGCGATCGTCTACTTCAAGACCGCGAGCGAGGCGGTAGCGTCCCGGGCGCAGCTCGGCAACTCGACGTTCCAGATCGAGGGGCTCGTGGTCAAGGGATCGGTGCGCTCGCTCGGCCCGGACCGGATCGACTTCACGATCGCGTCCGGTGCGGCGCGCGTGCGCGTCGAGAACACCGGCGCGCCGCCGCAGCTGTTCCAGCCGGAAGTGCCGGTCGTGCTCGTCGGGCACTTCGTCGGGTCGGGGGACCGCTTCGCGTCCGACCAGATCCTCGTGAAGCACTCGAACGCGTACATCGCCGCGCACCCCGGCCGGGTCCGCGGCGCCGGCGGCAAGGTCGTCCGGTGACCGGCGCGCGCACGGGACCGGGCGCCTGGGTCCCGACGTGAACGCGGTGCTCGGCCACGCGGGTGTGCTCCTCGCGCTCCTCGCGGCGTGTGTGGGGATCGTCACGATCTCGGTGGGCCTCGTGTCGGGCCGGTCGGCGCCGCTCGAACGGGCGCGTGTCTATCCCTACCTGGTGCTCGGCGGCCTCGTCGTCGCGACCGTGGCCATGGAGCGCGCGCTCGTCACGCACGACTTCTCGATCGCGTTCGTCGCGCACGACAACTCGCGCGAGACGCCGCTGCTCTACAGCGTCACGGGCATGTGGTCGGCGCTCCAGGGGTCGATCCTGCTCTGGGCGCTCGTGCTCGCCGGCTACGTCGCGTTTGCCGCGCACCGCTTCCGGCGCCGTGCCGCGGACCCGGTCGTCGCGTGGGCGCTGCTCGTCTGCCTCGTCGTCGCGACCTTTTTCCTCGCGCTCATGCTCGGTCCGTCCGACCCGTTCGCCGCGACCCCGGGCGCGATTCCCGCGGACGGCACCGGCCCGAACGCGCTCCTCCAGGACAACCTGCTCATCGCCTTCCACCCGGTCTTCCTCTACCTCGGGCTCGTCGGTTTCACGGTGCCGTTCGGGTTCGCGATCGCGTCGCTCGTCACCGGGAGGGTCGGGGAGGGTTGGCTGTCCGAGACGCGGCGTTTCACGCTCTTCGCGTGGGCATTCCTCACGGTCGGGATCGTCCTCGGGGCGTGGTGGTCGTACCAGGAGCTCGGATGGGGCGGATTCTGGGGGTGGGACCCGGTCGAGAACGCGGCGCTGCTGCCGTGGCTCACGGGCACGGCCTACCTCCACTCGGCGATGGTGCAGGAGCGCCGGGGGCTGCTTCGCGTGTGGAACCTCTCGCTCCTCGTCGCCACGTTCTCCCTCACGATCCTCGGGACGTTCCTCACACGCTCGGGGATCACGCAGTCGGTGCACTCGTTCTCGAGCTCGGGCGTCGGACCCGCGCTGCTCGGCCTGTTCGCCGCGGCCGTCACCGCGGGGGTCGGCCTCATCGGGTGGCGCGGTGACCGGCTGCGCTCGCCGGGCTCGATCGACTCGCCAGTCTCGCGAGAGGGCGCGTTCCTCGTGAACAACCTGCTGTTCGCGGCCTTCGCGGCGGTCGTGCTGCTCGGGACGGTCTTCCCGCTCGTCCTCCAGGCGCTCGACAACCAGGCGCTCAGCATCGGCCGGCCGTTCTTCGACGCCTTCACGGTCCCGATCGGCCTCGCGCTCCTGTTCTTCATGTCCGTCGCTCCTGCGCTCCCGTGGCGCAAGGCCGCGCCCGGCGTCCTTCGTGCCCGGCTCTCTGTCCCCGCGTGGATCGCCGCGCTCGTCCTCGTCGGCTGCGTCGCAGGTGGCGTGCGCGGCCTCACGCCTCTCGTCGCCTTCACGCTCGGCGCGTTCGCCGCGTCCGTCGCGGGCCGGCAGCTGGTGCTCGCCGCACGCGCCTCGCGCCGGCACGGCACCGGCGCGTGGCGGGGCGTCGTCGGGCGTGCGAACGGTGGCATGGTCGTGCACATCGGCATCGTGCTGATCGCGGTCGGGCTCACGGCGGCGACCTCGTACGCGCACAGCACCGAGCTCGCGTTCCGTCCCGGGCAGACGCTCCGCTTCGACGGGCACGTGCTCACCTTCGAGCACTGGTCGCGCGTCGTCACGCCGAGCGAGGTCGCGTACACCGCGGTGTTCCGCGTCGACGGCGGCCGGTTCGCTCCGGGGATCGGCAGCTTCAACGGGAGCGCTGAGGGCACCGACATCCCCGCGGTCGACTCGTCGCTCGTCGACGACGTCTACCTGAGCGTCGGCAACGCGCCGTCCTCGCCGCGACCCGGCCAGGGAGTCACGCTGGACGTCTACGTCCAGCCGCTCGTGCTCTGGCTCTGGGTGGGCGGCGCGGTCACCGCCGCGGGAGCGGTCCTCGCCGCGGTCCCCGGGCGTCGCCGCCGCCCGACCGATCCCTCGTCGGTCGCGCTCCCCGAGCTCGCGGACGTGCGGCGCGTGCCGGCCGCGAGCACCGCATGAGGCTGCGCAGGGGCGCGCCCGCGGGCGTGGCGGACGGCAAGGCGCGCCGCACGCACCGGGCTCGCAACTCGGCGCTCGCGGTCGGCGCGCTCGCCGCGGTGCTTGTCGCGGTCCTCGCGACGCGCTCCGTGCCGCCGGGATCCGCCGCGTACACGCCGCTCGGGGGCAAGCTCGCCCCGCCGATATCGGGAACGAGCCTCGTCGGAGGCCGGCACGTGAGCCTCGCGGCGCTGCGCGGCCGGTACGTGCTCGTCGACTTCTTCGCGAGCTGGTGCGTGCCCTGCCAGGAGGAGGTCCCGCAGATCGAGCGGTTCCTCTTCGAGCACCGGGCCCGGCGCGACGTCGCGGCACTCGGCGTGGACATCGACGAGAACGCGGCCGACGGGCGGGCCTTCCTCGAGCACTACGGCGTCACGTGGCCGTCGATCGAGGATCCGAGCGGAGCGGCGAGCGTCTCGCTCGCCTACAGCGTGGTCGACCCTCCCGAGTCGTACCTCGTCGCGCCCGACGGGACCGTCGTCGCGAAGATCGTGGGCGGCGTGACCGTGCCGATCCTCGACCACCTCGTCGCGCAGGCTCGCGCGGTCGCCGGGCTCTCGGGCGCGCGGTCGCGGTGAGCGCGTCGCGGGCGCCAGGGATGGCCGGGAGGTCGTGGCGCGAGTCGGGGAGCGCCCGGCCGGCGGCGCTGCTCGCACGGCGCTCGAGCTGGCTGCTGCTCGCCGTCGTCGTGGCCGTGGCGCTCGCGCTCGGCAGCGCGCACCGCGGGCCGGAGACCGAGGCCGCGCGCATCGCGAACCTCGACGGGATCATCAAGTGCCCGGTGTGCGCGAACGTCTCGATCGCCCAGTCCGACGCGCAGCAGGCGGTGAACCTCCGGGCGAAGGTCGCGGCGCTCGTGCACGGCGGGCGCAGCGACGCCGAGGTCGAGGCGTACGTCGTCGCCCGCTTCGGGACGGCCGAGCTGCTCCGACCCTCGAACGCCGTGCTGTGGATCCTGCCGGTCGCCGGTGGCGCCGTGGCGGCCGCGGCCCTCGGCGTCGTGCTCGTGCGGCGGCGTGC
This sequence comes from Acidimicrobiaceae bacterium, assembly GCA_027306925.1. Lineage (GTDB taxonomy): Bacteria > Actinomycetota > Acidimicrobiia > Acidimicrobiales > Bog-793 > JAJZBW01. The sequence goes on along the minus strand of DAHUXW010000088.1, from coordinate 31,267 downwards.
GAGCGGCCGCGGGCTCGTCGCCGAGCCAGGTGACGAGTCGCTCGTGTCCGCCGCCCTCGCCGATCGCGCGCGGGTCGCCCCCGGGCACCTCGGCGCGACGGGAGGGCCATGAGCGCTCCGCGCGGGCCGGGCCGCCGCGTCGAGCAGCTCGCGACCGAGCGGGACGTGCTGCTCGCGTCCATCGAGGACCTCGACCGTGAGCACGCGGCCGGCGACATCGGCGACGACGACTACGCCGCGATCCGCGCCCGCTACGTCGCACGGGCGGCCGATACGCTTCGGGCGCTCGCGCCGCCCGAAGCGCCCGACGGCCCCGGTGGCGCGGGATCCCCGCCGGCCCTCCCGACCGCCCGGGGCGACTCGCACGGCCCCGCGGGAGCGGGCGCCGGTAGGCGACCGTTCGGCCGGCGCGCCCGCACGTACCTCGGCCGGCGCCGTGTTCGCGGCGTGCTCGGCTTGCTCGGCGCGGTCTGCGCGGCCGGCCTCGTCGCCGTCGCCGCGGCACACTTCGCGGGCGTGCGCCTGCCGGGCCAGTCGGCGACAGGGTCGGTGAGCCTCACGTCCGCAGCGCAGGTGCGCCAAGAGCTCGACCAGGCGTCGCTGCTCGCGTCCGCGGGCGAGCTCGACAAAGCCGTCGCGCTCTACGACACGGTCCTCGCCTCCGTGCCGCACCAGCCCGAGGCGCTCGCGTACAAGGGCTGGTTCGTCCGACTCGCCGGCGTCGGGCGGCGCTCCGCCGTCGCGGTCGCGGACGGCGACGCGCTGCTGCGCACGGCGGTCGCGGTCGCGCCCGGCTACGCGGAGGCGCGCGCGTTCGACGCGATCGCGCTCTTCGACGACCGCCACGACGTGCGCGGCGCGGTCGCGCAGCTCGCGGCGATGCTGCGCGACCGTCCCTCCGCGACGCTGCTCGGGGCCGTCGGGGGCGAAGCGGTCCGGATCTACGCCGCGGACCACCGGCGCGCGCCAGGCGCGCTGCGGCGCGCCGCCGCGGCGACCGGAACGTCGCCGCCGGCACGGTCGTCCGCGAGCTGAGCCGCTCAGGCGGTCGTCGGCGCGAGGTCGCGCAGGCGGCGCACGACCTCGGCGAATCGCCGAGCGAACGCCTCGACGTCGTCGTCGGTGGTCGACCAGCCGACCGAGACGCGGATCGAGCGGTGCGCGTCGACTCCCATCGCCTCGAGCACCGGCGACGGCTCGAAGGCCTCGGACGAGCACGCCGAGCCCGAGTGGACGGCGACGCCCGCCTGGTCCAGCCCGAGCAGGACCGCCTCGGCTTCGACGCCGGCGACGCCGAGGCAGACGATGTGCGGCACCCGGTCGTCGGTGTCGCCGTACGCGACGACCCCGTCGACGGCGAGCGCGGCGGCGAGCAGCGCGTCGGTCCGCTCGCGCGCTTGCGACGCGGCCTCGTCGATCGCCCCGGCGTACGCGAGCGCACGGGCGACGGCCCCGAACGCGAGGATCCCCGGCACGTTCTCCATGCCCGCCCGGCGGCCCCGCTCCTGGTCGCCGCCCACGAGCAGCGGCGCGACGCGCGCCGGCCGCCGGACGACGAGCGCGCCGACACCGGGCGGGCCGCCGACCTTGTGCGCGCTCACGGACACGAGGTCCGCCCCGAGCTCGGCGGCGTCGACGCGCACGTGGCCGAGCGCCGCGCACGCGTCGACGTGGACGGCGACGCCGTGGCGGTGGCTGAGCTCGACGACCGCCGCGACCGGCTGCACGGTTCCGACCTCGTGGTTCGCCCACTGGCAGTGGACGAGCGCCGGCCGGGGCCGCCCGGCGCGCTCGACGAGCGCGTCCTCGAGGCGCTCGAGGTCGATCCGGCCGACGCCGTCGATCCCGACCTCGACGACCTGCCCGCACCGCCGGGCCGCGAGGCGCACCGCGGCGTGCTCGGCGGGCGAGACGTCCATCGGCCCCGGCGCCGCCGCGCCGTCACGGACGCGCGAGCACGCCGTGTTCGCCGCCTCGGTGCCGCCGGAGGTGAACACGACCTCGCGCGGCCGCGCGCCGAGCAGCGCGGCGACGTCCTTGCGAGCGTGCTCGACGGCGTCGCGCACGACGTGGCCCTCGACGTGCTGGCGTCCCGGGTCCGCGTACGTCCCCGAGCGCGCCCACCCGGCGATCGCGTCGGCGGCCTCCGGGCGCAGCGGCGAGCTCGACGCGTGGTCCAGGTAGTGCCGCGAGCTCAACGGCGCGTCGGGGGGCTCAGCCCGCGACGCTCGCGCACGAGTCGTCTCCGAGCGCACGCGAGGACATCTGTACGGGGATCTCGTCGCCACACAGGCCGGTGAGCAGGCCCTGCACCATCCCACGGTCGACCGAGCAGAGCACGGGGTGGCGCGCGACGACCTCGCCGAACGGGCAGTGGTCGCGCACGATCGCCGTGCCGGGCCCCCGGACCTCGGCGTGGGCCGCGAAGCCGTGCGCGGTGAGGGAGTCGGCGATCGCGAGCATCGCCGCGCGCATCGACCGCTGCTGGTCGCCGGGAGCCATCTGAGCCGCGAGCGAGCGGCCGTACTGCTCGCCGACGTCGTAGGCCATGCGCGAGGCGATCTCGGGCTCGAGCAGGTCGAGCGCGCGCACGAGGAGCGTGACGACGAGCTCGTCGGGACGCGGCGGTGCCGGGAGCGCCGCAGAACGCGGCGATCGGCGGTAGCGCTTCGCCGGGCGCCCCGCGCCCGACCCGCCGTGGTCGAGGGACACCTCGAGGTAGCCGCCCGCGGCGAGCTTGTCGAGGTGGTGGCGCGCGACGTTCGGGTGGAGCGCGAACCGGCGCGCGATCTCCGCGGCGGTCACGCCGTCGGAGTCCCGTGCGAAAAGGAAGATCTGCCGCCTGGTCGCGTCCCCGAAGGCGGAGGTCACCGCCGCGACGACCGCGGAGAAGGACTCGTCGTCGGGAGCGGCCCGGTCGCCGAGCGCCGCCCCGCCTCGCGTGCTCCGGGCGCCGGTCGCGCCCACCGCCGGCGGGTCCGCGACGTCGTCCACGGGGCTATCGTACCGGCGGCGGTGTCCCGCGGACGCTCCGGCGCCTGGCGCCCGCGCGACGACCGGGGCACGGGCTCGAGACGGGGCGCGCGATGGGTCGAAGATCACGGGATGACGTCGACGACGAGCTGCTCGCCGCGCTCGCCCCGGTCGTCGACCCGGGCCTGTTCCACACGCTCGGCGAGCTCGGGACCGTCCGGCGTGTGGCACGTCGCGAGGCGGGCGCGGAGGTCCTCGTCGCGGTGCCGGTCGAGCGGTACCCGGCGGCGGACGAGCTGCGCGGCGCCGTGGCGCGAGCGCTCGCTCCGCTCGTCGGCGGCGACCTTTGCGTGGAGCTCCAGGCGATGACCGAGGACGAGCGGTCGACGCTCGAGGTGCGGCTCCGCGAGCTCGACTCGGACGGCGCCGTCGAGGCGCTGGCCGGCGGTGGCACGCCGCACGGCGGCCCCGGTGCGCGGACGAGCCCGCTCGCCGCGTCGCGCAGCCGGACGCGCGTCCTCGCGATCGCGTCCGGCAAGGGCGGCGTCGGCAAGTCGACGGTCACGGTGAACCTCGCCGTCGCGCTCGCCCGCGCCGGGTACGCGGTCGGTCTGCTCGACGCGGACATCACGGGATTCTCGGTCCCGCGAATGCTCGGCGTCGACCACCCGCCGATCCTCGTCGGGCGGACGATCGTGCCGCCGGTCGTCCACGGCGTCCGGACGATGTCGACCGGCTTCTTCGTCGACGAGGACAAGGCGGTCGCGTGGCGGGGCCCGATGCTCCACAAGGCGCTCGAGCAGTTCCTGCTCGACGTCCACTGGGGTGCCCCGGACTTCCTCGTCGTCGACATGCCTCCCGGAACGGGCGACGTCGCGCTCTCGGTCGCCCAGCAGCTCCCGCGCGCCGAGCTGTACGTCGTGACGACCCCGCAGCCCGCCGCGCAGCGCGTCGCGCAACGGGCCGGCGCCCTCGCTCGCCAGCTCCGGTTGCCCCTTCGCGGGGTCGTCGAGAACATGTCGTGCTTCGTGACCCCGGACGGCGTGCGATACGAGCTGTTCGGCTCGGGTGGCGGAGAGGCGCTCGCGAGCGCGCTCTCGGTGCCCCTGCTCGCGCAGGTCCCGCTCGTGCCGGAGGTCCGCGAGGGCGCGGACGACGGGCGCCCGGCGGCCGTCGTGGACCCGGACGGCGAGGTCGCGGCCGTGTTCGCCGCGCTCGCGGCGCGGATCGTGGAGCTCGGCCCGGCCCGCGTCTACCGCTCGGAGCTCAGCGTCTCCTGATCCCGCCGGCACGGCGTGATCCCGGTGGGACCGTCCCGACCCGCTGCAGCGCGTGGGGGGGGCGCCGACGAGACAGCCGCGGCGTACGCTCGCCGTATGGACTCAGGCGACGTGCCGCTCGGCAGCGCGGCGCCTGAGAGGGGGGCGTCTGCGCGGGTGCTCGCGTGGACGGCGACCATGCACGGCCATGCGGCGGCGCCCGGGTTCCGCACGGCGCGCCCCGGTGGAGCGGCGCGCGTGGGGCCCCTCGGGCCGCGCGGCCGCGAGGAGCGCGAGCGCGAGGAGGACGAGCTGCTCGCGCCCGGTGCGACGCGCGCCTCGGGCGCCGGTCGCCGGGAGCGCCCCGAGGAGCCCGACCCGCGCCGGACGTGCTTCGAGCGCGACCGCGACCGGATCCTGCACTCGACGGCGTTCCGGCGGCTCGCGGGCAAGACCCAGGTGTTCGTCTTCCCCGACGACCACCAGCGCACGCGACTCACTCACGCGCTCGAGGTCGCGCAGGTCGCGACGGCCATCGCCCGGGCGTTGCGGCTGAACGTCGCGCTCGCCGAGGCCATCGCGCTCGGCCACGACTGCGGGCACGGCCCGGGCGGTCACGCGAGCGAGGACGCGTTCTCGCCGTTCCTCGCCGGCGGGTACGACCACGCGGTGTGGGGTGCGGACGTCGTCCTTGCCCCGTTGAACCTCACGGCCGAGGTGCTCGACGGGGTGCGGAACCACTCCTGGTCGCGCCCCGCGCCGTCGACGCCGGAGGGCGAGGTCGTGAGCTGGGCGGACCGCATCGCGTACTGCGCGCACGACCTCGAGGACGCGGCCGCGGCGCGGATCGTGTCCCCGAGCGAGCTGCCACCGGAGGTCGCGACCGCGTGCGGAACCGTCCGCGCCGGGCAGCTCCGCTACTTCGTCGCCGACCTCGTCGACACGACCGCTGCGGCTGGGACCGTCGCCATGAGCGAGCGCGGGGCCGCCGCGCTCGCGGCGCTCCGGGAGTTCAACTACGCACGCGTCTACACGCGCCCGGAGGCGGCGGAGCAGGCAATGGCGGTCCGTCGTGTGCTCGGCGCGCTCGTCGAGCACTTCGTGCGCGAGCACCCGGCGCAGGAGCTCGCGGACTCCCGGGGGGGCGACGCGGCCGCGCAGCGCGCGGTCGCGTACGTCGCAGGCATGACCGACCGCTACGCGTGCGACGCGGCGGTGCGCGTCCTCGGCTGGCCCGAGGACGATCTTCCGCGGGGCTTCGACCTGCGGTCAGGCGCGCGGGCGCTCGGGGAGGCGCCGGCGTAGCGGGATCGCGTCCCTAGCGCCCGCCGCCGGCTTCCGGGCCGCCCCCTCCGCCGCCCGGCGCGCCCTCCCGAGTGCCACCGCCGGGGCCGCCCTGCCCCACGACCGCGCCGCGCTCGGGCGACGCGTCGGTGCCGTCGGGCGAAAGGGCGGCGATCGCCGGCGGGATCAGGCCCTTCACGCTGCTCAGGAGCCCGGTGAGCTCCATCGGCACGACGAGCTTGGTCGACGGCGACGACCCGACCTGCTTGAGCGTCTCGAGGTACTGGAGGAACATCGTCTTGTCGTCGAGGACGCTCGTCATCCCGACGATCGCCTCGAGCCCGGCCGAGAACCCCTCGGCGCGGAGCACCGCGGACTGGCGCTCGCCGTCGGCGGCGAGGATCGCGGCCTCCTTGCGCCCTTCGGCGAGCGTGATCGCGGCCTGCCGCTCGCCCTCCGCGGAGAGGATGGCCGCGGACTTCCGCCCCTCGGCCTCGGTCACGGCTGCCCGCCGAGTCCGCTCGGCCGACATCTGGCGGGTCATCGCTTCCTGGACTCCGGGCGGGGGGTTCACCTCGCGCACCTCGACGCTCGTCACCTTCATGCCCCATCGCTCGGTGACGTCGTCGAGGCGGACGCGGAGCGACGCGTTCATGTCCTCGCGCTTCGACAGCACGTCGTCGAGCGCCATGTCACCGACGACGCTGCGCAGGGTCGTGGACGCGACGTTCAGCGCGGCGCCGGCGAAGTTCTGCACCGTGAGCACGGACATCTGCGGGTCCACGACCTTGTAGAAGATGATGAAGTCGATCGAGATCGGCGCGTTGTCCTTCGTGATCGCGGTCTGGTGCGGGATCTCGAGAAACTGCTCGCGCAGGTCGACGAGGCTCGTCCGGTCCGTGACGGGGTTCACGAAGACGAGCCCCGGCCCCTTCGTGCCGACCGCGCGGCCGAGCCGGAAGAGCACGAGTCGCTGGTACTCGCGCACGATCTTCACCGACGCGCCGAGGCCGACGAGGGCCCCGAGCACGACCACGACGGCGATGATGGCGATGATCATTGGTCGCCCCTTCCTGTCGCGTCACGAGGTGGTCGTGTCACGCTCGGCTCGCCCGCCGCGCGGCCTCCGGCCAGCGGCGCGGGCTCCTCGCACCAGACGTTCAGCCGGATGCCGTCGACGCTGATGACCTGCACGCTCGCACCGGCGGGCGCGGGACCGTTCAACGAGGTCGCCGACCAGTTCTCGCCCTTGACGCGGACCACGCCGCTCGGGTCGAGGGGGCCGACGGCGACACCCATCGCGGCTTCGATGCCGTGGTGCGCCCCGGCTCCTCCGCCCGCCCGGCGGAGCGCGAACGCCCGCCACGCGGCGAAGCCGACCCCGCCCGACACGACCACGTCAGCGACGAGAAGCGCCACGAGCAGCGGCCGGGTCGCACCGTCGACGAGCATGAACGCGAGCCATGCCGCGGCGAGGACACCAGCGACGCCGGCGACGGCGTGCGCGTGCGGACCCACGTGGAGCCCGACGAGTGACGCGAGGACCACTACACCGAGCAGGACTCCGGCCACCACCCACATGGCCCCTCCCTTTGACGTTGCGCTGCTGCGAGCGTACTCGCATGCCGGACGGCGGCACCCGGCGCGCCCCGGTGGCGGGCGGGACGGCGCTCGGCGAGGGTGCCCGTCGCGCCGCCCGCGTGCCCGGTGGGGCGCAAGAACTTGCACGTTCTGTGCCGCTGCCCAGGGTGCTCGCAGGGTCGTCCCAGGTCGGGGCGTCATGCTCGGACTACCGGCGAGGTGAACGCGCCTCGAGGCGGCCGCCCACGGCGGTCGCCACGTCGGCACACCGCGATGCGGGCGACCGACGCCCGACGGAGGAGGAGCGACATGGAGCAGCAGGGAGCAGCCGGTCCGACGGATCCCGGCACGGCCAGACCCTCGACCAAGGCGCCGAAGGGGCCCCGCGGCGGGATTCGCCGCAGCGTCGGGGGCCATCGGGTGCTCGCCGGAGCGACGGGCGCCGCGTTCGTCGTCGGAGCGGCGGCGGGCGGCTACGGCATCGCGTCGGCGGCGACGGGCACGGGCCCGACGGCCCCGCAGTCGGCGGTCACCTCGCCGGGCGCGCCGGCAGCCGGTTCGCAGGGCCCGGCGAGGATGCCGCGCGTCGCGCCGGGAGGCGCGTTCGGTGTCGCAGGGCGCGCCGGCGGGCCCTTCGGCGGGCACGGTCTGACGGGCCTCGTCACGTCCGTCGGGAGCGGCTCGATCACGATCGAGGTCCTCGACGGCTCCGACGGCCTCCTCGGGTCGCCGGTCGCCGGGTCGAGCGTGACCGTGACGACGGACTCGTCGACGACGTACGCGCGCCTCGGCGCGACCGCGACGTCGGGCGCGGTCGTCGCTGGCGAGACCGTCGACGTGCAGCCGACGACCGCGACCGCCGGCTCGGCCTCGCCCACCGCGGCATCGGTCGTCGTCGTCGGTCCGAGGGTCTCCGGGAGCGTGGTGAGCGACGACGGCTCGACGATCGTCGTGCGTGACTCGCAGGGCTTCGAGCGGACGATCCACGTGACGTCCTCGACGGCGTACACGCAGGCGGGCGCGGTCGCCTCGTCGTCGGCCGTCTCCTCGGGCGTCGAGATCGTCGCGACCGGGACGCTCGACTCCAACCAGACCGACCTCGACGCGACGAGCGTCGCGGTCGAGCTTCCTCGCGTCGCGGGCACCGTGACCGGGGTCTCCGGGAGCACGATCACGATCACCGAGCGTGCGGGCGCGTCGGGAGCCGCGACCACCGTCACGGTCACGACGGACGGCTCGACGGCGTTCACCTCGCCCGGGACGGCATCGGCCTCCCTCGCGTCGGTGAAGGCCGGTGACACGATCGTCGCGACCGGGAGCCCGACGTCGCCGACCTCGCTCGCCGCGAAGTCGGTCGCCGTGCTCGGTGCCGGCTCGGCCGGCGGGTTCGGCCCGGGCTATGGCCGGGGCTTCGGCCACGGCCCGATGTCCGGCGGTGACGGCGGCGCTCCGGGCGCGGCCGTCGGCTGAGCAGATCCGGTGCGCGCCGCGCGGCTCCGGCCGCGCGGCGCACACCGGCCACGGCGCACGCGCCCGGCGCGTCGCGGTCGCCCTACGATGTCGCGAGGACGTCGAACAGGAGCGATCGGGTGGACGTGCGGATCGGGATCATCCAGACGGCGAAGGAGCTCGACGTCGAGCTCCCCGCCGAAGTCGGCCGCGACGAGCTGCTCGCCGACATCGAGGGCGCCCTCGCGAACGCGGAGGGCATCCTCTGGCTCACGGACAAGCGTGGACGCCGGGTCGGCGTACCGAGCGCGAAGGTCGCCTACATCGAGGTCGGCGCCGCGGCCGACGACCGCCGGGTCGGCTTCGGCGCGCCGTAGCGCGCGCCGGTGAGCGGCCTGCTCGACCGCAAGCTCCTCTTCGTCACCGGCAAGGGTGGCGTCGGCAAGACGACGGTCGCCGCCGCGCTCGGGCTGCTCGCGAGCGAGCGCGGCAAGCGGGTCCTCGTCTGCGAGGTCGACCCGAAGGGCGACGTCGCAGGAGCGCTCGAGGCCGAGGCCTCGGGCTTCGTCCCCCGGGAGGTCGCGCCCGGGCTCTTCGTGATGGAGATGGACACCGAGGCGTCGCTGCGCGAGTACCTGCGCTTGAACCTCCGGGTCCCGACGGTGGGTCGGATCGGCCCGGTCGCCCGTGCCTTCGACTTCGTCGCGAGCGCGGCCCCCGGGGTGCGCGAGATCCTCACGGTCGGCAAGCTCTGCTACGAGGTGCGCGAAGGCCGTTACGACCTCGTCGTCGTGGACGCCGCGACGACGGGCACGATCGTCGGGCAGCTCGCTGCGCCGGTCGGGATCAACGAGCTCGTGAAGGTCGGCGCGGTCCGCTCGCAGACTCGCTGGATGCTCGACATCCTCGACGACCGGGCGACGACCGGCGTGTGCATCGTGACGACACCGGAGGAGATGCCGGTGAACGAGGCCATGGACCTTGCCGCACGGCTCGAGAGCGAGACCGCGGTCCACCTCGCGGCGCTCGTCGCGAACCGCGTGATGCCCGAGCTCTTCTCACGCTCCGAGCAGGAGGTGTTCGACGCGCTGTCGGGCGCGGGCCGCCCGGCCGCGCTCGCCTCGGCGCTCGGCGACGCCGGCGACGCCGCGGTGTCGGCCGTGCTCGACGCGGCCGAGCTCGCGGTGCGGATCCGGCGCTCGGGGGCTGCGCACCTCGAGCGGCTGCGGGACGCGCTCGACCGGTCCCTGCCACTGCTCTACGTGCCCTACCTGTTCGGCCGAGCGCACGGCGTCCGGGCCGTGCGGCGCGTGGCCGAGTCGCTCGCCGAGGAGCTGGGCGGGTGACGCCGCGGCGCGCACCGTCGCCGGTCGACGAGCTCGTCGCGTCGCGCGAGATCGTCGTCGCCTGCGGTCCGGGGGGCGTCGGCAAGACGACGACCGCGGCCGCGCTCGGGGCGACCGCCGCGGTCCGCTCCGGCGCGAAGGTCCTCGTGCTGACCGTCGACCCGGCGCGGCGCCTCGCCGACGCGCTCCGGGTCGAGGGCATCGGCAACACGGCGTCGCGCGTGCCCGCTGCGGCGTTCACCGCGGCGGGCGCACGCGCGAAGGGCGAGCTCTGGGCCGCGATGCTCGACACGAAGCAGTCCTGGGACGCACTCGTGCGCAGGCACGCGCCCGACCGCGCGACCGCGGACCAGATCCTCGCGAACCCCCTCTACCAGAACGTCACGGGCCGGTTCGCGCAGAGCCACGAGTACATCGCGATGGAGCGCCTCTACGAGATCCACGCGGAGGGTGAGTACGACCTCGTCGTCGTCGACACCCCGCCGACGCGCAACGCGCTCGACTTCCTCGACGCGCCGCAGCGGATGGCGGAGTTCTTCGCCTCCGGCCTGCTGCGCTGGCTCGTCGCGCCGTCGCGGTCCCGGCTCGTCAGCATCGCGTCGCGTCCCTTCTACCAGATCGCCGACCGGATCCTCGGCACCCAGTTCCTCGGCGACGTCGCGGAGTTCTTCCTCCTGTTCCAGAGCATGTACGACGGCTTCGTCACCCGGGCACGGGCGGTGAGCGCGCTCATGCGCGACCCGCGCACGACGTTCATGGTCGTGACGACGCTCGAGGCCGTGCCGGCGCTCGAGGCGCGGCAGTTCGTGGCCGCGCTCGGCGAGCGGCGACTGCATCTCGGCCTGCTCGTCGCGAACAAGGTCCTCCCGGCGAGCTTCTCCGATCCGGACGCCGCAGCGGTCGCCGAGTCGTTCGAATCACGGGCGCACGAGGTCGCCGGCGTCCTCGCGCGCGGCGAGGGCCCGGAGCTCGCGGACGCGACGCTCGTCGCGCAGGTGCTCCAGGAGGTCGGGCGCAGCTTCGCCAACTTCGAGCGCGTCGCGCGGCGGGAGGCGGAGCTGCTCGCGTCCATGTCGCGCTCCCACGAGGTGACCGCGACCGTCCCGCACCTGCGCGGCGACGTCGTCGACCTCTCCGGCCTGCTCGAGATCGGGCGGCACGTCTTCGGCGCACCGGGCTGAGCGACGACCTTGCCGGGCGACCGGCCCGCGCGCGTCACCGCCTACCATGTGGTCCTTGCTCGACTACCACGTCCACCTCTGGCCGCACGCGGAGCGGGCCGAGCCGTCCGAGCAGACCGTCGAGCGGCTCGCCGCGTACTGCGACGCGGCCGCGCGCGCCGGCGTCGGCGAGATCGCGCTCACCGAGCACCTGTTCCGGTTCCGGGCGGGCAGGAGCGCGGTCGGCGAGTTCTGGGCCGACGAGCCCGACGCCGACCTGCGATCCACGATGGCCGCGTACTTCGACCACCACGCGACGGCCGACCTCGACGCGTACGTCGAGGCCGTGCTCACGGCGAAGCGCGCGGGGCTCCCCGTCGTGCTCGGCCTCGAGGTCGACTACTACGCGGGCCGCATGGACGCGGTCTCGGGGCTGCTCGCGAGCTACCCGTTCGACGTGCTGCTCGGCTCGGTCCACTGGATCGGGACGTGGATGTTCGACGTGCTCGGCGACGAGGTCGCCGAGCGCGAGTGGCACGCGCGCGGCGTCGAGGAGGCGTGGCGGCGGTACACGGACGCGCTCGAGGAGCTCGCCGCGACTCGGGCGTGCGACGTGCTCGCGCATCCCGACCTCGTGAAGGTGACCGGGCGTCGGCCGTCCGCGGCGCTCGTGGACGAGTGCCACGACCGGATGGCGGCCGCGGCCGCGTCCTCGGGCATGGCGGCGGAGATCTCGTCCGCCGGATGGAGGAAGCCGGTCGGCGAGCAGTACCCCGCGGCGGGACTGCTCGCTCGATTTCGTGCCGCCGGGGTCCCGGTGACGACCGCGTCGGACAGCCACGGCGTTGGAGACGTCGGCCACGCCTCGGCGCAGCTCGCGGCCCTCGCGACCGGCGCCGGCTACACCTCGCTCCGGGCGTTTCGCGAAAGGCGGGGGCACGACGTCGCGATCCTCCCGGGGAGCGCCAAGTGACCTCGCCCGTCGACCTCGCCCGCGAGTACACGGGTCTCGACCTCGGGGCCCGCAACCACCTCGAGCGCTTCATGGCGGTCTGGGGGATGCTCGCGGACCTGTCCTTCTCGGACCTGCTGCTCTACGTGCCGATCGACCAGTTCTCGCTCGCGGTCGCCGAGCCCGGGGTGGACTCGTGGGACGGCGGGCCGCCGCAGGAGCGGGGCGGCTCGCTCACCGGGCTCCACTTCGTGGTCCTCGGGCAGATGCGGCCGACGACGAGCCAGACGCTGTTCGAGCTCGACCTGCTCGGCCAGGTGGTCGCGGCGTCCGAGCTGCCGCTCGTGCTCGAGTCGTGGCGGCGCGGCACGATCATGACGGGGGAGCGGCCCGCGGGAGCCGAGGAGGGCCCCGTGCTCTACCAGTGCATCCCGGTGCGTTGGCGGGGGGACGTCGTCGCGGTGCTCAGCCGCGTGTGGTCGCCGTCGGTCGGGCGCCGGACCGGTGGGCTCGAGCGCGTGTACCTGCGGCTGTTCGACCGCCTCGCGACGATGGTCGCGAGCGGCCTCTACCCGTTCGTGACGGACGAGGACGCTGCGGAGGAGGCGCCGCGCGTCGGCGACGGCGTCGTCGTGCTCGACGCGGAGCAGCGCGTGACCTTCGCGTCGCCCAACGCCGTGAACGCGCTCCACCGCATGGGGCTCGTGTCCGCGATCGTCGGCTCGACGCTCGCGTCGCTCGGCGTCGACTCGGACGCGGTCTCGGAGGCGTTCGAGCGGCGCGTCCCGGTCATCGAGGAGATCGAGCGCCGCCCGGACGTCATGGTGCTCGTGCGCTGCATCCCGCTCATCCAGGACGGCGAGGTGACCGGCGCGGCCGTGCTCGTGCGCGACGTCACGGACCTGCGGCGCCGCGACCGGCTGCTCCTGTCGAAGGACGCGACGATCCGCGAGGTGCACCACCGTGTGAAGAACAACCTCCAGACGATCTCGTCGTTGCTGCGCCTGCAGTCCCGGCGTCTCGAGGACCGCACCGCGCGCGTCGCGCTCCTCGAGGCCGAGCGCCGCATCCGGGCGATCGCGCTCGTCCACGAGATCCTCGCCCGCGAGCCGGGCGAGCAGGTGCCGTTCAACGAGATCGTGCCCGCGCTCGTCCAGCTCGCGAAGGACGCGAACATGACCGCGGCCCACGTCCAGGTCGAGGTGTCCGGCGACGCCGGGGACCTCGTCGCCGACGTCGCGACGCCGCTCGCAGTCGTGATCGCCGAGCTGTTGCAGAACGCGGTCGAGCACGCCTTCGTCGGGGAGGTCCACGAGCCGCGGGTCGAGCTCTCCCTCGCCAACGACTCGCGGACCCTCGAGGTCGAGATCCGCGACAACGGACAGGGCTTCCCCGACGGGTTCGACATCGACCGCACGCGGAGCCTCGGCCTCGCGATCGTGCGCGACCTCGTGCGGAGCCAGCTCGGCGGGTCGATCGAGATCGAGTCCGGTGGTGGGGCGGTCGTCCGGCTCACCGTGCCGCTCGGCCGGACCGGCGCGGTGCAGGACCTGTGACGCGGACCGCGGCGAGACCTTAGGCCCGGCGGGCGGGCACCGCCGTCGGAGGCGCGCCCCGGCGGCCGCTCAGGACGCGCGGCGCTGCCGGGCGAGCCAGGCCTTGCGGAGCTTGCGGCGCTCCTCCTCGGAGGTGCAGCCCCACACGCCCGACTCCTGGTTCGTCGCGAGGGCGAACTCGAGGCAGCCGGACTGCACCTCGCAGGCCCGGCAGACGGCTTTCGCGGCCTCGATCTGGTCGACCGCCTGACCGGTGGTTCCGACAGGGAAGAAGAGGTCGGGATCGGTGTCGCAGCACGCCGCTCGCTCGCGCCAGGCGTCCCCGTCCCAGTCGATCGACCTGTTCCAGCTGAGGGCCACGTTGCCTCCTCGATGCGTCGGCGCCGCCATGGCGCACGTCGCCAGCCTTGTGCACGCGTTCACAAGGCTGGGCGGCCCCCCGCTCCCTCTGCCCTGCGACACACCCCCCGAGCAGCTCGCGGAGGCACCCACTGGCGGGCGACATGTTACGCCCGTGTTGCCGAGCGGGCAAGGATCTGTCGCACCGGACGCGGCGTCCCCGACGGCGGCCGCGAGCCGGCCGCACGTCGCGCGCGGGTGCTGGGAGGCGCGCACGAGAGCCGGTAGTGTGCTCGTTTCGACGGCCCGGTGGGCTGGTGGGGGGCTTCACGTGCTGTTCCCGACGACCGACTTCGCCATCTTCTTCGGCGTCGTGTTCATCGGGAACTGGCTCGTCGTTCCCCTCGCGCGCACCTGGCGGGTCCTGATCCTCGTCGCGAGCTACGTCTTCTATGCGTGGGCCGACTGGCGCTACGTGTTCCTGCTCGCCGCCTCGACGGTCGCGACGTACCTCGGTGGTCGGCTCGTCGACCGGGCGCCGACGGACCGGGGCCGGCGCGGCTGGCTCGTCGCGACCGTCGTCGCTCAGCTCGGCCTGCTCGGGTGGTTCAAGTACTACGGTTTCGTGTCGCTGTCGCTCGACAACGCGCTGCGCGCCCTCGGGGTGCACGGGACCCCGGTCCCGCTCGCCGCGAGCGCAGCCCTCCCGATCGGCATCTCGTTCTACACGTTCATGGGCCTGTCCTACGTGATCGACGTCTACCGCAGGTCCTTGCGCACGGCCCCGTTCCTCGACGTCGCGGTCTACCAGTCGTTCTTCCCGCACCTGCTCGCCGGGCCGATCGTGCGCGGCTCCGAGCTCCTCCCGCAGATCGCCCGCTCGGCGCAGCGGGACCCGAGGCGCCTCGACCTCACCGAGGCCGCGTTCATGATCTTCGGCGGGCTGTTCAAGAAGGTCGTGATCTCGAGCTACGTCTCGTCTGCGATCGTGGTCCCGGTCTTCAACAACCCCTCGCTGCACAGCGCGCCCGAGGTCCTGCTCGCCGCGTACGCGTACAGCGTGCAGATCTACTGCGACTTCAGCGGCTATACGGACATCGCGATCGGCTGCGCCAAGCTGCTCGGCTTCGAGTTCCCGCAGAACTTCGACGCGCCCTACACCGCGCGCTCGCTCCAGGAGTTCTGGCGCCGCTGGCACATGACCCTCTCGTACTGGCTGCGCGACTACCTCTACGTGCCGCTCGGCGGCAGCCGTGGCTCGCGCTCGCGCCTCTACCGCAACATCATGATCACGATGGTGCTCGGCGGGCTGTGGCACGGCCCCGCGTGGACCTTCGTCATCTGGGGGGCGATCCACGGGGTCGTGCAGTGCGCCGGGCACGCTCGCCGCCACCTGAGGGAGCGCAGCGGCCGTCCGGCGCTCGCCGACACGCCGGTCGCGCGCTGGCGCCAGCGGGCGGTCACGCTCTCGGTCGTGAGCCTCGCGTGGCTGTTCTTCGACGCCAACTCGGTGCACGACGCGTTCAGTCTCGTCAGCCGGCTCGTGACGACCTGGGGGCAGCCCGCGCCGCTCGTGCGCCTGCCGGTCGTCGCGGTCGTGCTCGGCTCGCTCGCGCTCCAGTACGTGCCGCGAGACTGGCGCGGCCGGGTCGAGGCGCGCTTCGTGGAGCTCGGCTCGGTCGCGAAGGGCGTCGTGCTCGGCGCGGCGCTCATGGTCATCACGACGCTCGGGCCGTCGGGCGTCGCGCCGTTCATCTACTTCCGCTTCTGATGGGCGCCCGATGACCGGCGAGGAGCGCGCGGCGACGCGCGCGGCGCGGCGCACGACGAAAGGCCGCCGCGTCGTCGCGGCCGGCCAGGTGCTCTTCGTCGGGCTCGTGTGCTTCGCGACGTGGCTGCTTCTCGACGCACGCGCGCTCTACGACGCCGCGCGCTCGTCGCCGCTCGGGACGCGCCGGACCGTCGCGATGACGGTGCTGCGGCCGGTCGCGCGAGCGGGCGCGGCCCTCGGCCTCGACCGGATCGGGCGTGGCGCGGACCTCGTGCTCGGCCGCGACGGGACGCCGGGCGGGTCGGTCGCCGCGGGCGCGCCGGGACGCGGCCGCTCGCCCGTGCCGACCGAGCCCCGGCCCGCGCCGACGAGCACGGTCGCACCCTCCGTGACGACGGCGCCGCCGACGACTGCTCCGACCGCGGGGCTCGCGCCCGTCGAGCAACCCGGACCCGGCCGGACCATGACGATGCTCGAGGTCGGCGACTCGATCGGCGAGGACCTCGGCTTCGGGCTCGGCGACGTCCTCGCCGCGGACCGGTACGTCCGCATCGTGCAGGACGCGGTCGGCTCGACCGGCCTCGCCGCGATCGGCTACTACGACTGGCCAGCGCAGCTCGAGGTCGAGCTGCGCCGCTACCACCCGCAGGTGGTCGTGGTGATGCTCGGCGGCAACGACGCGCAGAGCTTCGACGTCGGCTCGCGCTACATCGGCTTCGGGACCGCGGCGTGGCGCGACGTCTACGGCGCTCGCGTCGCGCGGATGATGTCCGAGGCGACCGCGGCCGGCGCGCACGTGCTCTGGGTGGGGATGCCGATCATGTCGCCCGCCGCGACGCTGTCCGACGCGGCGATGCGCACGGAGAACTCGCTCTTCGCGGCCGAGGCGCGCGCTCATCCGGGCGTCACCTTCCTCTCGACCTGGCGCGTCCTCGCGACGCCGTCTGGCGCGTACAGCGAGTACCTGCCCGACCGGTCGGGGACGCTCGTCCAGGTGCGCGACGACGACGGGATCCACATCGACGTGCCGGGCGGCACCGACCTGCTCGCACGCGCCGCGGTCGCCGCGATGGAGCGGACCTGGCACGTCCGGCTGTGAGGACGCGCCCGCGCCCGCTCCGCGCGATCGGGCCCGGTGCGGCGCGGGTGCGCGCCCGCGTCCGCCGGGTCAGCTCGTGTGCTGGCGCCTCCGCGAGGCGACGATCTCGGTCTCGGCCGCGGTGCGGTCCGCCCAGTCCGCGCTCTCGACCCGCTTGCCCGGCTCGAGGGCCTTGTAGACCTCGAAGAAGTGCTGGATCATCGCCCGCTCGAGCGCCGGGAGGTCGCCGAGGTCCTGCAGCGCGTCGTAGCGGGGGTCCTCCGCGGGCACGCACACGATCTTGTCGTCGGGCCCCTTCTCGTCGGTCATCTTGAACATCGCGACCGGACGCGACCGGATGATGCAGCCGGGGAAGGTCGGGACCTCGACGAGCACGAGCGCGTCGAGCGGGTCGCCGTCCTGGCCGAGCGTCTCCTCGATGTAGCCGTAGTCCGCCGGGTAGTGCGTCGCGGTGAACAGCGTCCGGTCGAGCCGTATCCTGCCGGTCTCGTGGTCGACCTCGTACTTGTTGCGCTGCCCCTTCGGAATCTCGATGACGACGTCGAAGTCCACTTCGCCCCTCCTCGGTCGCCCCGGCGGGGCGAGGCTCGATCGGCCGGACGAAATGGTAGTCAGCGCGCCGACGCGGCTCGACCGAGCAGCTCGGCGAGGGCGCCGACCAGGCCCGGCACTGCCGCGACGAGTGTGGTCTCGCCCGGCACGACGCCGTCGAGGTCGGTCGACGCGATCCCGGCCTCATGGGCGACGAGCAGGCCGGCCGCCCGGTCCCAGGGCTTGAGGCCCGCCTCGTAGAAGCCGTCGAGGCGGCCGGCCGCGAGCCAGCAGAGGTCGAGCGCGGCGGACCCGCCGCGGCGGATGTCGCGCACGGCGGGGAGCACGGTCGCGAGCAGGCGCGCCTGGCTCGCCCGCAGGGCGGCGTCGTAGGCGAAGCCCGTGCCGACGAGTGCCTCGGCGAGCGGAGGCGCCGGACGGGCTTCGAGCTGGCGGTCGCCGAGCCACGCACCACGCCCGCGTGCGGCGGAGAACGTCTCGCCCCCGAGCGGGTGGTGGACGGCGCCTGCGACCGTGCCCGCGTCGTCGACGACGGCGACCGACACGGACCACAGCGGGAAGTCGTAGACGAAGTTCGTCGTGCCGTCGAGCGGATCGACGACCCAGGTGAGGCCCGAGGTCCCGGGACGCGCCCCGCCCTCCTCGCCGAGGAGGGCGTCGCCGGGGCGGGCGGCGGCGAGCATGGTGCGCACGAGCTCCTCGCTCGCACGGTCCGCGTCGGTCGCGAGGTCGGTCCGTGAGGACTTGCGGGTCGCGCCCGCGGCGAGCCGACCGAGCTGCGTGCCACCGCCGCGCGCGGCGACGAGGAGCGTGCCCGCCTCCGTCGCGACGTCGACCGCGATCGCGCGCAACGCGTCCGGTGACGCGACCCGCGGCGGGTGCGGCGGCGTGTCGCTCACCGGACCGTCCCGACCGGGGCGCGGCCGGGACGGGCGGTGGGTCGTTCGCGCACGAGCCTCGCGAGCCGCGCGACGAGCACCTCGAGCACGAGCTCGGGAGGCCAGCCGGTGCCGCCGCGACAGCCGAGATCCGCGCCGGCGAGGAGCGTGACCGCCCGCGCGACGCGGTCGTGGCCGAGGCGCCGAGCCTGGGACAGGACCTTGCGGGCGGGGTACGGCTTCATCCCGGTGAGCGCAGCGGCCGTCGCCTCGTCCGCGGCGCCGCTGCCGTCGAGGCGGAGCATGGCCCCGTAGTGGCGGTGCAGCGACGCGAGCACCTGGAGCGGGTGGCGCTCCCCGGCCCCGACGAGCCGGTGGAGCGTCTCGACGGACTTCGCGGCGTCGCCCGCGTCGAGCGCGTCGGTGAGGTCCCACGGCGCGACGCCGCCCGCGGCGCCGAGGAGCGGCTCGAGGTCGTCGGGGGTGATCGTCGCCTTCGGCCCGTACGTCGCGCTCAGCGCGCCGAGCAGGCCGTCGAGGCGCGAGAGGTCCTCGCCGAGGTGCGCCTCGAGCCGCGCGGCCGCGGCGGGGGAGAGCCGCACGGGCGCGGACCGCACCTGCTCGGCGTACCACTGCGAGCGGGCGCGGCCCGCCGCCGCCGGCACCGCGTCGACGACCGTGCCGTTCGCGCGCACGGCCTTCTGGAGCGCGGCGGGCGCCGACCTGCCCGCGTACGCGAGGACGAGCACGGTGGAGTCGAGCGGCTCGCCGAGGTACTCGACGACGGCCTTCACCTGCGCCGCGTCGAGGGCGGCGGCGTCGCGCAGTACGACGACCCGCCGCGGCGCGAGGAACGGCGGGGTGCGGCACGCGGCGAGCGCGAGCGCGACCGGCGACGGCTCGTCCGCGCGCGGCTCGCCGCGGCCGGGCTCGCCGTACTCCTCGACCGGCGTCGGTCCGCTGCCGTCGCCGGTCGCGAGCCCATCGACGAGCGAGGAGAGCGCCCGGCTCAGCAGCGAGGGGTCGTCGCCCTGGACGAGCACCGCGCGCCCGACGTCCGCGCCCGACGCCGCCGGAGCCGCGCCGTCCGGCGCGCGCCGGTTGGCGGCGCTCATGCGGCCAGGACCTCCGCGAGCACGTCGACGACCCGTCGCGTGCCCGCGACGTCGTGCACGCGCACGACACGGCAGCCGCGCGTCACGCCGAGCGCGACCGCTGCGAGCGACGCCTCCCGGCGCTCGTGGATCTCGAGGCCGAGCAGTGCCCCGAGGAACGTCTTGTTCGAGGCGGAGAGCAGCAGCGGCGGGCCGATCTCGGCGAGCCGGCCCGACGCCCGCAGGAGCTCGAGCGACTGCTCGGGCGTCTTGCCGAGGTCGAGCCCGGCGTCGAGCACGACACGGTCGGCGTCGATCCCCGCGCCGAGCGCCCGAGCGAGGCGGTCCGCGAGCATCGACTCGACCGCGGCGACGACGTCGCCCCGGGGGTAGGTGGGGTCGGGGTCCCGCACCCGCGGCGCGAGGCGGATGTGGGTCGCGACGACCGACGCGCCGGCCGCGGCCGCGGCCTCGAGGTACCGGGGGTCGGCGAAGCCGCTGATGTCGTTGCCGAGGACCGCGCCCGCCGAGTACGCGGCCGCGGCCACCTCGGCGCGCCAGGTGTCGACCGAGATCGGGACGTCGAAGCGCGACGCGAGCTCGGCGATCGCCGGCACGACGCGGTCGAGCTCCTCGCCTTCCGTGACCTCGTCACCCGGCCCCGCCTTCACGCCGCCGACGTCGAGCACGTCAGCGCCGTCCGCGACGAGCTGCTCGGCGCGCCGGAGCAGGTCGTCGAGCGCGAAGGTCGCGCCCCGGTCGTAGAACGAGTCGGGCGTCCGGTTGAGCACGCCCATCACGATCGCGCGGAACGTGCAGTCGAGGACGTGCCCGCCGAGCCGGAGGACGGACGGCCGGGTGCGAGGTGACGCCGGCGCGCCGGCCACGGTCCGGCTCAGAACAGCCGGGACGCGAGCGCCCGCCGGTGCTGCTCGCGACGGGGGTCGTCCGGGTCCATGGCCTCGAGCAGGTCGACGTACTCCTGCCGCGCGGCCGGGTCGGACTTCACCGAGTCGAGCAGCTCGGCGAGTCGCGCGTCGATCGAGCCTTCGCGTAGCGCGGTCGCGGCGGACTCGCTCGACGCGAGGCGCGCGAGGGCGCCGACGCGCCGCGTCTCGGCCGTGTCGGGGATCCGGGCGAGGAGCGCGAGCGCCTCGTCCTGGTGGCCCGCGGCCACGAGCAGCTCGGCGAGGGCGACGACCGCGCGCGGGTGGTCCGGCTCGAGCTCGAGCGCGCGCCGCAGCGACGCCTCGTCGCCGGCGTCGACGAGGAGGTCCGCCTCGCTCGGCGTCGTCGCGAGCCGGTCGACGAACGCCCGCACCTCGGCCTCGGGGAGCGCGCCGATGAAGCTGTCGACGACCGAGCGCCCGCTCACCGCGAACACGGCGGGGATGGACTGGACCTTGAAGGCGGACGAGACCATCGGGTTCTCGTCCACGTTCACCTTCGCGAGCTCGACCTTGCCGCCCGTGTCCGCGACCGCCTTCTCTATGACCGGGCCGAGCGTCCGGCAGGGCCCGCACCACGGCGCCCACAGGTCGATGACGACGGGGAGCTGTTCGGAGCGAGCGAGGACCTCGGTCTCGAAGGTCGCGTCGGTCACGTCGATTGCCACGACTCGAAGTTACCGGCTCGCCCGGCCCGCGCGTGCACCCGGCGCGGTCCGGGCGCGACCTGCGAGACTTGCGACGTGGGTGGATCCGCAATCCGGCGCCGGGTCGCGGGCATCGTGGTCGCCGGCGCGGGCCGCCGGCCGTGAACGGCCTCGAGCAGTTCGCGCCCGACGCGCAACGCCCGCCGGGCATCGGCGCGCTCGAGGAACGCGACGCGCTGGCCGACGCGGTCACGCGGCTCGAGATCGACCGCTACGCGAGCCTCGACGGGCTCGACTCGAGGGCGCACGACCTCGTGCGCCGGGCCCGGGCCCTCGAGATGCGCGAAGCCGAGCTCCGGTGCCGGCTCGTCCAGGCCGACGTGCTCGCGCGGACCCGCGACGTGCCGGCCGCGGTCGAGCTCGTCCGCTCCGTCCAGGACTCGGCGGAGGCCGAGGGCCGGCGGCTCGTGCTCGCGCGCTGCCACGCGATCATGGCGAGCGCGCTCGACCGCCTCGGCGCTCGGGCGAACTCCCTCGACGAGGCCGAGCGGGGCGTACAGCTCCTCGACGACTCGAGCCCGCTGCACCTGCAGCTCGAGCACACGATGACCCTTGCGCTGCTCACGAGCTCGTTCCGGTCCGGGACCGTGTCGTTCGACCTGTTCGAGCGCGCGCTGGAGCTCGCGCACAGCCTCGGGGAGCCCGTCCTGCAGCTCGCGGTGCTCAACAACATCGCGTGGATCCACTACGAGTCAGGCGACCTCGCGGCGGCGCGCGCATCGGTGGACGAGCTGCTCGCGCTCGCGGCGACCAACGGGAGCCGCCTGAACCTCTCGACGGTCGACACGGTCGCCCGCGTCCTCTACGAGCAGGGGGACCCGGACGGCGCCGAGGCGATGCTCCGCGACGCGATCGGCGGCCCGTCGCCCGCGCCGCAGACGGACTCGACGGCGCTTCCGGGCGCGCTCCTGTCGCTCGCGGAGGTCGTCGGCTCACGCGACGGCCCGTCGGCCGCTCGCGAGCCGCTCGAGGCGTGCCTCGCGCTCTCGGTCGACCGCAAGCTCCTCGAGGTCGAAGCCCGCGTGCTTCGCGAGCTCGCGCGCGTGCACGCGGCCGAGAGCGACTTCGAGCGCGCGTACGAGCTGCACGTCGCGTTCTACGACCGCTGGGAGCGGCTGCGGGCGACCGAGGGCGAGGCCCAGGCCGCGGCGCTCCAGGCTCTCTACGACACCGAGCTCGCGCGCCGGCGCAGCCGGGAGTTCGAGCAGCTCGCGCAGCGTGACCCGCTCACCGGGCTGTGGAACCGCCGCTACCTGAGCGACCGCCTGCCGCGGCTCGTTCGCATCGCGCGGCGCACGGGCCGGCCGCTCTCGATCGCGGTCGCGGATCTCGACCACTTCAAGCGCGTGAACGACGAGCTGTCCCACGAGGTCGGTGACCGCGTGCTCGTCGCGACCGGCCACCTCCTGCGGCTCGCGGTCGAGCCGACCGGATTCGTCGTGCGCTTCGGTGGGGAAGAGTTCCTCATGGTGCTGCCCGGCTGCGACCGCGACGCCGCGACCCGCGTCGCGGAGCACGTGTGCGAGGAGATGCGCGCGCACTCCTGGCGGACCGACGCCGGCTGCGGTCCGGTGACGATCAGCATCGGAGTCGCGACCCTCGGCGCCGACGGCGACATCGCCGCGCTCATCTCGGAGGCCGACCTCCACATGTACGCGGCGAAGCGCGCGGGTCGGGACCGCGTGATCGCCACGGGCCTCCCGCCACCCGGCGCCTGACCCGAGCGGCCGCCGCGCGGCCGCTCACGCGACGAAGTACTTC
The DNA here is from genome assembly GCA_027306925.1 of Acidimicrobiaceae bacterium. GTDB lineage: Bacteria > Actinomycetota > Acidimicrobiia > Acidimicrobiales > Bog-793 > JAJZBW01. The sequence continues at coordinate 8,559 of DAHUXW010000088.1, read as the reverse complement.
GCCCGCGGGTGGTGGCAGACGATCGCGAGGGTCGTCTGCTCGGGCTCGAGCTGCCCGTCGTCGGTCGCGACGACGCCGACGCGCTCCGCGCGCAGCAGCTCGACGACCTTCGCGTTGTCTTCGAGGTCCGGGCACGCGGGGTAGCCGAACGAGTACCGCCCCCCGCGGTACTTCTGCCGGAAGAGCCCGCCGAGGCTCGGCCCGTCCTCGGACGCGAAGCCCCACTCCTCTCGCATGCGGCGGTGCCAGTACTCCATGAGCGCCTCGGTCATCTCGACCGACAGGCCGTGGTGCGCGACGTAGTCGAGGTAGCGGTCCGCGGCGAACAGCGCGCGTGCGTGCTCCGACGCCCGCGAGCCCATCGTGGCGAGGACGAACCCGACGTAGTCGACCTCCGGCGCGCCCTCCGGGCGGAAGAAGTCGGCGATGCAGAGGTGCGGCGCCTCGCGCTGTCGCGGGAAGGTGAAGCGCGTGAGCTCGACCGTCCGTTCGACGTCGCTGTAGACGACGACGTCGGTGCCGCTCGAGCTCGCGGGGAAGTACCCCCAGGCGACCTGCGGCACGAGCACGTCGCCTGCCTTGGCCTCGTCGACGCGGGCGCGTAGCTCGGCGCGGACGCGCTCCTTGAACTCGGCGTCGCTCTCGCCGTCCCGCGGGCGGTAGCCCCACTGGTTGCGGAAGAGCGCGGTCTCGTTGAGGTACGAGAGCACGTCGTCGAGCGGGATGCCCTTCGCGATCCTCGTCCCGACGAACGGCGGCGTGAAGACCGGGTTGTCCGACGCGACGTCGGGGGAGCGCGCGGGCAGCGTCGAGGGGTCGACCGTCGCGAGGACCGCGCTCTTGCGCGGCGGCAGGACGCGGCCGGACAGCTCGGTCCCGAACGACTCGTCCTCGACGCCCGAGCGCTTGAGCTCCATGATCCGCTCGAGCGTCCTCAGGCCCTCGAACGCGTCCTTGCCGTAGAAGACCTTGCCGTCGTAGACGGCGCGCAGGTCGCGCTCGACGTAGCTGCGGGTGAGCGCGGCGCCCCCGAGGAGCACGGGGACGTGCGAGGTGCCCCGCCGGTTCATCTCCTCGAGGTTCTCGCGCATCACGAGCGTCGACTTCACGAGCAGCCCGCTCATCCCGACCGCGTCGGCGCCGACCTCGTCGACCTTGCTCAACATGTCGGCGATCGGGACCTTGATGCCGAGGTTGTGCACGTCGTAGCCGTTGTTCGTCAAGATGATGTCGACGAGGTTCTTGCCGATGTCGTGCACGTCGCCCTTCACGGTCGCGAGCACGATGCTGCCGCGGCCCGCCCGGTCGCTGCGCTCCATGTGGGGCTCGAGGTGCGCGACCGCGGCCTTCATGGTCTCGGCGGACTGGAGCACGAACGGTAGCTGCATCTCGCCCGACGCGAAGAGCTCCCCGACGGTCTTCATCCCCTCGAGCAGGACGTCGTTCACGATCGAGAGCGCGCGCTGGCCCGACGCGAGCGCCTCGTCGAGGTCGGCCTCGATGCCCGTCCGCTCCCCGTCCACGATCCGGCGCTCGAGCCGCTGCGCGACCGGCCAGCCGCTGCGGTCCTCTTTCACGGCGGCGGTGCTCGACACGCCGGAGAACTGCTCGATGAGCTCCTGGAGCGGGTCGTAGCCGTCGCCGCGGCGGTCGTAGACGAGGTCGAGGCAGACCGCGCGGGCCCGCTCGTCGATCTTGTGGAGCGGGACGATGCGCGCCGCGTGGACGATCGCTGCGTCGAGGCCCGCCGAGACGCACTCGTGGAGGAAGACCGAGTTGAGAACCTGGCGGGCCGCCGGGGACAGGCCGAACGACACGTTCGACAGGCCGAGGATCGTGTGGACGCCCGGCAGCTCCGCCTTGATCGCTCGGATCGCCTCGATCGTCTCGAGCCCGTCGCGCCGGCTCTCCTCCATCCCGGTCGAGAGCGGGAGCGCGAGCGGGTCGAAGAAGAGGTCCGACGGCTCGAGCCCGTAGCGGTCGACGGCGAGGTCGTGGATCGCGCGCGCCGCGCGGACCTTCCACTCGGCCGTGCGCGCCTGGCCCTCCTCGTCGATGCACGTGCAGACGACGGCGGCCCCGTGCTCGCGCGCGAGCGAGAGGAACGCGTCGAGCCGGGTGCCCGGTCCGTCGCCGTCCTCGAGGTTCACGGAGTTGAGGATCGCCCGCCCGCCGAGCCATTCGAGCGCGGTGCGCACGACGTCGGGCTCGGTCGAGTCCACCATGATCGGCACGGTCGACTGCGTCGCGAGCCGGCTCATCACCTCGGCCATGTCCGCGACGCCGTCGGCGCCCGTGTAGTCGACGCACACGTCGATCACGTGCGCCCCTTCGCGGACCTGGTCGCGGGCCATCTCGGTCGTCGTGTCGAAGTCGTGCGCGAGCATCGCCTCGCGAAAGCGCTTCGAGCCGTTCGCGTTCGTCCGCTCGCCGACCACGAGGAAGGACTGGTCCTGGGCGAACGGCACGAAGCTGTACAGCGACGCGGCGCCGGGCTCGTGCGCGGGCGCCCGGCGCGCCGGGACGAGGCCGCCGACGCGCTCGACGACGCGCGCCATGTGCTCGGGCGTCGTCCCGCAGCAGCCGCCGACGACCGAGACGCCGAGCTCGTCGACGAAGTTGTGGAGGTGGTCCGCGAGCTCGGCCGGCGAGAGGTCGTAGTGCATCCGGCCGTCCACCACCGACGGCAGCCCCGCGTTCGGCAGCGCCGAGACAGCGATCCGCGAATGCTCGCCGAGGAAGCGCAGCGGCTCGTACATCTCGGCCGGTCCGGTCGCGCAGTTCAACCCGACGACGTCGGGCCGCATCGCGTCGAGCGCGGCGAGCGCGGCGGCGACCTCGGTCCCCGGGAGCATCCGCCCGGTGAGCTCGATCGTCACCTGGACCTGGAGCGGCACGTCGCGCCCGGTCGCCCGCATCGCCCGGCGGCACGCGACGAGCGCGGCCTTCGCCCCGAGAAGGTCGAAGCAGGTCTCGACGAGCAGGAGGTCGACCCCGCCCTCGAGCAGCGCCCGCGCCTCGACCTCGTAGGAGTCGCGCAGGTCCGGGAACGAGATCTGACCGAGGATCGGGAACTTCGTGCCCGGGCCGATGCTCCCGGCCACGAAGCGCGGGTGGTCCGGCGTCGAGTAGCCGGAGGCGACCTCGCGGGCGAGCTCGGCCGACCGGCGCGCGAGCTCCGCGGCCCGGTGCGCGATCTGGTACTCGGCGAGCACGGTGGGGAACGCCCCGAACGAGTCGGTCTCGACCACGTCGACGCCGACCTCGAGGAAGGACGCGTGCAGGTCGCGCACGACGTCCGGGCGGCTGGCGACGAGCGCTTCGTTGCAGCCTTCGAGCGCCGGACCGCCGAAGTCGTCCGGCCCGAGCTCGCGCAGCTGGAGGTTCGTGCCGGTGGCCCCGTCGAACACGACGACGCGCTCGCGAAGGAGGTCGAGGTAGCCGGGCATCGTGTGCACAAGGCTACCGGCCGCGTGCCGCGGGCCTGCGCTACCCCGGGGCGCGGCACGCCCGCTCGGCCGGAGCTGCGGACCGCGGCGCGCCCCGGCGTGCCTCGACCGCCCACGTCGCGCACTCGCCCGCGAGCGTCGGGTGGAACCGCCAGCGGGCGAGCTGGCGTGCCGCGCCGTCGGCGTCCTCGCCGAGGTCGACGAGGCTGAGCGCGAGCTGGCGGCCGCGTCGGCGCATCTCGTCGATGGGGACCGTCGCGCTACCGGGCACGCTGTCGAGCAGCGCGTGCTCGTCGCGGAGCGACTGGGGGAGCCGGGCGAGGTGCCGGCGCGCGAGCGGAGGGAGCGCGGTGCGCACCGCGACGGCCGAGGGTCCCGTGACGCGCGCCATCTCGAAGTCCACACAACGGCCCACCGTCCGGAGCAGCGGCGCGTTGCGTCCGGAGCGCTCGCCCAGCCCGAGCGCGCGAGCGGTCTCGGCGACGTCGATCGCGCAGCCCGTGGGCGACGCGGCGAGCGCGGCGGCGAGCCGGCGGAGGAGGAGGATCGTCGACGGACCGAGGACGGGGAGCCAGAAGGTCTCGACGTAGAGGGACCGGGCGTCGTGCCCGAGCGCCTCGACGACCGGGTCCCGCCACGCCTCCACCGTGATCACCGCGTCGTCGCCGAGCTCTGCGAGCGAGGCCATCGTGCCCTCCCGTGTGTCGGATCCGGAACCGTGCGTGCGACGCTCGCGCCGCGCTCTACCCGGAGACCTACCGCGGACGGCCTGCGCCGCTCGCCACACATACCATGCACACGCGACGTGGTATACCGTGACCCACCTGACCCAGGGCACGCCGAGGCGCTGCCCGGGGCTCGGAGGTCGCAGACGGTGCACGATCGCGGTGGCGGCCCGCCGGACGTGGGCGGTCCGGTCCTCGAGGTCGTCGACCTGCGCACCGAGTCCCGACTGTGCAAGGCCACCGTCCGAGCGGTCGACGGAGTCTCCTTCACGGTCCGCGCCGGCGAGTGCGCCGGGATCGTCGGCGAGCCGGGCTGCGGCAGGTCGACGGTCGGCGTGTCGGTGATGAAGCTGCTCCCCGGCGTCGGTCACATCACCTCGGGACCGGCGCGCTCGTCCGGCAGGTGCAGCGGGTCCGGAGGATCGACAACGAGCCGGCGATCGTCGAGGTCGCAGCGGTGCCGGAGTCGCGCGCGCCGGGCCTCGACCGCGAGCTCGCTCGATCATCCGACGCGTCGCTCTACGGGCTGCTGGCCGTGCGACACGGGCTCGAGGAAGGCCACGGGGAGCAGACTCTCGTCGTGCGCCCGCCGGCGCCGGGGCGGGTGGCGCGCACGCCGTGCCCGCCCCGGCACCTCGATGAGCGGCGGTCAGGCCTTCTTCGCCGACACGGCCGTCGCGGTCCAGGTCTTACCTTGCACCGTGTAGGTGACGGTGACCTTCTCGCCCGCCTTCAGCGACTCGAGCGCCGCCCGCTTGCCGGCGACGACGACCTTCGTGGTCGCGGAGTCCTTGAAGTGGTCGTCGGCCTTGCCCACCTTCACGACGAGCTCGTGGGTCTTCGCGTTGGCCGTGACGACCGCGCCCGAGACGGCGTGCGGCGCGTGGCGCGTGGCGGCGAAGGCCCCGGTCGAGCCTCCGGCGAGCACGGCGCCGGCGACGCCGAGCGCGAGCACGGTCGGGGCGAGTGTGGTGCGAGTCGAGATGCGCATGATTCCTGCCTTTCGGGTGGTGCGGAGCGCCGGCGCGACGTGCGCCGGCTCGGGTTGCGAGCGGTCCCCCCCGGTTCCGCCGCGGCGCAATTGTTACCGGATGATGACGGGCATGTGACGTCGCCGGGCAACCTGGTGCGCCGCGCAAATCCTCGAAAAGCTGATCAGCCTGGGATTTCCTCGAAGATGAGCCTGAGAGGCCGCTCAGCTTTCGTGACGAATGGGTGTCGGCTCCCGTCGGAGCGGTCACGCGCGCCGGCGGCGTCGGTCACGCGCGTGCGGCATCGCCGCGGCACGGTCGCGGGCGGCAGGTGGCGGCGAGCGCCGATGCTGAGCGGCGCCTCAGCGAGCGCCGCCCGCACGCTCCCGCCGAGGCGTACCGTGCCGCATGGCCGTCGGTCGCAATCCGGAGCGTCGGGGGATCGCGCTGCTCGTGGCCAGCGCGTCGTCAGGTGCGGTCGCGAACCTCGGGTTCGTGCTCGGCGCGCAGCTGCGCGTCGGGCTTCCGGCACTCGCAGCGTCGGCGTGGCTCCTGTGGCGCGCTGCGCGGCGGTTGGACGCCGCGGAGGTGCGCGAGCGCCTCGCTGCGCTGCGCTGAGCGGCGGCGCGCCGTTCCGCCCGGGGCGGACGGGCTTCGCGCAGGCGACGCGCTCGCGACGCCTGGAAGCGCGCGAGGTCTGCTAGCAAGTCCGCAGCGCGCCGGTCGCGCCGGCCGCGTCCGGCCGGCTGGTGGCAGGCGGTTCGCAACACAAGGGACGGCGTCGTGCGGATCCTTCTGGTCGAGGACGAGGACCGGCTTCGCGACGCGCTCGCCCGGGGCCTGCGCGCGGAAGGGCACGAGGTGCTCGGAGCGCACGACGGCGAGACCGGCCTCCGGCTCGCGGGCGAGCGTGCGTTCGACGTGATCGTCTGCGACATCCTGATCCCGAAGATCAACGGATTCCAGCTCTGCAAGCGGCTTCGCGAGCGCGACGTGACGACGCCGATCCTCATGTTGACGGCGAAGGACGGGGAGTGGGACCAGGCCGAGGCGCTCGACGCGGGCGCGGACGACTACCTCACGAAGCCCTTCTCGTTCGTCGTGCTGAGCGCGCACCTGCGCGCGCTCCAGCGGCGCGCCGCGAGCGGGGCAGGCGAGGGCGCGGCGGCCATCCAGGTCGGCGACGTGCGCGTGGACTTCCGTGCCGGGTCGTGCACGGTCGCGGGCGAGGCCGTCGAGCTGTCCCGGCGCGAGCAGGCGCTCCTCGTCGCGCTCCTCTCGCGGCCCGGGGTGGTCGTCGCGAAAGGGGAGCTGCTGCGCGAGGTCTGGGGCGAGCGTTTCGACGGCGATCCGAACATCGTCGAGGTGTACATCGGCTACCTCAGGCGCAAGGTCGACCTGCCGTTCGGCCGGCGGAGCATCGAGACGGTGCGCGGCGTCGGCTATCGCCTGCGCGCCGGGGCGCCGGGCGGCTGAGTTGGCGCGTGGGCCGCGCGGGAGGCTTCGGGGATCGGTCCGCGTGCGCGCCTCGCTCGCGGCCGCGCTCATCGTCGGCGCGGCGTTCCTCGTGAGCGGGGAGGTCGTGACGGCGTTGCTGCGAAGCACGCTGTACGCGAGCGCGACGGGCTCGGCCCGCGCCGAGGCGCTCGACATCGCGTCGTTCATCGAGACGCGCGGCAGGGTGCCCCGCCGGCTGCCGATCGCCGCGGAAGAGATGGCCGCCCAGGTCGTGAGCGCGGGCGGGCGCGTCGTGACGTCGAGCGCGAACGTCGCCGGGCTTGCGCCGATGCTCGCCCACGCGCCCGCGCCCGGCGCGTCCTCGACACGCCTCGGCGTGATCGTGAACCTGCGCTCGACCCGCCCGCGCGCGGTCGACATCGACTTCCGGTTCGTCGTCGTCGCCGAAGGGCTCGGCAACGGCCCGATCCGTGGCGCGGTGCTCGTCGCGAACTCGCTCGGCGCGTCCGACAAGGCGATCTCGCTCGTCCGCCAGGTTCTGCTCGTCGTGCTGCCGGTGCTCGCCGTCCTCGTGGGGGTGCTCGTCTGGCTGCTCACCGGCCGAGCGTTGCGCCCCGTCGAGCTAATCCGTGCCGAGGTCGCGGGGCTGTCGGCCGGTGACCTCGCCCGCCGGGTCCCCGAGCCGGCGGCGCGCGACGAGGTGGGCCGCCTCGCCCGCACGATGAACGTCATGCTCGCGCGTCTCGAGACCTCGGCCCGGCGCGAGCGTCAGCTCGTCGCCGATGTCTCCCACGAGCTGCGCAACCCGCTCGCGGCGCTGCGGGCCCAGCTCGAGGTGGCGGTCGCCCACCCCGGTGAGGACACCTCGGCGCTGCTCCTCGGGTCCGTCGCGGACGTCGACCGCATGACCGGGCTCGTGGAGGACCTGCTCACGCTCGCGCGAATCGACGAGGGGATGGTGCCGGCGCGCACGAGCGACGTCGACCTCGACGAGCTCGTGCTCGAGAGCGCCGACGCGCTCGCCCGGCGCGGGCGCGTCGAGGTGTCCGTCGGGGGCGTGGGGGCGGCACGCCTCGCCGGCGACGCGGCCCAGCTGCGCCGTGTCGTGACGAACCTCGCCGACAACGCGGAGCGGCACGCGCGCGGACGCGTGGCCTTCGCCGTCCGCCACGAGGGTGCGAGCGTCGTGATCTCGGTCGCCGACGACGGTCCGGGTGTGCCCGAGGCGATGCGCGAGCGCGTGTTCGAGCGCTTCGTGCGCATCGACGAGGCGCGCTCGCGACGGGAGTCCGGCGCCGGTCTCGGCCTCGCGATCGTGCGCGAGATCGTGCGCGCCCACGGCGGGGAGGTGTGGGTCGAAGACGGTGCGCCGGGTGCGCGCTTCGTCGTGCGGCTTCCCGCCGGCGCGTGACGCGCCCGCGACGGGCTCGTCACGCCTCGGGCATCCACCCGGACGCGTGGTCTCCTCCCTGCGGATCCGGCGGCGCGCACCGCAGGAGGCACGCGTAGAGCGTGAGCCCGGGGCCGAAGGTCAGCGCGAGCGCGAGGTCACCCGGCCTCGCCGCGGCCCGGGCGCGGTCGAGGACGATCGGGAGCGTCGCCGACGAGCAGTTCCCGCGCTCGGCGAGCACCGCCCGCGAGTGGTCGAGCGCGCCGTTCCCGAGCCCGAGGCGGTCCGCGACGACGTCGAGCACGCGCGGCCCTCCCGGGTGGACGGCCCAGATCTCGACGTCCTCGCGCCGCGCGCCGTTGCGCTCGAGCAGCCCGTCGACGAACGGCCCGACGTGCTCGCCCACGACCTCGGGGACGCGGCGCGAGAGGCGCATGCGAAAGCCGCGGTCGGTGATCTCCCACGTCATGTGCGCGGCGGCTTCGGCCGCGGTGTGCGACGCGACCTCGAGGATCTCGAGCGGCGGCGCGCGGCCCGCCGGACGCGAGGCGCGCGTCGCCGCGGCG
>DAHUXW010000086.1 GCA_027306925.1 Acidimicrobiaceae bacterium | reverse complement strand
GGCCCTCGACCAGGTCGCGGCCGCGTCGCGGGCGCTCGCCGCGCTCGCCGCGGCCGGCCGAGCGGTCGCGATCGAGCCGGCCTGGGCCGGTGCTCCCGGCCGCTCCGCGATCGAGGGACTCGCGCTGCTCGAGGCCGGCGGCGAGGAGGTCGCGTGGGTCACGGGCGAGGTGCTCGCCGAGGCCGAGGTGTGCGAGTCGCTCGCCGTGCTCGTGTCGGGCGCGGGGTCGACCGGCCGCGTGAGCGGGCACCGGGTGAAGGAGCTCATGCGGGCGCTGCTGCCGCTCGGCGTCGACGTCACGGCGCTCGACGTGGACACCGCGGTCGCGGCGTACATCGTCGACTCGTCCTCCGGCCAGCCCTCGCTCGAGGAGCTCGCGCAGCGCCACGGTATCGCCGCGGGCCCGGGGGGCGCGCCGGTGCCGAGCGGGCAGCTCGGCTTCGCGCTCGACTCCGCCGGCGCGCCCGCGCCGGCGGAGGCCGCCGCCGCGCGGGTCGCGCTCGTCGCGGCGCTGCGCGGACCGCTCGTCGAGGCGCTCGACGCGACGGGCTCGCGCCGGCTCTACGACGAGATCGAGCGGCCCCTCGTGCGCGTGCTCGCGAAGATGGAGGTCGCGGGCATCGGCGTCGACGTCGAGCGGCTGCGCGAGATCGGTGCGGAGCTCAACTTCGAGGCCCGCGCGCTCGAGGCCGAGATCCAGGCGATCGCGGGCGAGGAGCTGAACGTGAACTCGACGCCGCAGCTCCGGCGGATCCTCTACGACAAGCTCGGCCTGAGCCCGGGACGCAAGACCAAGACCGGGTACTCGACCGACGCCGCGACGCTCGAGAAGCTGCGGGAGGGCGACTCGACCGGCATCGTGGAGCGCCTGCTCCGCTACCGCGAGGTCGAGAAGCTGCGCTCGACGTACGGCGAGGGACTGCTCGCCGAGGTCGCACCCGACGGCAGGATCCACGCGAGCTTCAACCAGACCGTCGCGCGCACTGGGCGGCTCTCCTCGGACCAGCCGAACCTGCACAACATCCCGGTGCGGACCGACGAGGGGCGCCGGTTCCGCGAGGCGTTCGTCCCCGCGCCGGGTTGCGGGCTCGTCGTGGCCGACTACAACCAGATCGAGCTGCGCGTGATCGCGCACCTGTCGGGCGACCCGGGCCTGGTCGAGGCGTTCGCGACCGGTCGGGACATCCACGCGACGACGGCGGCCCGGGTCTTCGGCGTCGACCCGTCCGAGGTGACCGCCGCCCAGCGCTCGAAGGCGAAGATGATCTCCTACGGGCTCGCGTACGGCATGGAGGCGTACGGTCTCGCGCAGCGCCTCGGCGTGCCCGTCGACGAGGCGGCGGGGATCCTCGCGCAGTACTTCGTCGCGTTCCCCGCCGTGCGGGCGTACATGGACGCGACGGTCGCCGAGGCGCGCCGGCGCGGCTACACCGAGACACTCGCGGGCCGGCGCCGCTACATCCCGGAGCTCGAGTCGGACAACTTCCGGGTCCGCCAGGCCGCCGAGCGCCAGGCGATGAACTCGGGCATCCAGGGGCTCGCCGCTGACCGGTTCAAGAAGGCGCTCGTGCAGCTCGACGCTGCGCTCGAGCTCGCCGGCCTCGGCGCGCGCATCGTGCTCCAGGTCCACGACGAGGTGCTCGTCGAGGCGCCGGTCGAGGAGCGCGAGCAGGCCGAGGCGCTCACGCTCGACGCGATGCGCAACGCGGAGCACCTCGACGTCCCGCTCGAGGTCCACTGCGCATGGGGTGCGAGCTGGGCGGACGCGAAACCGGGCTAGCGGCGCGGTGTAGCATGCGTCGTCCACGTCCGCGGCCGGCGGCGTGCAGCCCGGGCACCGCCCGCGCCCTCCGGCGGCCCTACTTGCTAAGGCGACCCGCACCCTATGTCCGACGACGCAACCTCGACCCAGCCCGTCGACGCTCCGACCGGAGCGATCGCGACGGCGACCCGCTCCGAGCCGATGGGAACCTTCGACGCCGACGGCGTCTACACGCCCCGCACGGTCGTCGAGGACGATCTCGGATCGCTCTCGTTCGACGACGCGGTCAATCAGACGATCGTCGAGTTCGAGGACGGCGACATCGTGAAGGGCACGGTCGTCAAGGTCGACAAGGACGAGGTCCTACTCGACATCGGCTTCAAGTCCGAGGGCGTCATCCCGTCGCGCGAGCTCTCGATCCGCCACGACGTCGACGCCCACGAGGTCGTGGCGATCGGCGACGAGGTCGAGGCCCTCGTGCTCCAGAAGGAGGACAAGGAGGGCCGGCTCGTCCTGTCGAAGAAGCGGGCGCAGTACGAGCGCGCGTGGGGCGAGATCGAGAAGGTCAAGGACTCGAGTGGCGTCGTGCGCGGCCCGGTCATCGAGGTCGTGAAGGGCGGGCTCATCCTCGACATCGGCCTGCGGGGGTTCCTGCCCGCGTCGCTCGTCGAGCTGCGCCGCGTCCGCGACCTCCAGCCGTACGTCGGACGGGTGCTCGAGGCGAAGATCATCGAGCTCGACAAGAACCGCAACAACGTCGTGCTCTCCCGCCGGGCGTGGCTCGAGGAGACCCAGAAGGAGCAGCGCGGCGAGTTCCTCGTGAACCTGAAGCCGGGCGAGATCCGCAAGGGCGTCGTCTCCTCGGTCGTGAACTTCGGCGCGTTCGTCGACCTCGGCGGCATGGACGGGCTCGTCCACGTCTCCGAGCTGTCCTGGAAGCACGTCGACCACCCGTCCTCGGTCGTGGCCGTCGGCGACGAGGTCACCGTGCAGGTCCTCGACGTCGACCTCGACAAGGAGCGCATCAGCCTCTCGCTGAAGGCGACGCAGTCCGACCCGTGGCAGGAGTTCGCCGGCGCGCACCGGGTCGGCGAGCTCGTGTACGGGCGGATCACGAAGCTCGTGCCGTTTGGCGCGTTCGTCCAGGTCGGCGACGGCATCGAGGGGCTCGTGCACATCTCGGAGATGGCGGCGCACCACGTCGACCTCCCCGAGCAGGTCGTCACGCCGGGCGAGGAGCTCTGGGTGAAGATCATCGACATCGACCTCCAGCGCCGGCGGATCAGCCTGTCGATCAAGCAGGCGGCCGAGGGCGGCGAGGTCGCCGAGGAGTACCGGGAGGCGTTCGGGGAGCACGCGTACGACGCCGAGGGCAACTACATCGGCACGTACGACTACGCGGCGACCGAGTTCACCCCGGAGACCGAGGCGCAGGCCGCGTGGGCGGACTT
>DAHUXW010000075.1 GCA_027306925.1 Acidimicrobiaceae bacterium | reverse complement strand
CGCCGCGGATCCGCTCGTGCTCACGCGCGTAGTCGAGCGCTCGTTCCTTCCACGTGCGGACGGCCACCTGGAGCTCGTCGGACCGCGCGTCGTCGAGCGAGGAGGCCGCACGCAACAGACGGTCGGTCCTCGTCGGCATCTCGTCGAACAGCCGCGCGTCGCTGCCGAGGTCGACCTCGCCCCGGAGGATGAGCGCCGCGCCGCCGGCCAGGGCGAAGCCGTCGGACCCGGCCAGTCCGACGACGACGTGCGCGACCCGTTCCTGCAGGGGACTCAGCACTCAAGATCGACGTTGTCCGCGACGGCGGAACCACGCCGACCAGGCGGCGCGGACCGGGGGGCAGGACGAGCACGTCGAAGACAGACGTCCTCGGGGATCGCGACGGGGCGCGACGCCGGTCCGAGCTGCGGGTTGCGGGTCCCTGCCACGCTCGGACCATACGGTCGGGTGCTGCAGACGTCGGGACACCGGCTTCCCCGTCCGGGGCGGACGGGCTCTCGATGGGCCCAGCCGGGCGGACGCGCGGCGTATCAGGATCAGCCGTTCTCCCCGGTCGCGGAGGTCCGAACACGGGTGCCTGCGGCACACCGAGGACCGAGGACCGAGGCGCACGGAGTGCGGACCGCGTCCGCTGCACGGTCGGCGCGACCACGGGTACCCGGACGCGGTCGACGGTCGCTCGCCGCGCTGGTCAACAGGGCGCCCGGAGATCGGTGGACATCGGGAGTGCCCGACGTCGTGGGCACGGAGCCGCGCGTCGGCGCGGACGGATGGAAGGCGAGGTCGGAGCCGCCGTGCCGGCAGGTGAGGTTCACCATCGCCACCTGGCCGATGAGGTGCGCCGCGGGACCGAACGGCACGCTGTTCGAGATGCCGGCGACCCGCTCCCGCTCATCGGGGGAGCGGAGCCGGTCGATGGCGTCGAGCGCGGCGTCGTGATCGTCTGCCGGCGCGAGACGGACTCGCATCTCGAGGCCGGCCGCGAAGAGAGGCCGTTCGACGGTCGAGAACCCATGATCGCCATGGCCGGAGTCGATCGGCGCGCTCACCGCGAGCGGTAGTAGTGGTCCTTCCCGAGGTCGTCGAGCAGGCCTGGCCCGGCCGGCGCCCAGCCGAGCAGCTCCCGGGTGGATCTCGCCGAGACCGGGCTGTCGAGCGCGACGAAGTGGCCCATGAAGCCGAAGTGCTCCGCGGCCTCCCCCGGTGCGACGGAGGCGGCCGGGACGCCGAGGTGGCGGCCGATCGCCTCGGCGATCTCCCGGAACGCGACGCCCTCGTCCGCGGCGGCGTGCAGGACCGACCCGGCGGGGGCGGACTCGACCGCGAGGCGAGCGAGCCGGGCGGCGTCGGAGCGGTGCACCGCGGGCCAGCGGTTCGCGCCGTCGCCCACGTAGCCGGCGACGCCGCGTCGGCGGGCGATGCCGACGAGCGTGGCGATGAAGCCGTTGTCGCCGTCGCCGTGGACGGTCGGCGGGAAGCGGAGCACCGACGAGCGGACGCCGATCCCCCGGAGCGACAGGGCGAGGAGCGCGGTGGCCGCGCGGCGCCCGGCGGGGTTGGCCCGGACCGCGGCGCCCGGGACGAGCCCGTCGTCCTCGGTCGCCACGCGCCCGTCCGTCAGGCCGAGCATGCCGGAGGCGAGCACGAACGGACGGTCCGAGCCCGCGAGCGCCGCGCCCATGGCCTCCACGGCGCGCCGGTCGGCGGCGGCCGCCGCGGCGAAGTCACCGCCGAAGGCGACCTCGTGCTGGAAGGCCAGGTGGACCACGCCGTCGGAGCCCGCGGCCGCCGCCGCGAGGCCGTCCACGTCGTCGAGGTCGCCCCGCACGACCGTGGCGCCTGCGGCCCCGAGGCGCTGCGCGGACTCCTCGGAGCGCGCGAGGCCGGCGACCCCGTGGCCGGCGCCGACCAGCTCGGGGACGACGGCCGAGCCGATCCATCCCGATGCTCCGGTGACGAAGACGTTCATGGCGGCGCTCCCGTGCTCGACAGTGATGTCTGTGACAGTCATCACGGTAACGGTGATGTCAGGAACTGTCAACACGTAGGATGGACGGCATGGGCCGATGGGAGCCGGACAGCCGCGGCCGGCTGCAGGAGGCGGCGCTCGCGCTGTACGCGGAGCGTGGGTTCGACCAGACCACGGCCGCGGAGATCGCGGCCCGGGCCGGCGTGACCGAGCGCACCTTCTTCCGGCACTTCGCGGACAAGCGCGAGGTGCTCTTCGGCGGCTCCGAGCTCCTCGAGGAGCGGATCGTCGCGGGGGTGGCCGGCGCGCCCGACGGGCTCGCGCCGCTCGACGCGGTCGCCCGCGGCCTCGACGCCGCGGCCGCGATGCTCGGCGAGTCCCGCCGGGACCTCGTGGCCGCGCGCCACGCCGTGATCGTCGCCAACCCCGAGCTGCGAGAGCGCGAGCTCGCGAAGCTCGCCGCCTACGCCGCGGCGATCGCCGCGAGCCTTCGCGCCCGGGGAGTCGGCGAGCCGCAGGCGACGCTCGCCGCCGAGGCCGGGATGTCCGTGCTGCGCGTGGCCCTCGAGCGATGGGCGGGCGGCGGCGACCGGCGCAGCCTCACCGCCGTCATGGCCGCGTCCGTCGCCGAGCTCCGGGCCGTGACGAGCGCCGGCGGCTGAGCCCCCGACCGCCCCCCCGGAGCGGTCGCTCGCGAGTGGCCCGTGTCGCTGCGGTGAGCCGAATGTCGACGACGCTCGATCCCGGCCGAGCCCGCGGCGGGCGTGACGGCGCGTGGGCGCCGGCCGCCGCGCCGCTCGAGGGCCCCGCGGTCACGTTCCTCCCGGCCGACCCGCCCCGCCGCTCCTCGCTCGTCGTGTACGACGCGTCCCGCGTCCCGACCCCCGCGGCCGCCCCGTACCTCGTGGACGCGATCGAGGTCGTGCTCCCGACCGCGTCGGGCGGCGGCGTCCGGCGGCGCACGGCTCCCGCCCGGCTCGTCCCGGTCGCCGACGCGGTCGCGCACCTGCGCGAGCTCGCCGCGGTCGGCGACATGGCCGGCGCCGCGGTCTGGTCGGCCGTGCTCGGCGCGGGCCT
>DAHUXW010000064.1 GCA_027306925.1 Acidimicrobiaceae bacterium | reverse complement strand
CAGTCGATCCCGCGCTCTACGAACAGCGACTCGTTGAACACGCTGCTCGCGACCACGTAGCCGGCGCGACGCATGTGCATCCCGCCCATGCCGAAGTCGCCGAGCTCGTACTCGTTCGTGATCCACACGACGTCCGCGAGCTCGCGGGCCGTTCGCGCGCGCAGCTCGAACTCGAGGTTCACGACGTACTCGAACGCAGCGCCCTCGCAGGTGCACGTGCCGTGGCCGGTGCCGACGACGAACCGCTGGCGCTCGCCGCGGCGCATCCGGCGCACGGACTCCTCGAACGCGGACGCAGCGTGCACCGCGTGGTCGACCGTGCAGACCGAGACGCTGTTGTGCTCGGGGCCGAGCCCCTCGGTGAGGTCGAAGCGGAGGCGCGGGCCGGTCGCGTTCACGAGGAAGTCGTAGGGCACGCGCGCGGCCGGGTCCCCCGGGGCCGTGCCCGCCCGCCGGACCGAGACGTACGGCCCGTCGTGCGACTCGTCGCCCTCGGGATGGATCTCGGTCGCAAGGCCCTGCACGAACTCGACGCCGTGCCGCTCGTACACCGGCCGCAGCGGGAACGTGACCTGGTCGGGCCTCATGAGACCGACGCCGACCCAGATGTTCGACGGGACCCAGTTGTAGGAGTCGTTCGGCGACACGACCGTCACCGAGTCCCCCCGCCCGAGCCATCGCCGGGCGTACGCGGCTGCGGTATGACCGGCGATGCCCGCACCGAGCACGACGACGCGGCTCACGGCAGGACCGCCCGTCGAGCTGCATCTGTCGGACGCGCCTCGTGCCGCCGCATCGCCTGTCGCGCCATCGCGCACCCCCTCGCCTCACGGCCGTCCCGCCCGCGACCGACCCTGCCGACCAGCGTGAGCCGTCGCGGCGTGCCGGGCCAGGGCCGAACGGCACGGCGGCGCCGGGATGCGAGCGGCTCGCCGGGCGGGTACGGCCGCCCGCGAGCGGGTGCTCCAGCTCAACATGTCGGCCTCGCACGCCGTTTGTGATCGGGACATCGGGGACCTGCGGAGACGGGAGGGCACACGTGGCGGTCGAACGGGCCGCCGGCATCCAGCACCTGGCACCAGCGTTCGGGCGCAACGTGCATGGCGATCTCGTCCTCGCCGGGGGCGTGTCCCCCGAGCTCTACGAGATGGCCTTCGCGAGCAGCGTGACCGCGATGGCGGTCGTCGACGTGGCCGGCACGGTCCTCGAGGTGAACGCCGCGTTCTGCGACCTCGTCGGCCACCGGCGCTCGGTGCTCGTCGGCGCATTCGGGTCGCGTGTGCTCGAGACCGACGACGGCGAGCCTGCTCTCGCGGATCCCGAACGCTTCGTGCTCGCGCGCCGTGTCGTGCGCTGGCGCCGGGGGGACGGCGCGGTGGTCGTCGCGGAGGTCGCCGCGTCGCGGCTCGGCCCCGGTGGGAACGCCCGCACGTCCTACGTGCTCTGCGCACGCGACGTCGCGAGCGAGGACGAGCTCGTCGCACAGCTGACGTACCAGGCCTTCCACGACCCGTTGACCGGCCTCGCGAACCGGGTCCTGTTCGAGGACCGGCTCGACCACGCGCTCGCGCGCGCCGCGCGGGCCGGGGGCGGGTGTGGCGCCGTGCTCCTGCTCGACCTCGACGACTTCAAGGGCGTCAACGACACGCTCGGCCATCACGTCGGCGACGAGCTGCTCGTCGCGCTCGCGGGGCGGCTGCGCGACGCGACGCGTGCGTCGGACACCCTGTGTCGCTTCGGAGGGGACGAGTTCCTCCTGCTCGTCGAGGACCTCGACGGGCCGCGTGAGGTCGACCAGATCGCCGCGCGGCTCATGGGGTCGTTCACGCTCCCGTTCGAGGTCGGCAGCACGTCCGTGATCCAGCACGCGAGCCTCGGGATCGTGCCCTGGGAGAGCGGTGGCGAGGACCCCGCGTCGCTGTTCGCGCGTGCCGACACCGCGATGTACGAGGCGAAGCGGCTCGGGAAGGGGCGTCACGTCGTGTTCGACCCGGACGTCCACGAGCGGGCGGTGCAGCGCTTCGAGCTCGCGCAGGATCTCCGCGGCGCGCTAGCGGCGGGAGAGCTCTCGATGCACTTCCAGCCCCTCGTGAAGCTCGCGACCGGGCGGGTCGAGGGCTTCGAGGCGCTCATGCGCTGGTCGCACCCGACGCGCGGTGCGGTCGCGCCGGACGTGTTCATCTCGATCGCCGAGGAGAGCGACCTCATCTTCGAGCTCGGCGCGTTCGCGTTGCGCGACGCGACGCGACGCGCGATGACCTGGACCGTGCTCGGGGGAGAGCGGGCGCCGTACGTGTCGGTGAACCTCTCGACGCGCCAGCTCTACGATCCCAACCTCGTCCGCATCGTCGAGGACGCGCTCACGAGGAGCGGCCTTCCCCCGTCGCGCCTCGTCCTCGAGGTGACCGAGTCGGCCGCGCTCGGCGACCTCGAGGCGTCCAACCACACGATGCAGCGGCTCGTCCAGCTCGGGATCCGCATCGCGGTCGACGACTTCGGCATCGGGTACTCGTCGCTTTCGTACCTGTCGCTCATCTACCCCAAGGTCATCAAGATCGACCGCTCGCTCGTGCGGGGGTGTGACGACGACCCCGACCGTGCGACCCTGCTCGAGGGGGTCGTGTCGCTCGGGCACAGCCTCGGCGCGGTCGTCGTCGCGGAGGGGATCGAGACGCCGGAGCAGCTCGGCAGCCTGCGCCTGATCGGCTGCGACGTCGGCCAGGGCTACCTCTTCTCGCCTGCGGTGCCCGCGGCGGACGTCGTCACGACGGTGCGTCGCATCGAAGGCGGTTCCTCGCCACGAGCGGGCGGCGAGCCCGGCGCGCCGTGCACGCCAGCGGGGTACGTCGCGCCCGTGGGGTCCGACCGGCGAGGGGGCGTCCATGGCGGTCATTGACCTCGTCGTCGGCCGGCAGCCGGTCTTCGACGCAGACCTCGAGGTCGTCGGCTACGAGCTCCTCCTGGAGCCGGTCGATCGTGACGGTGCGGACACCGGCACGACGGGCGGCGCCCTCGCGACGGCCTCCGTGCTGTACGACGCGGTGAGCATCGGCGTGTCCCGGCTCGTCGGCGACCGCTTCGTCTTCTGCGACGCCGACCGATCGGTGCTCGCGGGCTCGGCGCCGCTCGTGCTCCCGCCCGAGCAGACCGTCCTCGAGGTCGCGCCCGCGCTCGCGGACGACGAGGCCGTCGTCGCGGGTTGCCGGAACCTCGCGGACGCGGGGTTCACGATCGCGCTCGACCGGGTCGAGGACCTCGACGGCTGCACGCCGCTGCTCGAGCTCGCCGGCATCGTGAAGATCGACCACGCGGGCCTCGCCGAGCCGAGGCTCGCCCGGCTCGTGGCGCAGGTGAAGCGCCGCGGGCTGCTCGCGCTCGCGCTCGGAGTCGCGTCATCCTCCCAGCTCGAGCGCTTCCAGGAGCTGGGGTTCGACTACTTCCAGGGGGACCTGCTCTCCGCGCCGCAGGCGGTGCCCGGACGCACGCTCGACGCGGCAAACGTCGCACGGCTCCACCAGGCCGCGAGGCTCGTGTCCCAGCAGTGCAGCGCCGCGGAGCTCGAGGAGGTCGTGCGAGCGGAGCCCGCGCTCGCGTACCAGCTCCTCCAGATCGCGGGGGTCGGCGCGGACAACGGCTTCCGGCGCCCCGTGCGCAGCATCCGCGAGGCGCTCGTGCTCCTCGGATGGCGGCACCTGCAGAGCTGGATCACGTTCCTGCTCGAGACGCGCCGGGGCTCGACGACCGACGACGAGGCGATCACGACGCTCACGCGCGCGCGCATGTGTGAGCTGCTCGCACAGCGCTCGTACCCCGCGCTCGCCGACGTCGCGTTCGCCGCGGGGATGCTCTCGGCGTTCGACATGCTCCTCGACATGCCCCTCGACGACGTGCTCGCGACGCTGCCGCTCGACGAGGTGCTGCGCGACGCGGTCGCGCGGGCGGACACCCCGGTTGGGCGGATCGTCGCCGACGTCGTCGACTGTCAGCACGGGCGCTCGCAGGACGCGACGCGCTCGGGGTTCAGCGAGGTCACGCTCAGCGGTGCGGCGATCGCCGCGTTGCGGTGGGCGATCGACGCGTCGAAGCACGCGTCCTCGTAGCCGGGCGCGGCACCGCACCCACTCGAGCACGTCGAGCAGGCATCATGTTGCGATGCGCGAGCGCCTGACCGTTCCCACCTCGAGCTCCGTCGGGCGCGCCGGGTGACCCGTCTGCTCGCGGTCGCCCTGCCGGGCTTCCTCAACTCGCTCGCACCCACGCTCGACCACTACGGCTACTGGGCCGTCGCCGCGTTCGTCTTCCTCGAGGACTTCGGCGTCCCGCTTCCCGGCGAGACGATCCTGATCGCGGCTGCCGTGTACGCAGGTGCGGGTCAGCTGAACCCGGTGCTCGTCGGGCTGATCGCGGTGGTCGCCGCGGTGCTCGGCGACAACGTCGGCTTCGCGATCGGGCACTTCGCGGGGCGCGCCGCGGTCGTCCGGTGGGGCCGCTACGTGTTCCTCACCGAGGAGCGGCTCGCGAAGGCCGAGCGCTTCTTCAACCACCACGGTGGCAAGATCATCGTCGCCGCGCGCTTCATCGAGGGACTGCGCCAGGCCAATGGGATCGTCGCGGGCGCGTCGGAGATGTCGTGGTTGCGATTCCTCCCGTTCAACGTGCTCGGCGCGGTGCTCTGGGTCGGGACCTGGTTGACCGTCGGCGAGCTCGCGGGGAGCCACATCGACGCGGTCTACCGCGGGATCACCCGCTACTCGCTTGTCGCGCTCGCGATCGCGGTCCTCGTGCTCGGCGCCCTCGTGCTCCGGTACGCGTTGCGTCGGCGGAGCGGGTCGGCGGCCGCGGCCGGGCCGGAGGCGGAGCGGGCACCCGGCACCCGGTAGCAGGCGCGCGGCGGCCGGCGGAGGGCGGCCTTCGGGACCTTCGGCCCTGGAGGTCGCGGACCGCCGTGCCTAGGGTCGCAGCGGTGGATCCGGTGCGCGTCGGCGACAGTGTGACGATCGGCGTCTCCGGCCTCGACGGGCTCGTCCGCGAGCTCGCGGCGCGCGGCTACAAGACGGTCGGCCCGACCGTGCGCGACGGCGCCGTCGTCCCCGGTCCGGTCTCGTCGGTCGCGCAGCTCCCGCGGGGGGTGCACGACGAGCAGGCGCCCGGTAGCTACCGGCTGCGGCACGAGGGTGACGACGAGCTCTTCGGGTGGGCCGTCGGCCCCGCGTCGTACAAGGGCGTGCTGTTCCCCGCCGAGGAGACCCTGTGGCGTGCCCGTCGCGACGGCCAGGACGCCGGGGTCGACGAGGTGCGAGACGCGCGCCGGCCGCTCGCGATCGTCGGGGCGCGGCCGTGCGAGCTCGCCGCGCTCGAGGTCCTCGACCGCGTGCTGCTCGGCGGGCCGGTGGTCGACGACCGCTACGCGGCCCGGCGGGAGGGGGCGTTCGTGCTCGTCGCCGAGTGCGGGAAGCCCGCCGCGACGTGCTT
This sequence comes from Acidimicrobiaceae bacterium, assembly GCA_027306925.1. GTDB lineage: Bacteria > Actinomycetota > Acidimicrobiia > Acidimicrobiales > Bog-793 > JAJZBW01. The sequence goes on along the minus strand of DAHUXW010000064.1, from coordinate 26,456 downwards.
TTGCACCTCGATGGGCACGGGCCCGGCGGCCGCCGCGTCCGCCTCCGTCTCGCCGTCGGAGTCGCGTTTCGACCTCGCGATCGCCGAGATCGTCGACGACGAGCCCGGCGCGTCAGACGAACGGCCCGACGCCGGCGCGCAGGTGTCGCGGGACGTGCGCGTCGGCCCCGGGCACCGCTTCGTTGTGACCGTCGGCTCCGAGCGCGGGGCGTCGCTTCTCGAGCACGTCGCGCACGTGGAAGCCTCGGCGGCGGACCGCGCCGCGCGCGCCGGAGTCCTCGCCCGCGCGGCGGCGCAGATGGGCCGCTCGCTCGACACGGACGGACTCGCACCGCTGCTCGCCCGGAACATCGACAGCCCGCGCTGGCAGGACGTCGCACAGCGCTGCCTGTCGTGCGGCAACTGCACGATGGTGTGCCCGACATGCTTTTGCACCGACGTCGACGACGTGACCGACCTCACGGGCGCCGTCGAGCGGCGGCGGCACTGGGCGTCGTGTTTCGACCTCGCGCACTCGTTCATGCACGGGGGGCCGGTGCGGTCGTCCGCGGCCTCGCGCTACCGGCAGTGGGCGACGCACAAGCTCTCGACGTGGCACGACCAGTTCGGGACCTCCGGCTGTGTCGGCTGTGGCCGCTGCATCGCGTGGTGCCCGGTCGGCATCGACATCACCGAGGAGGCCGCCGCGATCCGTGCGTCCGACGTCGAGGCCGCTGGTGCCGGACAGACAAGGGGGGAGCGATGATCGAGGAACTCGCGGAGCTCGTCGGGCACCACCCGCTCTTCGACGGGCTACCCGCGGACGTCGCGGCGCTCGTCGCGGGATGCGCGCGCAACGCGGCGTTCGGCCCCGGCGAGCTGGTGCTCGCCGAGGGTGGAGTCGCCGACGCCTTCTACCTCCTGCGCCGCGGTCGGGTCACGCTCGAGGTCCACGCCCCCGGGCGCGGGCCGCTCGTGATCGAGACGCTCGGCCCGGGGTCCGTGCTCGGCATGTCGTGGCTCTTCCCGCCGTACCGCTGGAGCTTCGACGCCCGGACGCTCGAGCCGGTCGGAGCGATCTCGGTCGACGCGGCGTGCCTGCGCGACAAGGCCGAAGCCGATCCTGCGTTCGGCTACGAGCTCATGAAGCGCCTGGGCGCGGTGCTGCTCGGGCGCCTCGAGGCGACGCGGATCCGCCTTCTCGACCTCTACGGCCATGATCGCCCCGACTGAGGACGCGGGCCGGGCGGTGGCGGACGGGGCCGCGACCGGCACCGGAGCGTTCACGCCCGCGCCCTACCGGGTGGTCGAGCGCCGCGTCGAGACGGACGGCGTCGTGAGCGTCGCGCTCGTACCGGACTCCGGCGAGCCGGTCGCGTGGCGGCCGGGCCAGTTCAACATGCTCACGGTCTTCGGCGTCGGCGAGGTCGCGATCTCGATGAGCGGCGTGCCGGGCGAGGGCCGCCTGTGGCACACCGTCCGGGACGTCGGGGCCGTATCGCACGCGCTGTGCGGCACCGGGGTCGGCGACGTGGTCGGCGTGCGCGGCGCGTACGGGACCGCGTGGGGAGTCGAGGAGCTCGACGGTGTCGACGTCGTCGTCGTGGCCGGCGGGATCGGACTCGCGCCGCTTCGCGGCGCGATCTCGCTGCTCGCGCGGCGCCCGAGCGGACGCGGGCGCCTGTGCGTCGCGCTCGGCGCGCGCTCGCCCGACCAGGTGATCTTCGCGGAGGATCTCGAGATCTGGCGCGAGCTGGGCGCCGAGGTCGAGCTCACGGTCGACGCCGCGGCGCCGGGCTGGACGGGCTCGGTGGGGCTCGTCACGGCCGTGCTGCCACAACTGTCGTTCGACGCCGGCCGCGCGGTGGCGCTCGTCTGCGGGCCCGAGATCATGATGCGGATCGTCGCCCGTGCGCTCGTCGACCGTGGCGTCGCCGCGGACGCGATCCGCGTGTCGCTCGAGCGGAACATGCAGTGCGGCGTCGGGCTGTGCGGGCACTGCCAGCTCGGCCCGCTCCTGATCTGCCGCGACGGCCCCGTGCGGGCCTACGGCGAGATCGCGCACCTCCTCGGGGAGCGCGAGCGGTGACGGGGCCGGAGCCGGTTCCCGGTGACGCACGTCCGAGCCTCGCGGTGTGGAAGTTCGCATCGTGCGACGGGTGCCAGCTCACGCTGCTCGACTGCGAGGAGGAGCTCCTCGCGCTCGCGGGTGCCGTGCGGATCGCGCACTTCACCGAGATGTCGCGCGCCTCGATCGCCGGGCCGTACGACGTGTCGCTCGTGGAGGGCTCGATCACGACGGAGGAGGACGCCCGTCGGATCCGCGAGGTGCGCGAGAGCTCGCGCACGCTCGTGACGATCGGGGCGTGCGCGACGGCCGGCGGGATCCAGGGCCTGCGCAACTTCGCGGCGAGCGGCGAGTACGCGCGAGCGGTCTACGCGCACCCCGAGTACCTCGCGTCGCTCGACACCTCGACGCCTGTCGAGCAGCACGTGCACGTCGACCTCGCGCTCCACGGCTGCCCGATCGACCGGGGACAGCTGCTCGAGGTCGTGACCGCGCTGCTCGCCGGCCGGCGCCCGGTCCTCCCGGGCCACAGCGTGTGCGAGCAGTGCAAGGCGCGCGGCACCGTGTGCCTGCTCGTCGCGGGCGGCACGCCGTGCCTCGGCCCGGTCACGCGCGCCGGTTGCGGCGCGCTCTGCCCGGCGGTCGACCGCGGCTGCTTCGGCTGCTTCGGGCCCGCGGACACCGCGAACACGGAGGCCCTCGCACGCCGTCTCATCTCGGACGGCCTCGCGACCGACGCGCTGGTCCGTCTCTTCCGCACGTTCAACGCGGGCGCGCCGGCGTTCGAGAAGGAGGGTCGCGCACATGAGCCACGGCACCCGGCGAGCTGACCGGACGTTCGCCGTCGACGGGCTCGCCCGCGTCGAAGGCGAGGGGTCGTTCCGCGCGGTCGTGCGCGACGGCGTGGTCGCGGACGTCGAGCTCACGATCTTCGAGCCACCGCGGTTCTTCGAGGCGCTGCTTCGCGGACGCGACCGCCTCGAGCCGCCGGACATCACGGCGCGGATCTGCGGGATCTGCCCGGTCGCCTACCAGATGAGCGCGTGCAGGGCGATCGAGGACGCCTACGGGCTCCGGGTCGGCGCCGAGATCGCGGCGCTCCGGCGCCTGCTCTACTGCGGCGAGTGGATCCAGAGCCACGCGCTCCACGTGGCCCTGCTCCACGCGCCCGACTTCCTCGGCTGCGCGGACGCGGTGGAGCTCGCGCAGCTCGACCGGCCCGCGGTCGAGCGCGGCCTGCGCCTGAAGCGCATCGGGAACATGGTGATGGAGACCGTCGGCGGCCGCTCGGTCCACCCGGTGAACGTGCGGGTGGGCGGCTTCTACAAGGCCCCGTCCCCCGAGCAGATCGCGGCGCTCGCGGAGCCGCTGCGCGAGGCGCGGGACCTCGCGCTCGCGACGGTCGAGTGGACCGCGGGCTTCGACTTCCCCGACGTCGAGGCGGACTACCTGTTCGTGGCCTTGCACGACCCCGAGCGCTACGCGATCGACTCGGGACGCATCTGTTCCACGGCAGGCCTCGACACGGACGCCGCGGGGTTCCTCGCCGCGATCGTCGAGGAGCACGTCGAGCGCTCGACGGCGCTCCAGTCGCGGCTGTTCGGGCGCGACGACTACCTGACCGGTCCGCTCGCCCGCTACGCGCTCAACCGCGAGCAGCTCGGTGCCCCTGCGCGAGGCGCTGCCGACGCGGCGGGCCTCGGTGCGTCCTGCCGGAACCCGTTCCGCAGCATTGTCGTGCGCAGCGTCGAGCTCGTCGAGGCGTGCGACCAGGCGCTGCGCATCGTCGAGTCCTACGGCGCGCCACACCCCCCAGCGGTCGACGTCCCGGTCGCGGCCGGCACCGGGACCGGCGCGACGGAGGCGCCGCGCGGACTTCTGCTGCACCGCTACGAGATCGGTGCCGACGGGCTCATCACCTCCGCCCAGATCGTCCCGCCGACCGCCCAGAACCAGCTGAGCATCGAGGCCGACCTACGGCGGGTCGTCGAGCTCGGTCTCGACCTGCCGGACGACGACCTGACCTGGCGTTGCGAGCAGGCCGTGCGCAACCACGACCCGTGCATCTCGTGCGCCGCCCACTTTCTCGACGTCGAGGTCGTCCGCCGATGAGCTCGGTGCGCGGCGACGTCGTGGTCGCGGGGATCGGCAGCGAGTACCGGCGGGACGACGGGGTGGGCGTCGAGGTCGCGAGGGTGCTCGCCGCCGCGTCGAGCGACGTCGTCGACGTCGGACCGATCGGGGAGCCGCTCGACCTCCTCGGTCGCTGGGACGACGTGGGCCTCGCGGTCGTCGTCGACGCGGTGCGCGGCGAGGAGTCGCCGGGCACGATCCACGTCCTCGAGCTCGACCCCGACCGCCGGTCCGGAGCAGGCGGTCCGACGTCCGGTGCGGGTTCGCTCGCGAGCACCCACGGCCTCGGCGTGATCGACGTGCTGCGGCTCGCGCGTGCGGTCGGCGCCGCCCCGCGACGGGTCGTGCTCGTCGGCGTCGTGGGCGAGTGCTTCGACGCGGGGATCGGCCTCAGCGACGCAGTCGGCCGGGCGGTGCCCGCGGCGGCCTCGCTCGTGCTCGCGCTCCTGGACGGCGGGTCCTGATGTGCCAGCACCGGCTCCAACGGGTCGTCGAGCCGCCGTCCGGCGGGAGCGTGCGCGTCGAGGACCTCGACGGCGTCCTTCGCGACGTGTCGCTCCTCGCCTTCGCAGACGGGGAGCCGGCGCCCGGCGACTGGCTGCTCGTGCACAGCGGCTACGCGCTCGCGAGGGTCGACCAGGACGAGGCGACCGCGACGGTCGACGAGCTCGCGGCGGCCGGTCGCGCGCGGCGCATGGCGCGGCCCAGGGCCGAGGACGACAGGGAGGTCGGATGAGACGGGACGTCACGAAGGACGGCGACCGACGCGCGCCGGGTCTGCTGCTCGCCGGCGCGACCGCGCTCGTGAGCGGCGTGTCGGTGTTCGTCAACGGCTACGGCGTGCGGGCGCTCCCGGACGCCGCGCTCTACACGACCGCGAAGAACGCGGTCGCCGCGGTGATTCTCGCGCTCGCGGTCGTCGCGTTCCCCTCGCTTCGAAGACGCGCCCCCGGCACTTCGGACGGTGGCGGCGGGTGCGCCGCGGACCGGCTGCCCTGGGGAGGTCGCGCGACCTCGGGCGGCCTCGCGCGAGCGCTCGGTCTCGCGTACGTCGCGGCGGTCGGCGGTGGCGTCGCGTTCGTGCTGTTCTTCATCGGGCTCGCGCGCTCGGCGGCCGAGCCGGCCGCGTTCGTACACGACACGCTCGTGATCTGGGTCGGTGTCGTCGCGTGGGGCACGCTTCGCGAGCGGCTGTCCACGTGGAACCTCGTCGCGATCGCGGCGCTCGTCGCCGGGCAGGTGCTCGTGGCCGGGGGGGTCGGTGGGCTCGCCGGCGCGGGAGGCCTCGGCCTCGTCCTCGCGGCCACGCTGCTGTGGGCGGTCGAGGTCGTCGTCGCGAAGCGTCTCCTCGCGACCGTGGCGCCCGGCGCGATCGCGCTCGTGCGCATGGGAGGCGGGTCGGCCTTGCTCGTGTGCTACCTCGCGCTCGACAACAAGCTCGCCGCGCTCTCGTCGATCGACGCACGGCAGCTCTCGTGGGTGCTCGCGACCGGCGCGCTCCTCGCGGTCTACGTCGCGACCTGGCTCGCGGCGCTCGCACGTGCCCGGGCGGTCGACGTGACGTCCGTGCTCGCGGCGAGCGTCGTCGTGACCGCGGCGCTCCAGGCGCTCGCAGGACGCTCCGGTCTTCCGTCCGAGCCGGCCGGGCTGGCGCTCGTGCTGCTCGGCGCCGCGACGGTGTGGTGGCGGTGGCCGCGTCGGGTCCTCGCGTGACGGCCGACGGCGCGCATGCCGACGCGCCCGCGCCCGGTCCCGTGCTCTTCGCGCGCTACGCGTACCCGCCGAACGCGCTCGGGTACTGCGGTCCCGCCGACCCCGGCGCGCTGCTCGGCGCGGCGAGCGAGGGCTCGGACCTCGAGGTGCTCGCGCAGCTCGCGTCGCGCTTCTCCGGCGCGTGGCCCTACCTTCAGCTCATTGCCGGGTGCAACGGGTTGCCGGACCCGCTCGACCGGCGGGTCGTCGAGGCCTACTGGCTCGGCAACGGCCTGCTCGACCGCGTACCTCCGGGAGCGCTGGGCGCGTCGCTCGCGGAGCGCTTCGACCGCCGCGCGGGGCGCGCGTTCGCGTCCATCGCGGAGGCGGCGGTCGCGCTCGGAGGGGTCGCGCACCACAGCTTCCACGTGTTCGCGGTGTACCCGTGGCTCGGCCTGCTGCGTGCCGGGATGGACGGCGCTCCGCTCACGGTCCTCGACCGGTGCCGGATCCGCACCGGAACCGTCGTGGCCGTCGACGGCGACTCGGTCGTCGTGCGCTCGCGCCCGCTCGAGCTGGTGGGAAGTCGCCTCGCGCTCGGTCCGGCACGTGCCGAGGTCGTGCGGCGGAGCCTCGACGGAGCGGGGTTCGTGGAGCTCCTCGAGCCGGGCGACGTCGTCTCGCTCCACTGGGACTGGGTGTGCGAACGTCTCGGCCCGGCGCAGCGCACGCAGCTCGCTCGCGCGACCGCGCGCAACCTCGACGCGGTCAACGGCCTGGAGGCGCCCGGGCCCGCGGTCGCGCTTCACGCGCACGGAGGCTGAGGGGGGAGCCCACCCGCTCCCCGCCCCCGCGCGCCGGCGCCACGACCGGCGCGGGCCGGTCGTGGCGCGACGCGCGCGAGCGGCGTGGCCGGCCGGTCAGCCGTCGGTCGAGGACGCGGGCCGGTCGACCCCGCCGCTCCTCGCGACCCCGGGTGCGACGGGGCCGAGCGGCGCCGAGTCCACGGAGGGCGCGCCCGGCGGCCGGGGGTCGACCGATCCTGCGCGGTCGCGGGTCTCCGCGGTGGCCGGCTCCTCGATGCCGCGCGCGAGCTGACCGACGACGGCGGGACGCCGCGACGCGGTCGCGAGGGGCGCGGCGCTCGCGGGAAGGATCACGCCGTGGTGGTGCGCCGCGGCGAGCCCGTCGCGAGCTGGCGACTGCGCGGACGCGACGCCGCCCGCGATGCCCGCCCCGGCTACCGCGAGCCCGAGGCCGGCGGCGCCGAGCGCGATCCTCGCGCGCACGCGGCGTGCACGCGTCCCGACGTTCTGCGATTCGTTGTTCATGACGGCTGCCCTTCTCGTGGTCATCGACCCGATTCCTTCGGGACCTCGAGATCATGGGCGTCGGGCCGTGAGCGGGCCGTGAGTCGGCGATGTGATCGGCTCACATCTTGTGCAACTGTCACCGCCGGCGATCGGCGCGCGCTCATCGAATTCACATCGAGCGGTGCGTACTCTCGTCCCGTGCGCGTGCTTGTCGTCGAGGACGAGGTCAGGATGGCGGCACTCGTGCGTAGAGGCCTCGAGGAGGAGGGACACGCCGTCGACGTCGTGCACGACGGACCGGACGGCGTGTGGATGGCGACCGAGAACCCGTACGGCGCGCTCGTCCTCGACGTGATGATCCCGGGCTTCGACGGGTTCGAGGTGTGCCGGCGCGTCCGTGAGGCCGGCGTGTGGGCGCCCGTGCTCATGCTGACCGCGCGCGACGAGGTCGGTGACCGCGTGCGCGGGCTGGACGCCGGCGCGGACGACTACCTCGTGAAGCCGTTCAGCCTCCTGGAGCTCGCCGCGCGCCTGCGCGCGCTCGCCCGGCGCGACGACCGGGCACGGCCTGCGCTGCTCGTGGAGGGCGACCTCAGGCTCGACCCCGCGGCGAAGCGCGTCTGGCGCGGTGGAGTCGAGGTGGAGCTCTCGCCGAAGGAGCTCTCGCTGCTCGAGCTGTTCCTGCGGCACCCGGGCGCGGTCCTCACGCGGTCGCAGATCATCGACGCGGTCTGGGACTTCGCGTACGACGGCACCTCGAACATCGTGGACCAGTACGTGAACTACCTGCGGCGAAAGCTCGACGTGCCGTTCGCACGCCACGACATCGAGACCGTGCGCGGCTTCGGCTACCGGCTCCACCACGACGAGGTCTCCTGAGCGATGTCGATACGGCTTCGCCTCGCCGTGGTGTTCGCGATCGCGGCGGCCACGGTCTTCGCGCTCGGCAGCGCGCTGTTCGTCACGACGCTGTCCTCCGGGCTGCTCGGGACCGTCGACTCGGAGCTCGGCACCGAGCTCGCACGAGCGGGCACCTTCGCGGCGAACCCCGCCGGACCGGGTGGAGGCGGCACCGCCGTCGCCCGACCGCTTCCGGGCGAGTTCATCGTGCAGCTGGTCGACTCCGCCGGCACCGTGCGGAACGCGAGCCATGACGCCGGGACCGCGCCGCTGCTGTCGAAGTCGCTCCTCGACCGGGCCCGGACGCAGCGGATCGCGCTCACCGTCACGATCGACGGCGACCCGTCGCGCGTCGTGGCCGCGCCGTTTGCCGGGCATGCCGGCTGGATCGCGGTCGCGAGCGTGACCCTCGACGGGTACGCGAAGACGCTCGGCGACGTCTACCGCGAGCTGTGGGCGGCGGGAGCCGTCTTCGTCGCGGTCGCTGGCGCCGGCGCCTACGTGCTCGCCCGGGCGGCCCTCTCGCCCGTCGAGCGCCTGCGCCGAGCGGCGGCGGACCTCTCCGCCCGCGACGACCACGTCGTGCTCGAGGTCCCGGCAACGAGGGACGAGGTCGCCGCGCTCGCGACGACGATGAACGAGCTGCTCGCTCGCCTGCACGCAGCGCTCGCCCGTCAGCGCACCTTCGTCGCGGACGCGAGCCACGAGCTCCGGACCCCCTTCGCGGTCCTGCGCGCGGAGCTGGAGCTCGCCGGGCGGCCGGGACGCACGCGCGGCGAGCTCGAGCGCGCCATAGCGGGCGCGGCCGAGGAGACCGCTCGGCTGAACCGCCTGACGGACGACCTGCTCGCGCTCGCGAGGAGCGACGACGGCGAGCTGACCCTCCGGCGGTCCCCGACCGACGTCGGTGCGATCCTTCGGCGGAGCGCGCAGGTCGCGGCGCTCCCCGCCGCAGCGTGCGGCGTGGAGCTGCGCGTCGACGCCCCGGACGGTCTCGCCCCGGACGGTCTCGTCGCGTCCGTCGACGCCGATCGCGTGCGGCAGGCCGTCGACAACCTCGTCGACAACGCGGTGCGCCACGCGCCGCGCGGCACCGAGGTCGTCCTTCGCGCGCGGTCGGCTCCGGCCGGCGACGGCGTGGTCGTCGAGGTCGCCGACGCCGGTCCCGGATTCCCCCCGGAGTTCCTGCCCCACGCGTTCGAGCGGTTCCGGCGTCCGGACACCAGCAGGGCGCGAAGCGGCGGCGGCGCGGGCCTCGGTCTCGCGATCGTGCAGGCGATCGCGGCCGCCCACGGGGGGGATGCGACCGCCCGCAACGCGCCGGCGGGTGGCGCGGTCGTGTCGCTGGTGCTACCCGCCGGCGATCGCGCGCCGGCCGCACGCGCCGCCCGCTTGGCGCCTGCGGGGCCGTGAGCGGCGTGCCCCGGCGTCGGCGAGCGCCGACGATCCCGAGCCACGCGACCGTCGTCGCCTGCGCGTACGCGTCGTGCAACGGCGTACCCGGTCCCGTCGGCGCGTGGAGGTGCCATCCGGCCCGGTGGAGCGCTTCGAGGTAGCCGGCCATGGCGAGCGTGGGGAGCGTGTCGGTGCCGAGGTCGCCCGCGCGGATCTGCACGACCGTGACCGGGAGCGGCTCGCCGGTCAGCGTCGAGAGGTCCACCTCGACCGATCCGTCGAGGAGCCGGGCGTCCGCGCAGGTCCGGTCGCCCTCCTCGATCGCGACGACGTCTCCGGAGACGAGATCGGCCGAGTCGATCTCGGTCGCGCGCCCGTCCCGGACGACGCGGTCCCGGTCGGGAAGATAGGCCGCGAGCGCCTCGACCTCGTGTTCCGCCTGCTGCTCCTGCTCGAACGCGACGACCGCGTCGCCACCCCGTGCTCCTCTCGCAGCGGCCGCTCCGCTGCGCGGTCGTCGGACCGGCCAGGCCTGCGACGGCGGCCGGCTCGCGGGTAGGGCCGATGGTCACGCCGGTCGGCGTCGAAAGGGCCGAACGGACCTGTCGCGAGCGGCGCGTCCCGGAGGAGGATGTCCCCGATGACCTCGGTCGCGAGCGAGCAGGCTGCCGACTCCGTCGCGGGGCCGGCTCGCGACGGTCCGCGCGCGTGGGCGGCGCTCGCCGTGCTGTGCGTCAGCCTGCTCATGGTGAGCCTCGACAACACGGTCCTCAACGTCGCGCTGCCGACGCTCGTCCGCGACCTCCATGCGACCGACACCCAGCTCCAGTGGATCGTCGACGCCTACGCGATCGTGTTCGCGGGCCTCCTCCTCGTCGCCGGCAGCCTCGGCGACCGTTTCGGCAGGAAGTGGGTGTTCCAGGCCGGCCTGGTGCTCTTCGCCGCGGGGTCGGCGGCGTCCGCGTTCGCGTCGAGCCCGGGTCCCCTCGTCGCGGCGCGCGCGTTCATGGGGATCGGCGCGGCCGGGATCATGCCGTCGACGCTGTCGATCCTCACCAACGTGTTCACCGACGACGAGCGGCGCGCGCGGGCGATCGGCGTGTGGTCGGGGACGACCGGGCTCGGCATCGCCGTCGGACCGATCGTCGGCGGCTGGCTGCTCGAGCACTTCTGGTGGGGATCGGTCTTCCTGATCAACGTCCCGATCGCCGCGATCGGGCTCGCCGCGTCGGTCGCGCTCGTCCCGAACTCGCGCAATCGCGGCGCCTCGCGTCCCGATCCGGTGGGCGCGCTGACCTCGGTCGCCGGCCTGTCGCTGCTGCTCTGGGGCATCATCGAGGCGCCCGAGCGATCCTGGACCTCCGCGATCGTGCTCGCGGCGATCGCCGGAGGGCTCGCGGTGCTCGCGGGCTTCGTCGCGTGGGAGCGCCGGTGCGATCACCCGATGCTGCAGCTCGCCTTCTTCGCCGACCGGCGGTTCTCCGCGGCGATCGGCTCGATGTCGCTCGTGATCTTCACGCTCATGGGGTCGCTGTTCGTGCTCACCCAGTACCTGCAGTTCTCGCTCGGCTACAGCGCGTTCGCCACCGGTCTGCGTGTCGGCCCGATGGCGCTCGTCATCCTCGTCGTCGCGCCGACGTCGAGCGTGCTCGTGCGCATGCTCGGGACCAAGACCGTCGTGTTCGCCGGGATGGCAGTGATCGCCGTCGGGATGGCGATGCTCTCGGCGACGACCACCGCGGGCTCGTACATGGACGCGCTACCCGCGTTCATGCTCCTCGGGATCGGGACCGGTCTCGCGTTCGCGCCGTCGACCGAGTCGGTCATGGGCTCCCTCCCGCTCGACCAGACGGGCGTCGGTTCGGCCACGAACTCGACCGCGCTCCAGGTCGGCGGCGCGCTCGGCGTCGCGGTGCTCGGCAGCCTGCTGAGCACCCGCTACCAGAGCCGGCTCGCCCCGGTCCTCGCCCGTCAGGCGATGCCCGCGTCGGTCCACCACGCGATCCTCGGGTCGCTCGGGGGCGCGATCGCGGTCGCCCAGCAGATCGGCGGAGGGCTCGGCCGGGGACTCGCCGACGTCGCACGCGGCGCGTTCGTGAGCGGGCTCGACCTGGCGGCGCTCGTCGGGGCCGCCGCTGCCGGCGTCGGCGCGCTCGTGGTCGCGTTCGTGCTCCCGAACCGGCCCCGTCGCCCGAGGAGCTGACGAACGCCTCTGTTGCCGCCCGGGGCCCCGGCCGCATCATGGCTGTGGAGGGAAGGTGGTGACCATGGCACTCACAAAGCATGACGGTTCGAAGGCGGTCGTCCCGACTCGTCGCTTCGACGTGCTCGACAGGATCTTCGACGACTGGCCCGAGATGCTGCGCCGTCCGGTGCTCCTCTGGCCGGAGCGCGGTCTCGACTCGGTGCGCGTCGAGGAGTTCACGGAGAAGGGCGAGCTCGTGGTGCGCGTCGAGTTCCCCGGCGTCGACCCCGAGAAGGACATCGAGGTCTCGGTCGAAGGCGACGTTCTGCACCTGAGCGGCGAGCGACGCGAGGAGGAGCGGACCGAGGGTCGGGACTACATCCGGACCGAGCATCGGTACGGCTCGTTCCGCAGGGACCTGCCGCTCCCGAAGGGCGCGTCGCAAGGCACCGTCGCGGCGAGCTACAAGGATGGGATCCTCGAGGTGCGCGTCCCGGTGGCCGAGGAGCCGGCCTCGACGACGACGCGTGTGCCCGTAGCGCGCGGCTGAAGGGCTGCGCCGGGCGCGGGTCGGATCCGCGGGCGCTCCGGTCGGGCCGCCGGACCGGGCGGAGGGAGCAGTAGGCGGTTGAGCCGGGTCGCGTCGGGGGGAGCGGCCCGGCCCCGGCGCGTTCTCCCTCTACTGCTCGCCCGGCTCGGTCGCGAACGTCTCGACGACGTCGAGCGCCTCGCCGACGAGCTGGTGCGCGAGGTCCAACAGCGCGCGAGACGCGGCGAGCTCCTCGCCCACGGCGGGGACGTCGGGGTCGACGGGGTTCCTGCGAGAGCGTCCCCAGCCCGACAGCTGGCGGCTGCCCGCGCGCAGCCACGCGTCGGCGCGGGTGCGCCCCGCGTCCTCGCTGAACGCGATCTCGACGGTCCACACTCTCGGCTCGTCCACTTCGTCCACCTTCCTCACGTGCGAGCCCGCGTCGGCGGGTGCCCGCGCCGATCCGTCGCCCGCGTCACGTGGGTGACCACCCGTCGCCTTCGGGGCGCCCGGTGCCGAGCGTCGAGCGCGGGCCGAGCGTCGCGGCGGCGAGCACCCCGGCGGCGAGGAGCGCGACGCCGGAGGTCACGAGTGCGACCTCGAGCCCCGAGCGGAACGCGCCGTACGCGGCCTGGATCACCCGGTCCTCGATCGACCCCCCGCCCGTCACGCCGCTCGGCACCGTACCGGTTTCGATCGCCTGGACGACGATCGAGACGAAGTTCGCCGGGATGTTCAGCTCGTGGAGCCTCCTCGTGAGCTCCGTGGTGAGGTGCGCGTTCACGAGCGCGCCGAGGACGGCGACGCCGAACACCGATCCGAGCTCCCGGCTCGTGTTCGTGGCGGACGCGGCCATGCCCGAGCGCTCTGCCGGCACGACGCCCATCGCGACCGACGTGACCGGGACGACGGTGGCGCCGAATCCGAAGCCCGCGAGCGCGAGCGTGCCCATGAGCCAGGCCGACGGCGAGGTGGTGCCGAGCAGCGCGTCCGACAGAAGGATCCCCGCGCCCGCGAGCACGCACCCCTCGGCCATCGGCATGCGCGGCCCGACGCGCGCGACCTGCCGGCCGGCGATCGAGGCCGCCGCGATCATCGCGACGGTCATCGGGACGAACTCGACGGCGATCCGGTAGGGGGAGTAGCCGACGACCGCCTCGAGATAGAGTGCGGTGAAGAAGAAGATCGAGAAGATGCCGAAGAACGCGACGAACCCGACGACGATCGCTCCGCTGAAGGGCGGCGAGCGGAAGTACGCGAGGTCGAGCATCGGCGACGGGCTCGCCCGCTCGACGCGCACGAAGCCGACGAGCGCGACGATGCCGACCGCGAAGAGCGCGACGACGGTCGGCGACCGGTAGCCCTCGGTCTCGCCGAGGATCACCGCGAACGTCAGCGCGGCGAGGCCCGTCGCTCCGGTCGCGAACCCTGCCACGTCGAGCCGCGCGCCGTCCCGGTCGGCGCTCTCGGGAAGCCGCGTGGCCGCGACGCCGACCGCTACGGCCGCCGCGACGTTGAACCAGAAGATCGAGCGCCAGGTTCCGAGACCGACGAGCGCGCCGCCGAGGACGGGTCCGAGCGCGAGCGCGAGGCCCGACACCGCGGTCCAGGCGCCGAGCGCCCGTGCACGTTCCGAGCGTTCGGGGTAGAGGTGGCGGATCATCGAGAGCGTCCCCGGCTCCGACGCCGCGGCGCCCGCGCCCATGACCGCCCGCGCCGCGATCAGCATCGGGGGATCCTGGGCGAGCGCGCCGAGCAGGGAGCCGAACGCGAACACCGCGAGCCCGGCGACCATCACCCGCCGGCGCCCGAGCCGGTCCGCGAGCGAGCCCGCGACGAGCATCAGGCTCGCGAAGGTCAACGCGTAGCCGTTCACAACCCACTGGAGCTGCGTGACGCCCGCGTGCAGGCGCTGCTGGACGTCGGCGAGCGCGACGCTCACGATGGTCGTGTCGAGGAACGTGAGGAACAGCACCGCGCACAGCGTCGCGAGCGCGAAGCGCCGTGGGAGCCGGGCCCGGGCGGTCATCACGGTCCGGCCCGAGCGTTGCTCACCGTGCGCCGAGCGCCGTCGCACCCGCCGGGGGCCCGGCTACTTCTTCTTCGGACACGCGGGGGTCGTCACCTGCTCGAGCGCGAGGAGCGCGCAGAAGCTCGCGACGCCGACCTTCCAGGTCCCACGCTGGAGCACAGCGGTGCCCGTCTGGTTCGCGAGCGCCGTCTTGCCGCCGACGGTCAAGCTGTACCGGACCTTCGCGTTCGTGGACGAGGTGATCGTCACCTTCGCCACCTTGGCCGCGACGCTCTTCGCCATGGGCGACGTCGCCTGGCCGCGGATGATCGCGGCGAACCGGCTGCCGTCCTGGAGCAGCGTGATCTTGCGGGCGGCGGGGGTCGAGCCCGCGAAGAAGGCCTTCCAGTTGGCGGTGATCCGGGCCTTCGTCGTCGCGACGCTCGTCGGGGTCGCGGCTCCGGCCGCGAGCACCCCCCCGGTCGCCACCGGCCCGAACGCGAGGGCCGCGGCCACGAGGACGAGCGCGCCGCGCGCGACGACGCGCCCGCGCCGCCCGAGCGCTCGAGCGGGTCCCGGCATGCCCGCCGCCCGGTGCGGCCCGGTCCGCCCTCTCACGATCGGTGCTCCACCCATGGCGCCCCTCCTCTCGACTCGAGCGGGTCGACGCGCACGCAGCGAGCCGACCCGCCCGCTCCTACAGCCTCGCGACGTCCGGTCCGTGCCACAAGGGTCGAACGGCCCGGCGGGTTGCCGGCCCGGCGCCGGGCTCGGGCGGCGATGGACGGCCTTCGTGCTCAGCTCGCGACGCGCAGCACGGCGGCGCCGTTGAAGCGGTCGTGCGCGAGGTCCGAAAGCGCGCGTTCGAGGTCCTCGAACGCGTAGCTCGTCGTGGTCGGCCGGAGCGCCGCGCGCTCCGCCGCCTCGAGGAACGCCCTGCCGTCCTCGCGCGTGTTCGCGGTCACGCTCCGCACGGTGCGCTCCTGGAACAGGTGCTGCTGGTAGTCGAGCGTGGGGACGTCGGTCAGGTGGATCCCGGCGATCGCGAGCGTGCCGCCCCGGTCGAGCGCGGCGAGCGCGACGGGGACGAGCGCGCCGGCGGGTGCGAACAAGATGGCGGAGTCGAGCGGCTCGGGCGGGAGCTCGTACGCGCCGCGGACGGACGCGGCACCGAGCTCGGTCGCGAGCGCCTTGTCGGCGTCGGATCGCGTGAGGACGTGGACGGTCGCACCCTCGGCGATGGCGACCTGTGCGGTGAGGTGCGCGGACCCGCCGAACCCGTAGAGCCCGAGCCGCCCGCGCGCCGGGAGCTCGGCGCGCCGGAGCGCCCGGAAGCCGATGATGCCCGCGCACATCAGGGGTGCAGCCGCCTCGTCGCCGAAGAAGTCGGGCACCCGGTATACGTAGTCCTCCTTCGCGACGAGGTACTCAGCGAACCCGCCGTCGACGTCCCAGCCCGTGAACCGCGGGTCGACACAGAGGTTCTCGCGGCCGGAGGTGCAGAAGCGACACCGGCCGCACGTCGAGGCGAGCCACGCGACGCCGACGCGGTCGCCGGTCTCGAGCAGCGTGCAACCCGGCCCGAGGCTCTCCACGCGCCCGACCACCTCGTGCCCGGGGACGGTCAAGGGTCGGCGGACGGGCAGGTCTCCTTCGCACAGGTGGAGGTCCGTCCGGCAGACGCCGCAGACCTCCACCCTCACGCGCAGCTCCCCCGGCCCGGGCACGGGGACGGCGCGCTCGACGAGCCGGAGCGGGCCGGAGTCGACCGGGCCGGGCGCCGCCACGACCCAGGCGCGCATCGACGCCGGGCGCGCGCGGTCCTCAGCGCTCACGATGCGCGCGGTGCGTCTCGATCGTGTCGATGAGGAGCGCGGTGAGCTGACCGAGCGTCGCCGGCGAAGGCACCGCCGATCCGAGGAGGTCCAGCTCGAGCGGGACGAGCAGCTCCCGCTGGACTTCGAGGAGCTCGCCGGCGCTCGGCGCGCTCGAGAGGAGCGCAGCCGCGAGGTACGAGAGCGCGGCGGCGAAGCCGGCCCCCTGGTCGGCCGTGCGCTGCCCCGCGACGCCTCGCAGCTCCGGCGCCGTCGCGTGCGCGAGGAGGTTCACGGCGGCCCATGCCGGGGCGCCGCGCTCGGGCGGGTACGCCTGGCGAGCTCGCCCGGTGAGCAGCCGGGTCGCCTCCACGACCACGTCGCTGACGGGGGTCGGTTGCACGTCCCTGCGTCGGTGCCAGTGCCTCATGGCCGCCCTCCTCCCGTGGTCGCGTGCCCCGCAATGTTCCTCCACGACCGCACGCTCGCACGAGGGCCAAAGGTCCCGATCGTCGCCTCCGACGCGGCGGTTCGCGAGGCGAGGTCGGGACCAACGGCTCTGGGGCTCGCGGCGACGGCGCGCTTGACTGGTCCGCGCGGGTCGGCGCGGCGCCGGAGCAGGTCGGCCCGCAGTCGCGTGCGTCCCCGGGGCGTGCGAGCGAGGAGGTGGGCGTTGGCATACCTGACGAGTGCGCAGCGGTTCGACGTCGTGAGCGTCGGTGACGTCGCGTCGGACCTGTTCATCCGGCTCGCGGACGACTCGGTGACCGAGCGTGTGGACGAGCGCGGTCGCTGGCTCGAGATCCCGTTCGGGGCGAAGGTCCCGTTCGACCGGGGACCGACGGTTTCGGCAGGCGGGAGCGCGGCGAACGCGGCCGTAGCGATGGCCCGGCTGGGCCTGCGGGTCTCGCTCGCCGCCTTCCTCGCGCACGACGACGTCGGCTTCAGGCTGCTCGGTGCCCTGCACGCGGAGGGCGTGGACACGCGCCTGGTCCATCTCGACGACCCCGCGCACACGAATCGCGACTTCGTGCTGTCGTTCCGGGGGGAGCGGACGATCTTCGTGAGCCGGGAGGAGTTCGACTACCACTGGCCGCACCTGCGCCCGAGCGAGGTTCCCGCGTGGCTCTACGTCACGTCGCTCGGCCGCGGCGCCCGGCACTACGAGGACCAGATCGCCGACTGGCTCGGCGAGAACCCGTCCGTGAAGCTCGCGCTCCAGCCGGGCACCTTCCAGATCGAGGCCGGCGCCGCGCGGCTCGCCCGTCTCTACGCGCGCGCGGAGGCGCTCGTGTGCAGCAGGAGCGACGCAGCGGCGATCGGTGGTGCGCCCGCGGGAGAGCCTGCGGCGCTGCTCGAGACCCTTCTCGCGCTCGGCCCGGCGACGGTCGTCGTCGTCGACGAGGTCGGGGGGGCGGTCGCGAGCGACGGCACGACACGGTTCGAGGTCCCCGCGTTCCCGGACTCGAGCGCGCCCCTCGACCGGACGGGGGCGACGGACGCGTTCGCCGCGACGTTGTGCTCGGCGCTCGTCGCGGGTGCGAGCCTCGCCGAGGCACTTCGCCGCTCGCCGCTCAACTACATGAGCGTCTCGCACGAGCTCGGCTCACAGGCCGGCTTGTTGAAGGCGCGAGCGCTCGACGAGCAGCTCGCGGAGGCGACCCCGGGCTACGCGGTGACGACCTGGTAGCTCCGGTGGCTGCGTGGCGTGCGTGCGCGGCGCCCGTCGGGTCGCGACGTCCGGCGCCGCCGGTCCTCCGGGATCGCCGCGCGGTCACGACCTGCTGACGACCGATCGACGGTCGTGCTGCTCGGCGCGCACCGCGAAGACCGCAGCCTCCGTGCGCCGGCTCATCCCGAGCTTGTCGAGCACGCTCGAGACGTAGTTCTTCACGGTCTTCTCCGCGAGCTTGAGCTCGCCCGCGATCTCCCGGTTCGTCATGCCGCGTGCGATGAGCGCGAGGATCCTGCGCTCCTGGCGCGACAGGCGGTCGAGTCGCTCGCTGTCCCCCTGCTGGTCGAGGTGCTCGTGGGCGCGCGCGACGATGCCCGGGTCGAGCAGGGACTCTCCGTGCGCCGCACGGCGGATCGACGAGACGAGGTCGTTACCGCGCACCTGCTTCAGCAGGTACCCGGACGCGCCGGCGAGCACCGCCGCGACGAGTGCCTCGTCGTCGGCGAACGACGTGAGCATGAGGCACGCCACCCCGGGCATCGTCGAGCGGATCTCACGGCACACCTCGATGCCGTCGCCGTCGGGGAGGCGGATGTCGAGGACCGCGACGTCGGGCTGGCAGCTCGCGAGCCGCATCTCGGCCTCGGCGACCGACGACGCTTCGCCGACGACCTCGAGGTCGTCCTCGACGTCGATGAGGTCCCGCAACCCGAGACGGACGACCTCGTGGTCGTCGAGGATGAAGACGCGAACAGTCGTGCGCCCCACCTGGTCGTATCGGTCGGCAGTGCCGTCCATGTCCGCCTCCTTCCCGTTCGGTGCAGCCGGCGCGCACGCCCGGTCGCCCGGCGGCGCGTCGCCGGTCACGGCGCCTTCAGCTCCTGAGCACGCGCATGAGCGCGTCCGGCCCCCGCGGCACGGCGGCGATCCTGACCTTCCAGTCGACCGCCACGGCGCCCGCCGGGCTCACGATGACCGGGTTGAGGTCGAGCTCCGCGACCTCGGGAATCTCGGATGCGAGCCGCGAGACGCGCACGACGACCTCGGTGAGCGCACGCACGTCGACCGGCGGCGAGCCGCGGTAGCCGTGGAGGAGGGGCGCGGTGCGGATCGACGAGACGAGACGGCCTGCCGCGCCGGTCGACAGGGGAGGCACCGCGAACGCGCGGTCCTGCAGCAGGTCCGTCGCGACGCCGCCGAGGCCGAACAGCAGGAGCGGCCCGAAGTGCGGCTCGCTCGTGACGCCGACGATCGTCTCGATGCCGTCGCCCACCATCGTCTCGACGACCGCCGGCAGCATCGACTCGCCGAGGCGGCCGCTCATCGTCTCGTACGCGCTCGAGAGGTCGGCGTCGCCCGAGAGCCCGAGAGCGACGCCTCCGGCGTCGCTCTTGTGGACGAGCGCGCCGGAGCCGGCCTTGAGCGCGACCGGATAGCCGAGCCGGTGGGCCGCGTCGAGCGCCTCGTCGAGCGAGCGCACGGGCGCGAAGCCGACCACGGGCACGCCGAAGCACCCGAGCAGCTCGCCGGCCGCGCGCGCGTCGAGCCAGCAGCCGTCCGGCTGAGCCTCGAGCTGCGCCGCGACGAGCGCACGAGCGTGCGCGGCGTCGATCCCGTCGAGCTCGGTCGCGCCCTCCTCGGGCGCGGCGCGCCAGCTCGCGTACGCCGCGATCTTCGCGACCGCGCCGGCCGCGCGTTCGGGGGACTCGAGCAGCGCGAGGCGGCTCGTCTCGGCGCCGGCGGGCGCGGGGGTGCTCTCGGCCCCGAGGATGCACGCGACCACCGGCTTCGACGACCGCGCGGCCACACGCTCGAGCGCACGCCGCGCGTCGGGGGCGGGCAGCGAGTTCAGCGCGGTCACCACGACGATCGCCACGTCGATCCCGTCGTCGGCGAGCACCGTGGCGAGCACGCGCTCTAGCGTCTCGGGCGTGCCGTCCGCCGTGATGTCGACGGGGTTGCCGACTGCGCTCGCGGGCGGCACGAGCGGCACGAGACGTGACTGTGCGCCGGAGGCGAGCTCCGGGACGTCGAGGCCCTCGGTGACGCACGCGTCGGCCGCGAGGATCAGCGGCCCGCCCGAGTTGCCGACGAGCGCGACGCGCGCGCCGCGGGGCAGCGGGCTCGTCGCGAGCACGCCGACGACGTCGATGAGCTCCTCGAGCCTCGAAACCTCGATCACGCCGGACGCGGCGAGCAGCGCGCCGACGGCGACCTCGGGGGTCGCCGCGGCCGCGGTGTGGGACATCGCGCCGCGCGCGCCTGCCGCGCTGCGCCCGCCCTTCAGCACGACGATCGGCTTCGACCTCGACACGCGTCGCGCTATCCGGGCGAACTTGCGCGGGTTCCCGAACGACTCGAGGTACATCGCGACGACCCGTGTCGCGTCGTCGCGCTCCCAGTAGCAGAGCAGGTCGTTGCCGCTCACGTCGATCTTGTTGCCCACCGACACGAAGCTCGAGATCCCGAGCCCGGCGCGCCGCGCCTCGTCGAGGAGCACGACGCCGACCGCACCGGACTGCGAGGCGATCGCGATCGGACCGGGGCTCGCGGTGCCCGGCGCGAACGTCGCGTCACAGCGGACGTCGGGAGCCGTGTTCAGCACGCCGAGGCAGTTCGGGCCGACGACGCGCATGCCGTGCGAGCGCGCGATGCGCAGCAGCTCCGCCTGCGCCGCCCTGCCCTCCTCGCCGAGCTCGGCGAATCCGGAGCTCACGATGACGAGCGCGCGCACGCCCGCGCTCGCCGCGTCACGGGCGACGTCCGCGACCTGGCGCGCCTGGACGGCCACGACCGCGAGGTCGACGGGCTCGGGGATCGCGGACAGCGACGGATAGGCGAGCACGCCGCAGACCGAGCGCGCGTGGGGGTTCACGGGGAAGACGGTGCCCGCGAAGTCGCCGGCGAGCAGACCGCGCACGATCGCGTGCCCGACACCGCCGGGCGCGCGGCCCGCTCCGACGACGGCGACCGAGGACGGCCGGAGCACGCTTTGCATGCTCGCGGCCTCCGATGCGCGCTCGCGCTCGTCTCGACGATCGAGGTACGCGGGGGTTTCGGCGAGCGCGATCGTGACGCCGATCGCGTCCTCGTCGCTGCTCGTCGTGACCGCGAGCCCGCTCTCGAGGAAGACGCGGAGCATCGCCGGGTTGTCCGGGAGCACCTCGGCCGTGAACGTCGCGATCCCGTGCTGCGCCCCGTAGCCGACGAGCGCCTCGAGCAGCAACGTCCCGACCCCGCGGCGCTGGTAGGCGTCCGCGACGACGAACGCGATCTCCGCAGTGTCGCCCGCCTCCCGGTCGTAGCGGCCGACACCGACGAGGCTTCCTCCCGAGAACGCCGCGAACGCCATGCGGTCCTGGTAGTCGACCTCGACGAGGTGTGCGGCCTCGGGCCCGGAGAGCTCGGGGTGCGCGCCGAAGTAGCGGTAGTAGACGGTCCGGCCCGACAGCCCCTTGTGGAACTCGGTGAGCGCGGCGGCGTCGCCCGCGCGCAAGGGGCGGACGTGGACCGCGCCGCCGTCGACGAGAAGCCCGTCGATCTCCCAGGACGCGGGGTACCGCTCGGCTCGCTCGGCCGTCGCGGCGTCAGTCGTCATCTCGTCTCCCTCTCGGTCGGGTCCGCCGCTGCTGCCCGGCACGCCGAGCGCGCTCTCCGCTGCAGTGTCGCCCGGCTCCCGGGCCCGCAGTAGAGGCCAAAGCCCCGTCGGCGTGCCGGCGCCAACTGCAGTTCGGACCTTCGGCCCTGTTGTCGCACCGCGGTCGCCGGGAAGATCGGTGCATGGCAGGTGGCGCGTGCGCGCTCGGGTCGTGGGCGGTGATCGACGCCGGCGCGGCCGCGCGCTACGTGCTCAGTCGCAGGACGACGAAGGCCGGCTACAGCTTCTACCGGACCCCCGAGTGGGGAGTCGAGGAGCCGAGCGCGCCCGACACGCTCGCCGCGCTCGAGTCGCTCCGGATCCTCGCGGTCGAGGTGCCGGAGCCCGGCGCGACCGTCGACTGGCTGCGCTCGCTCCAGGCGGACGACGGGGGCTTCCCGACGCTCACGATCGCCTGGTCGGCGCTCCGCTCGCTCGCGCTCCTCGGTGCGGGCCCGGCGCGCCCGGCCACCGGATGTCTCGCCCGCGCGTCGCGCGCCGTGCTCGCGCGGCGCACCGCTGTCGACTGGCGCGCCCCGCTGCGTGAAGCGGCGCGGGTCATGGAGCTCGTCGAGCTCGGGTTCGCGAGGAGCGCCGGCGCGGCGCAGTCGTGCGCCGCGCTGCTCGACGCGGCGCGGGACCGGGCCGGGGGCTGGGCGGCACCGTCCGCGGACATCGCTACGACCGCGACCGCGCTCCGGCTCGCGGCCGTCGCGGGTGTCGACGTCGCGCGCTCGAGCGGCAGCGACGTGTTGCTCGCGCGTTGCGAGGACCCGGTGCTCGGCGTGCGGGTCACGCCGGGCTCGGCGGCGACGTCGGTCGAGGCGGTGCGCGCAGGCCTCGAGGTCGCGGGCGCGCTCGATTCGGCGCCGCGCTACCCGGGCGCGGTCGCGCGAAGCCTGTCGCTCATGCAGCGTCCTGACGGCGGGTTCGGCTCGCGCCACCGTGCGATCTCGACGCTGGCGGACACCTGGGACGGCCTTCGGGCCGCGCAGCTTCTCGACGAGGTTCAGGAGGAAAGATGAAGGGTCTCAAGTACGTGCTCATGTTCGACGAGTTCGGGATCGGCGACGTGCCGGTCGTCGGAGGCAAGAACGCGTCACTCGGCGAGATGTACCGCACGCTGGCCGCAGACGGAGTCCGGGTCCCGGACGGCTTCGCGACGACCGCCGACGCGTACCGTCACATGCTCGACGCCGCCGGCGTGTGGGACGAGCTGCGTGACGCGCTCGGGGCCATCGACCCGACCGACGTCGCGTCGCTCGCACGCGGCGGCAAGCGCGCCCGCGAGCTCGTCTACGGCGCCGGCCTGCCGAAGGACTTCGCGGCCGAGATCCTCGCCGGCTACCGGCGGCTCCAGCAGGAGTACGGGGAGGACGTGAGCCTCGCGGTCCGCAGCTCCGCGACCGCCGAGGACCTGCCGACCGCGAGCTTCGCCGGCCAGCAGGACACCTATCTCAACGTGAAGGGCGACGAGAGCCTGCTCGACGCGTGCCGCCGCTGCTACGCGAGCCTGTTCACCGACCGGGCGATCCACTATCGCGTGGACCAGGGCTTCGACCACATGAAGGTCGCGCTCTCGATCGGGGTGATGAAGATGGTGCGCGCGGACCTCGCGTCGTCGGGCGTCATGTTCTCCCTCGACACCGAGTCGGGCTTTCGCGACGTCGTGCTCGTATCGGCGGACTACGGCCTCGGCGAGAACGTCGTCCAGGGCGCAGTCGACCCGGACGAGTTCTACGTGCACAAGCCGACGCTCGCCGCCGGCCACCGTGCGGTGCTCCGCAGGATCCTCGGGGACAAGGCGGTGAAGATGGTGTTCGTCGAAGGCGAGACGCGCCGTACGACGCGCAACGTCCCTACGCCGAAGGCCGACCGCGAGCGGTTCTGCATCACCGACGAGGACGTGCTCGAGCTCGCGGAGTACGCGGTCACGATCGAGCGCCACTACGGCCGTCCGATGGACATGGAGTGGGCGAAGGACGGCGTCGACGGGCTGCTCTACATCGTCCAGGCGAGGCCGGAGACCGTCGCGTCACAGCGGCGGGCGACCGTCGTCGAGAACTACGTGCTCGACGGAACGGGGCCGCTCGTCGCGACCGGGCGGGCGGTCGGGGAGAAGATCGCGTCGGGACCGGTCCGTGTGATCGAGAACCTCTCGCACCTGTCGGACTTCCGTCCCGGCGAGGTGCTCGTGTCCGACACGACGACTCCGGACTGGGAGCCCGTGATGAAGATCGCGGCCGCGATCGTCACGAACCGCGGCGGGCGCACCTGCCACGCGGCGATCATCGCCCGCGAGCTCGGCATCCCCGCGGTCGTCGGCACCGGCGACGCCACGACCGTGATGACGACGGGCACACCCGTCACGGTCTCCTGCGGCGAGGGCGACACGGGGCGGGTCTACGGTGCGGAGATCGGCTTCCACGTCGTGCGCACCGAGATCGGCGACCTGGCACGGCCTCGGACGAAGATCATGGTGAACCTGGGCAACCCGGAGCTCGCGTTCAAGACCTCGTTCCTGCCCAACGACGGCGTCGGACTCGCTCGCATGGAGTTCATCATCAGCGAGTCGATCCGTGCGCACCCGCTCGCGCTGCTCCACCCCGATCGGGTGGGCGACCCTGCGGTCCGCGAGCAGATCGCGCGCATGACACGCGGCTACGCGGACGGCGAGCAGTACTTCGTCGAGCGCCTCGCCGAGGGCATCGGGACGATCGCCGCGGCCTTCTGGCCGAAGCCGGTCGTCGTGCGCATGTCCGACTTCAAGTCGAACGAGTACGCGAGCCTCCTCGGCGGAGCCGACTTCGAGCCGCACGAGGAGAACCCGATGATCGGGTTCCGCGGCGCGTCGCGGTACGCGCACCCCGCGTACGAGGAGGGCTTCGCCCTCGAGTGCCGCGCGATGCGCAGGGTCCGCGAGCACATGGGCCTCGACAACGTGGTGCTCATGATCCCCTTCGTGCGGCGCCTCGAGGAGGCCGACCGGGTGCTCGCGCGAATGGCCGAGCTCGGCCTGCGACGCGGCGAGCACGGGCTCGAGATCTACGCGATGTGCGAGATCCCCAACAACGTCGTGCTCATCGACGGGTTCGCACAGCGCTTCGACGGGATGTCGATCGGGTCGAACGACCTCACCCAGCTGACGCTCGGCGTCGACCGCGACAGCGACATCGTCGCGTTCGACTACGACGAACGCGACGAGGGCGTGAAGACCATGATCCGGCTCGCGGTCGAGGGCTGCCGGCGGAACGCGATCCACTCCGGTCTGTGCGGCCAGGCGCCGTCGGACTACCCCGAGATGGCGCGCTACCTCGTCGAGCTCGGCATCGACTCGATGAGCCTCAACCCCGACACGGTCGTCGCGACGACGCGCCAGGTGCTCGAGCTCGAGCAGGAGCTCGGTCGGTCGTGAGCGCGCGGATCGTGCAGGAGCGGCCCTCGGACGGCGCGGCCGCGGCGCGGCACGGCGCGCCCGGCTCGCCGATGGACAGAGTGCCTGGAAGGGAGGTCGACGTGAAGACCAATGCCGAGTTGCTCGCGGACGTCGAGGAGGAGCTCGAGTGGGAGCCCGAGATCGACGCTGAGCACATCGCGGTCGTCGTGAACGACGGCGCGGTCACCTTGTTCGGGCACGTGCCGTCCCTCTTCGACCGCACCCGGGCCGTGGAGGCGACACATCGCGTCGCGGGCGTGCTCGCGATCGCGGACGAGCTCGAGGTCCGGCTGCCCGACGACCACGAGCGCGACGACAGCGACCTCGCGCAGACCATCGCGCACCTGTTCAGCTGGACGTCGACCCTGCCTCGGGACGCGATCGAGGCGACCGTCGTCGACGGCGTGGTCACCCTCACCGGGACGGTCCCGCACGAGTTCGTGGCGGACGAGGCCGAGCGGCTCGTCGAGCGGCTCGTCGGGGTGCGCAACGTCACGAACCTCATCGTGACCGCGGCACCCGCCGGGGCGAGCCACGTCGAGAAGGCCGTGGCCGGCGCGCTCACGAGGCACGCCGCGCTCGCCGCCCGCCGGGTGCGTGTCGCGGTCGAGGGATCGATCGCGGTGCTCACCGGCGAGGTCCGCTCCGCGGAGGAGGCGCGGGTCGCGACGCACGCCGCAGCGAGCTGCACGGGCATCACGAAGGTCGACGACCGGCTCACTGTCGACGGATGACGCCCCGGCGCCCCGACCCCCCGGCGCCGGGGGGTCGGGCCACGGGGCCGCGTCGTCGCGGGGCAAACGACCCTTGCCCCGCGGGCCGCGCGTGTGGCTGGATGGGGGGCGCGGCGTGGCCGGCACCGGGCCGTGTGACGTCTCGCCGAGGGAGGTCCGATGTCTGGAGCGCAGGGGTACTTCGAAGAGCTCTCGCGCGACGAGTGCCTCGCCATCCTCGGCTACCACCGCTTCGGCCGGCTCGCGGTCGTCGAGGAGGGCCAACCCGACGTGTTCCCCGTCAACTACGCGCTCGACGGCGACCGGATCGTCTTCGTGACGCGGCCGGGCACGAAGCTCGAGCACGCGGGCCTCGACCGCGTCGCGTTCGAGGTCGACGAGTTCGCGAGCGAGGGTGACAGCGCCACGAGCGTCGTGGTGAAGGGGACCGCGTTCGAGATCACCGGCGCGCTCGACGAGGCGTCGGTGCGAGAGCGCTCCCTCGTGGTGCCGACCTGGGTCCTGCCCGACGAGGTCCACTGGGTGCGCATCGTGCCGCGGGACATCTCCGGTCGCCGGGTGCACCACGCCTGAGGTCGCGCGCCTCGCCGGCTGGCTCGCGCGGCGCGCGTCCCGCCTGGTCCGCTAGGCCTGAGCCGCGTCGGGCGCGCGGCCGATGTGACCATCGGCCCTACGCACCCGGAGGCCGTCGGGCGAGGCTTGTCGGGCGGCGGTCGGCAGCGGCCGTCCGCCGGCGAGCGAAGGGCGTGCAATGTTCCAGGTGCGGTTCCACGGGCGAGGTGGCCAGGGGGTGGTGACCGCGGCAGAGATGCTCTCGGTCGCGGCGTTCCTCGACGGCCGCTTCGCGCAGGCCTTCCCGAGCTTCGGCTCCGAGCGCACCGGGGCCCCGGTCGTGTCGTACTGCCGGATCTCCGAGCACGAGATCAGGACGCGCGCTCCGGTGGAGTCGCCCGAC
>DAHUXW010000033.1 GCA_027306925.1 Acidimicrobiaceae bacterium | reverse complement strand
CTCGTGAACGAGGTCGGAGCGCCATAGCTGACGATCGTGGATGCTCACCCAGACGAGCTCTCGAGGACGTTCTCCGCCGTACGGTAGGCGAGGGCGAAGATCGTGAGAACGGGGTTGACGCCGCCGTTGGTCACGTGCACTGAACCGTCCGCGACCCAAAGGTTCTCGTAGCCGTGCACCCTACCGAGCACGTCGGTGACGGACGTCGTCGGGTCCACACCCATCCGCAGGGTGCCGGCCTGGTGCTGGCCGCCGCTCAGGTGGTCGGCCGACGGGAGAGGCTGCGACCACACGTCCTCGGCACCCGCAGCCTCGAGCCACTCGACCGCTCGCGCCCGGAGTGCCGCGGCCGTGCGCAGCGTCTCCGGGTGCACGCGTCCGGAGAACATCGCCACCGGGACGCCGAAGCGGTCGCGCGCCCGGCGTGACAGGCGCACGCGCGACCGCGGCGACGGCACCTCCTCGACCGGCCCGGTGACGTGCAGCGTGTGCGCGTAGCCTCGCATCGCCTGCTTTCCCGCCGCGCCCCATCGGGGCGCGTCCGGCGGGAGGCAGAGCGCCCAGTAGGCGACGGGCATCTTCACGAAGTCGTTCGCGAGCATCCCGCCGCCGACGGCGTCGAGGTCGTGGCTGAACCGTCGCGTCGCGATCGCCGGTCCCGGGCCGAGGCACTCCTCGACGACGCCGGGAAACCTGCCGAGCGCGCCCGTGTACACGTGGCCCTGCAGGTGCCGCCCGACCTGGTCGTGCGCGTTCCCGATTCCGCCCGGAGCGTCTGCGCCGGCACTGTTCAAGAGGAGACGGGCGCTCTCGACCGCACCTGCCGCCACGACGACGTGCGTCGCGCCGACGACGCGACGGCTCGTCGTGCCGTCGCCATCCTCCCAGGCCAGCTCGACCCCGGAGACCGAGCCGGGGCGCTCGGAGTGGACCCGCACCGCGGCGACGCCCGTCGCGAGCTGCGCCAGGCCGGTCGCGAGCGCCCGACGCAGCACCGTGTTGTGCGCCCCGTTCTTCGCGTTCGTGGGGCACGCGAAGCCGACGCAGTGCGCACACCTCGCGCATGCGAGACGCCCGTCGCGCGCGTGGGAGTTGACAAGGAACGGGACCGCTCCCGCCTCCCATCCGAGCGCCTCTGCCCCGGCCGCGAGACGGCTGGCGCCGGCGCCCCCGCCGAGCGGCGGCATCGGGTAGCCACGCCTACGCCAGCCCGCGCCCCGGTGGGCTCCCGGGTCCCCCGAGACACCGAGCTCCCACTCGGCACGGTCGTAGTAGGGCTCGAGGTCGTCGTAGCTGAGCGGCCAGTCCGAGAGGGAGCTCCCCTCCGGCACCCCGTAGCGACGAGCCATGGCGAAGTCGTCGGGATGGAATCGCCACGCCTGCGCTCCGAACACCCGCGTCCCGCCACCGACCGTGCGCGCGTTGTTCTGGAAGGCCGCGTCGAGCGGGGACACGTCCCGCTCGCTTCCGTCCGCGCCGAGAAGCGTGCGCACCTCGTCACCTCCGGGGCCGGCGTTGGTGCCGCACCGGGTGAATCGCTGGTTGCGGAGGTGGTCGTGACCGACGGCCCGGTCACCGAGCCACTCCCCTCGCTCGAGCACGAGGACGCGCCGCCCCGCCTCGGACGCGAGCGCGGCGACGACGCTCCCGCCTGCGCCCGAACCGACGACCACGACGTCGTAACGGCGCGCGAGCGCGACCGGAGGTGTCGTGTCGAAGTAGGCCTCGTCGAGCGGTTCGCACCGGGGCGCCGCCGCGCCGATGCGATCCCGGAACCCGACCATCTCCCACGCGCTCGGTGCCGGACCGTCGCCTGCGGGCGGGTTCCCGTAGTAGCCCTCGCACACGACCCGGACCGCCGCGGCGAAGAAGCTGGCCGGGTCGACGGGCCAGCCGACGGCAGCGCCCGCCTCGACATCTCGGAGCAGCGCGTCCTGGTCGCGCGCGCTGGTCGCCTCGAACGGGTGCCCGAACCGGTGGAGGGCGGACGCGTCGAGCGCGTCGAGCCCGGCGCGCACCGCATCGAGCGAGGCGGGCCGGAGCCCCGGCGACAGCTCGCCTCCGGGACAGAGCGACTCGAGGTGAGCGAGCGCGCCGGTACCGCTCGCCGACGGCCAGCGATCCGCGGGGACGACGCGGTCGGCGAGCGCCACGTAGGCGCGCCGCTGTGGCTCGGTGAGGAACGGATCCCCGCTCACGCGCGAACCGCTCCTGGGGACGGCGTCAGCGGTCCGGCTCGAACGGATAGCGGAGCCCGATCTGACGGCGGACGTCGTCCATCGCCGAGGCGATCGCGAGGGTCTCGTCGAGCGGGACGAGTGGGCTCTCGGTGAGGCCGGCGCGCAGGCACCGCGCGACCTCCTCGGCCTCGAAACGCAGGCCGCTTCCCTCGGTCCGGTGCTCGTGGAGCTCCGGCTCGCCGTCCGTCGCGATCGCGAGGCGAGGGACCACCGAGAAGCGCGTCGGCCGGTACCACGTGCCCTCGATCTCGATCCGGCCGTCACGCCCCGCGATCACCGCCCGGTTGGCGAGGAGCGTCTCGATGCTCGTCGTGAGCACGGCCTGGCGCCCGCCCGCGTACCGGCACACGAGCGCCGTCTGCGCGTCGACTCCGGTGAGCGCCGGAGCGCTCGCCACGGTGACGTCCTCGGGGGCACCGAACACGAACGACGCGAGCCACAGCACGTAGACGCCGAGGTCGAGCAGCGCGCCGCCGGCAAGGTCCCGATCGTAGATGCGGTGCGTGGGATCGAGCGGAAAGCCGATGCCGTGCTCCGCCACGACGAGCCTCACGTCGCCGATCCGCCCGGAGTCGAGGACCGCGCGCAGGTCGGCGAAGTGCGGCAGGCAGCGAGTCCACATCCCCTCCATCAGGAACAGCCCGCGCTCGCGCGCGAGCGTCACGAGCGCGCGAGCCTCGCGGGCCTCGACGGTGAACGGCTTCTCGACGAGCACCGCCTTGCCGGCTTCGAGCGCCGCCACCGCACCCGCGTAGTGGAGCGGGTTCGGCAGGGCGACGTACACGGCTTCGACGTCGTCGTCGGCGACGAGCTGCTCGTAGCTCGGATAGCCGCGGGGGACGCCGGCGCGGGCGCAGAACTCGTCGGCCGCTTCCACCGTCCTCGACCCGACCGCGACGACGCGCCCCGAGCCGCTCAACGACAGGTCGAGTGCGAACTTCGAGGCGATGTTGCCCGTCCCGAGGATCCCCCAACGCACCGCGTCGTCATTCGTCGGCATCTCGCTCCTTCGCGCGCTCGTGGAAGGCCGCGGTCGGGTTCTCGGACTTCGCGGCGACCTCGGGCAGCGGAACCTTCTCCGGACGCGGCCCGGTGGTGCGCGAAGGGGCGCGTGAGGCGCGGCTCGGTCTCCTGCGCCCTGGGTCTCCTGCGCCCTCGGCCTCCTGCGTCCCTCGGCCGGCAGCTAGCACGACGCCCGCCGCGCCTCGGCGAAGTGGCATGCCGCCTCGTTGCGCCGCGAGCGCGCGCGGGCAAACGGATCCTCGTGCTCGCAGAGGTCGCGGCCGGCAAGAACCCGCGGCCCGACGGGACAGCGCGACCGGAACGGGCAGCCGGCGCCCCCTGCGGGCGACTGTGAGGACTCGAGCAGGAGCTGCTCGGCTCCCTCCTCGGTCGGGCGCCGCTTGCCGAGCTGGGGGACCGCCTCGACCAGCGTGCGGGTGTAGGGGTGCTGCGGGTCGGCGATCACCTCGGTCGCCGCGCCTCGCTCGACGATCCGACCGTGGTACATCACGGCGACCTCGTCGCTCATGTAGCGGACGACGGCGAGGTTGTGGCTGATGAACAGCACGGTGAGCCCGAGCTCGCGTTGGATGTCGCGCAGCAGGTTGAGCACCACCGCCTGGACCGAGACGTCGAGCGAGGCGGTGACCTCGTCGGCGATCAGGACCTCGGGCTCGGCGGCGAGCGTCCGGGCGATCGCCACTCGTTGGCGCTGGCCGCCCGAAAGCGAGCCGGGGAGGCGATCGAGGACGGCGGGATCGAGCGCGACGAGGTCGAGCAGCCGGCGCGACCTTTCGTCCCGGTTCCCGCCCGACAGCGCCTCGCCGATGATGCCCGCGACGGTCATGCGAGGATCGAGGGAGCTGCGGTGGTCCTGGAAGACGAGCTGCACGCGGCGGCGAGCCCCGCGTCCCGCCCGCCCGTCGAGGAGCTCGCCCTTCCAGCTCACCCGCCCCGAGTAGCCGACAAGCCCGACGACCGCGGCGGCGAGCGTCGACTTGCCCGAGCCCGACTCTCCGACGAGGCCGACCACGCTCCCCGGCCGCACCTCGAGGCTCACGTCGTCGACGGCGCTGACTCCGCCGTAGCTCACGCTCAGGTGGTCGACGGTCAGGCCGGTCATCGGCTCGCCGCGATCTCGTCCGCGCGGGTCGCCGCCGGCGCGGGGACGTTGCAAGGGTGCCAGCATGCGACGCGACGCGTGGCATCGAGCGGCGCGAGCGGGGGGCGCTCGCTGCGGCAGCGCTCGTCCGCGTAGGTGCAGCGCGGCGCGAAGTAGCAGCCGGAGAGCTCGACCTCCGGACCGGGAACCCTGCCCTCGAGCGTGGGCAGCGGGGTGCCGCGCTCCGTCGCCATGTCCGGGCTCGCGGCGAGAAGGACCTCGGTGTACGGGTGGGCCGGGGCGCGGAGCAAGGCCTCGACCGGCGCGTCCTCGACGGCGTAGCCCGCGTACATGACGAGGATGCGATCGCAGACCTCGGACACGACGGCGATGTCGTGCGAGATCAGCAGCACCGCCGTCTGCTCCCGCTCGCCGGCCTGCACGAGCAACCGGAGGATCTGCCGCTGCACGGACACGTCGAGCGCCGTCGTCGGCTCGTCCGCTATCAGCAGCTTCGGCTCGCCGGTGAGGCCCACCGCGATGCAGACCCGCTGCTTCATTCCCCCCGACAGCTCGTGCTGGTGCTGGCGCATCCGCCGGCGCACGTCGGGGATCGCGACGGATCGGAGCGAGGCGGCGGCGCGGACGGCCGCCGCCCTGCGGTCGAGCCCGAGGTGGACCTGCGCCGGCTCGCGTAGCTGCGTCCCGATCTTCAAGGCGGGGTTGAGCGCCTCGCCGGGGTCCTGGAAGATCATCGCCATGTTCCGCCCCAGCAGCGCGGCGTTGTCCTTGGCCGGTTCCGCGAGGAGGTCGCGCCCGGCGAAGCTCAGGCGATCGGCGCGGACACGACCCTGGTCCCCGACGAGCTGCGCGATCGCGAGGGCGGTCATGCTCTTCCCGGACCCGGACTCGCCCACGATGCCGAGGCGCTCCTCGGGCTGGAGGTCGAAGGACACCTCGCGCACCGGTCGGACCACCCCGCCGGCCGCCGGCAGCTCGATCGCCAGGTCGCGGACCTCGAGCAGCCCGGTGCCGCCGCTTCGCGACCCCGGCGCCGCGGGCACCGGGCGGAGCGGGCGCACGCGCTGGCGGCCCGACAGGGCGTCGGCAAGCACCTCGCCCGCCAAGTTGCAGGCGATCCCGGCGATCACGATCGCACCCGCCGGCCCGAGCGCCTGGGCCGGGGTCAGGTAGATCTGGGAGAGCCCGACCTGGAGGAGCTGGCCCCAGTCGTACGCAGGAGGCTGGACGCCGAGCCCGAGGAAGCTCAGGCCCGCGAGCGTGAGGATCGCGGTGCCGACGTGGATCGTGCCGTAGAGCATCAATGGCTCCGACACGTTCGGCAGCATGTGGCGCCAGGCGATGTGGAAGCGGCCGCGCCCGAGCAGGCGCGCGGCCCGGATGTAGTCGCGCTCCGCGATGGAGGCCGCGAGCGTCTGGGTCAGACGTGCGAAGCCGGGGGCGAACGACGCGCCGACCGCGAACACGCTCGCCACCGACCCGAGCCCGAAGATGACGGCGAAGAAGATCGCGAGCAGCAACGCGGGGAACGCGAGCAGCACGTTGATGGCCGCCCCGAGCACCCGAGCCCCGACGCGCCCGGTCACGGCCGAGAGCGCGCCGAGGGTGACCCCGATCGCACCGCCGACCGCTGTCGCAAGCACTGCGAGCACGAGCGAGGAACGGGTCGCGACGAGAACCCGGTCGAGGACGTCGCGTCCGAGCGCGTCCGTGCCGAGCAGGTGCGCGCCGCTCGGACCCTGGTTCGAGATCGCGACGTTGCTGTTCGCGGCTCCCGCCCCCCAGATCGTGGGTGCGGCGACGACGAGGAAGAGTAGGCCGACGAGCAGGACGAGAGCGGCGACGCCGGGCGGTGTGCGCACGAAGATTCGCAGGCGGGCCATCGTCAGCTCTCGCCGATGCGCGAGCGCGGGTCGAGGATACCGAGCACGAGGTCGACCATGAGGTGGATCGCGAGCACCATCGCGCCGAGGATGAGGAGGATCCCCTGGACCAACGGGTAGTCCTTCGAGACGACCGCCTGTGAGATCTCGGTGCCGAGCCCGGGCCAGGCGAATACGTTCTCGACGAGCACCGTACCGGCGATCAGACCCGAGAGGATCATGCCCGAGAACGTGAGCGACGCGGTGATCATGTTCGGCAGCGCGTGCCGGAGGTAGAGGAGCCGCCACGGCAGCCGGCGACTTCTGGCGGCCTGCATGTACTCGCTCTCCAGCACCTTCGTGGCCTCCACGCGCACGATGCGCGACAGCGAAGCCGCCGGTCCCAGCATGAGCGCGACGACCGGGAGGATGTGTGACGTGAACCCGGCGTCTCCTGCAACCGGGAGGAGCTTCAGTCCCACCACGAACACCGCGCTGAGCAACGTCGCCCAGACGAAGTCGGGAACCGAGTTCACGAGGCCCGTGACGCCGATGAACGCGACGCGCGTCCGCTCGCCGCGCCCGTGACGAGTCCGCAGCGCCATCGACAGGCCGATCGGCAGCGACACGAGCAGCACGAGGACGAAGGCGGGAAGCGCGATCGACAGCGTCGCGGGAATCCGCGCCCCGAGAATCGTCGAGACAGGCTCGCTCGACACGATGGAGACGCCCAGGTTCCCGGTGACCACACCGTGCAGGTAGCTGAAGTACTGGTCGACGAGGGTCCGGTCGAGGCCGAGCTGGTGCGTGCGCGCCGCGACCACGGCCGCCGTCGCGTCCTGCCCGAGCGCGGCGCGCACCGGGTTGCCCGGTAGGAGGTGGATCATCCCGAACGTGGCCGTCACGAGGACGAGCAGCGAGCCCACCAGCCGGAGCAGCCGGCGGGCGACGAAGCGCGCCAGTCCCGCGGCGCCACCGCCGGCGGTCGACGCGTCCTCGGGAGCGGTCGGGGGGAGCACGGACAGCGTCGCGATCTCGGCCATCACCTGTCCTTCACGGGGACGGAGGGGCCTCCCGCTCTGCGGGGAGCCCCTCCGTCACCTTCTGTCCTCGTCGGATCGACCGGCTACTGGAGCAGCCGGATGCTGGTCGGCACCGCGAACAGCCCCGAGGTCTGCAGCGTCGAGTGGTACATGTAGAAGGGGCGGTCACCGGTCGAGATGGGCACGACGTCCGCCCGGGCCATGAGCGCGCGCTGTGCGTTGTTCCAGAGGTCGCAGCCCTTGGTGCCGAGCGTCCCGAGCGCCTGGTCCGACAGCTTCAGGAACTTCGAGTTGTGGATGTCTCCGAAGTTGTCCCCGCCGGCAGTCGGCGCCGGACCGCCGAAGAAGTCCGTGTACTGGAACGGGAACTCGAGGTTGATGCCGCTGTAGAAGATGTCGTAGTTGCTCGTCACCGTCAGGATCTGTGTCCACTCCGTCTCGGTGTAGCCGTTGATCACGGTCTGCACGCCGAGCGGCGCCCACTCCTGGCTCAGCAGCTCGACCGCGCTCTGCGTCTGCGGCGCCCCGATCTGGTAGATGAGGTTGATCTTCAGCGCCTCGCCGTGCTTGTGACGGACGCCGCCTGCGCCCACCTTCCAGCCGTCGGCGGTCAACAGGGCCCTCGCGGACTTGAGGCTGCGTGACGGCAGGGCGTTGGTCGTCGTGGCGGGGCAGAGCGCCGGCTGCTCGACGGCGAGGCTGCGCGCGACCGCGCCCTCTCCGCTCGTGCCGACCTTCGCGACGTTCTTGTAGTTGATCGCCTCGGCGAGCGCCTTGCGGACGTCGCCGTCTGCGGTGATCCGGTTCTTGCGCTCGTTGAAGTTGAGCTCGCCAACGACGACCGGGACGTTCACGTGCTGGAGCGAGCCGAGGCGGCTCCGGTCAGGGCCGGTGATCTGGGCCGCGTTGAGCTGACCGGCGAGCAGCTCGTTGGCCGCCGTCGACTCGCTCGACACGAAGTCGACGTTGACGACCGCCGGCGTGCCGGCCGCCGCGGTGCTCGCGCCGCCCGGGCCCCAGGCGTAGCCCGGCCGCACCTGCATCGAGTAGGAGACCCCGGTCGAGTAGCTCGTGATCTGGTACGGGCCGGTCCCGTCGAACTTGTGCTGGATGGTCTGCGGGTCGGTGAGGCCCTGCGGGCAGACGATCGGGAGCTCGCCGGCACCCTGGAGCAGGAGGCCGAAGTCCTTCACCGTCGTGATCGTGACCGTGCGGGTCGCGTCGTCTGCGGAGACCGCGTAGTCGATCGGCAGCGCGAAGTTCAGCCACGGCGAGATCGTCTTCGGGTTCTTGATGTACGCGAGGTCGTTCGCGACATCGGTAGCCGTGAGCGTGGAGCGGTCGTCACAGGTGACTCCCTTGCGCAAGGTGAAGCTGACCTTGTTCGGCGACGCGCTCCAGGACTGCGCGAGCTCGGAGACGGGCTTGCCGCTCGAGCTGCGCGCGAGCAAGGTGTCATAGCCGAACGCGTAGATCTGTCGCGCCGTGCCTTCGGTCGACTGGTACGGGTCGATGTCGCCCGGGTCGGACGAGATCGCGAGCGAGAACGTCCCGCCGCTCACGTAGCTCGTCCTGGAATGGTGCGTCGTGGCGGCCCCGGCATTGCCGACGGCGACGAGCCCGCCGAGCAGCGCGCAGGCGCCGATGGCGGATGCGGCTCTTGTTAGCATCGTGAAATACCCCCCAAGGCTTCGGTGACAGGTCGGTTGTTGAGTTGCACGAGGTGGATCTCGGGAGGAGGGGACGGCTGAAGCGCGCCCGTCGTCCCCTCCGCGGTCACGGCGCGAGCGAGCGGAAGGCGTCCTCGGCCAGGTGGTAGCCGCGCACGAGCCGGTCGAACACGGCGTCCAGCGACGGGTCGCCCACGGCGGCGTCCGGATGCTCGGCGCGCCAGGCGACGATCCGCCGTGCGCCGTCTGCAAAGTTCACCTTCGGCACGAACTCGGGCACGTACGAGCGGATCTTCGAGTTGTCGAGGACGACGCTGTACTGCAGATCGCCCTCGATCAGCTCGCTCCAGAACCAGTCAGGTGCACCGACTCGAAGCAGGTCGGTCGGCACGTGCACGATGCGCGGCACGACACCGATCGCCGCCGCGACCATCGTGTAGAGCTGGTTCCAGGAGTACACGAAGTCGGACGTGATGTGGAACGCCTCGCCCCGGGTCTGAGGATTCCCGAGGAGTCCCACGAGGCCGAGCGCGAAGTCCTCGGCGTGCGTGACCGTCCAGAGCGAGGTCCCGTCGCCGTGGACGACCACCTCGTCGCCGCGCTTCATCCGGTCGATCACCGTCCAGTCTCCGGGGATCGGGGGGCGGGCATCGTCGTAGGTGTGCGACGGGCGCACGACGGTGACCGGGAAGCCGCGGGTCGCGTACGCCTCGGAGAGCACGTCCTCCGCGGCGATCTTCTCCTTCGCGTAGGCCGACGTCGGGCTCGATCGCGCGGTCGACTCGAGATAGGGCACGCGCCGCGGCGGCTTCTGGTAGAGCGCGGCGGTGCTGATGTGCACGTAGTGCTCGGTACGCTCCCCGAACAGCTCGATCGCGCGCTCCGCCTGGTCGGGGCGGAACGAGATGAAGTTCACGACCGCGTCGAAGTGCCGGCCGCCGATCGCCCGCTCGACCGACTCCGCCTCGACGAAGTCCGCCTCGAGCACCTCGACACCTCCGGGCAGCGGTCGCCGGGCGACGGTGCGGTTCCGGTTGAGCACCGCGACGTCGTGCCCGACCGCGACCGACCGCTTGACACACGACCAGCTGATGGTGCCGGTGCCGCCGACGTAGAGAATCTTGAGTGGCGCCATAGGTGTCGCCTCCTGTTCTTGGGCGCGTGCGCTACTCGCCGCGGATCCTGCCGGCGAACCAGTCTTCGAACCCGTTCTCGACCACGCAGATGAGCAGGTCCTCACGGCGCAACCCGCATCCCTCCATTCGCTCGGCGATGTTGCGGAACAGGCGGGACTTCGCGTCGACCGGGTACTTGTGCACCATCGTCACGTGGATGTAGGTGACGGAGCGTCTCTCGACGTTGTTGTAGGTCGGGTCGGCGACGAGCTCGCCCGAGTCGTGCGGACGGAAGATCTGGAACTTGTCCGCCTCCGGCACCTGGAGATCGCTGTCCAGGAACGCTTGGTGCATCGCGTCGCTGATCTCGTCCTTCTTCGACATGAGCGAGCGATCGAGGTCGATCTGGACCAATGGCACGGTCAGGCTCCTTCGGTGGTCATGGGGTGGTCGCTTCGCCCGGCGGCGCCGTGCTCGAGCGCACGACGAGGCTGGTCGCGAGCTCCACGCGCTCGCTCATGCCCGTGCCGACGGGCGCGAGCAGGCTCCTCACCGCGAGGCTCGCCATCTCGTCGAGCGGCTGGCGCATCGTCGTGAGCGGCGGCGGCGCGTACGCCGCCATCGGGACGTCGTCGAACCCGATCACGCTGAGATCGTCGGGCAGGCGCAGGTGGTGCTGTCGCGCCGCCTCGTAGACGCCCATCGCCTGCAGGTCGCTCGCAGCGAATATCGCCGTCGGTCGCTCGGGCAGCTCGAGCATCGTGGACGCCGCGGCGAGCGCGGACTCGTAGTGGAAGTCGCCGACGGCGATGAGCGCCGGGTCGAGCGGAACGCCCGCCCGCCGCAGGGCCGTGCGGTAGCCGTCGAGGCGTGCCTGGCTGCACTGCACGCTCGGCCGACCGGTGATCGTGCCGATGCGGCGGTGCCCGAGCTCGAGAAGGTGCTCGGTCGCCCGAAGGCCACCGGCCCAGTTGGCTGCGCCGACCGAGGGGATGCGCGGGTCGGAGTCCGAGACGGGTTCGACCGCGACCATCGGGATCTCGAGCGCGGCGAGCCGATCTCGGTGCTCGGGTGCGAGCTCGGTGAGCACCAGCACCACGCCGTCGGTCCTGCTCGACGCGAGGCTCGTCCACCAGTTCCGCTCGGCGGCATCGCCGCGCACCGCGGACACGGCGATCCGGCTCCCGAGGGCGAGCGCGGCCTCTTCTGCTCCGCGCACGATCTCCGTCGCCCACTCGCTGAGCTCGGTGAACACGAGGTCGATCACGCCGGCACGCCGTGTCTTGCGTGGCTGGGGTGCGTAACCGAATTCGGCGAGCATCCGCTCGATCCGGTCGCGGGTCTCCCGGGCCACGTCCGCACGCCCGTTGAGGACCTTGGAGACCGTGGGGATCGACACGCCCGCCGCGGCAGCCACCTCGGCCATCGTCACCCGGTTGTTGACCTCGACCACGAGCCCCCCTCGCCGGCGCCGGATCCCACCCCGATCGCGGACCGACTTCGAAATTTCGATGTCTTGCTGCCAGACATTTCGACCCGACGCGGTACCGTAGTGAAGCGCACGCCGGCCGTCAAGGGCGGAGCGCGCATCCTCGGCACGGCCGAATCCCGTGGGCCTACTCTGCGGGTATCGCCGAATCGCCCTCACTCACCCCTGGTCCCGGCCGTCGCTGTTGACGGCGGCCGAGGCTCGCTCATAGCGTGCAGCCGCACGTCCGCGTCGACGCAACTTTCGAAACATTCGAATCCCTTGGGGGAAGCATGGTCGAATCGAAGCTCAGCCCGTTGCGCGTCGCGGGATCGACCTTCGTCAACGGCGACGGCGAGTCCGTGGTCCTGCGAGGGGCGGCGCTCGGCGGCTGGCTCAACATGGAGAACTTCATCACCGGGTACTCCGCGAACGAGAGCCTCATGCGCCACGAGATGCGCGCGGTGCTCGGCACGGAGCGCTACGAGCGCTTCTTCGAGCGCCTCCTCACGGCCTTCTTCGGCGAGCAGGACGCGTCCTTCCTCGGGTCGATCGGATTGAACTCGGTGCGTATCCCGGTCAACTACCGCCACCTCGAGGACGACAGCCGACCCTTCGTCGTGAAGGAGGACGGCTTCCGCCACCTCGACCGGGCGATCGAGCTCTGCGCCGCGCAGGGCATCTACTCGGTGATCGACCTCCACGCGCTCCCCGGGTACCAGAACCACCACTGGCACTGCGACAACCCGACCCATGTCGCGTCCCTCTGGGAGCACCCCCACTTCCAGGACCGCACGGTCCACATCTGGGAGGCGATCGCGGACCGCTACAAGGGGAACCCGGCGGTCGCCGGCTACAACCCGATGAACGAGCCCGCCGACGAGAGCCGTGCCGTGATCGGCCCGTTCTACGAGCGCCTGCTCGGCGCCATCCGCGCAATAGACCCCGACCACGTCCTGTTCCTCGACGGCAACACCTACTCGACCGAGTTCGACATCTTCGGCGAGCCGACGGACAACACCGTCTACGTCTGCCACGACTACGTCGCGGCCGGCCTCGGGTACGGCGGCCCGTACCCCGGCCACACGAGGGGGGTCTGGCACGACCGGCAGAGCGCCGAGGAGAAGTTCCTGCAGCGCACGGAGTTCTCACGCAAGACGGGCACCCCGGTCTGGGTGGGCGAGTTCGGCCCGGTCTACACGCGTGACGCCGAGACGAACCGTCAGCGCCAGCAGATCCTCGAGGACCAGCTCGACCTCTACGGACGCCACCGCGCGAGCTGGTGCCTGTGGACCTACAAGGACATCGGTCGCCAGGGCCTCGTGTCGCTCCGCCCCGACACCCCCTACCGTCATCTCGTAGACGAGTTCGTCGCGAAGAAGGAGCGCCTCGCGGCGGACGCATGGGGAAGCGACGGCGAGGGACCGGCGGAGGTGAGCCGACCCGTCCAGGACCTCGTCGCGAACGAGATCCCCGGTTTCGACCCCTACCCCTGGGGGCGCTGGGACTGGGTCCGCACGCTGCTGTTGACGATCACGGTCGCCCAGCCTCTCGTCGGCGAGTACGCGAAGCTGTTCGCGGGCGTCGACGACGACGAGCTCGACGCCCTCGCGGACTCGTTCGCGTTCTCCTCGTGCGAGGTGCGCGAGCCGCTGCGGAGCCAGCTCGCCGCCGCCTGCTCGTGACGAGGCGGACAGGACAAGGGTGGTGACAATGGAGGCGCGACCGCTCGGACGCACGGGGCTGTCGGTGACCCCGCTGTGCGTGGGGACGAGCGCACTCGGCTCGATGCCACAGCTCTACGGGTACGGCGTCGATGACGAGCGCGCCCGCGCGACCCTGCTCGCCGCGTTCGCCGGCCCGATCAACTTCATCGACACGTCGAACAGCTACGCGGACGGCGAGTCGGAGCGGCGGATCGGCGCGGTGCTCCGCGAGCTCGGCGGCCTGCCGGACGGCTACGTGCTCGCCACCAAGGTCGATCCGGCCAGCGAGGGCGGTCGGCTCGACTTCTCCGGCACCCGCGCCCGCCGCTCGGTCACCGAGAGCTGTGAACGGCTCGGACTCGATCGGCTGCAAGTTCTCTACCTCCACGACCCCGAGCGGATCAGCTTCGAGGAGGCGATGGCGCCCGACGGTCCCGTCGCTGCGATGCGCGCCCTCAAGGACGAAGGCGTGGTCGCGCACCTCGGCGTCGCCGCCGGGCCGACCGACCTGCTCCGCCGATTCGTCGAGACCGGCTACTTCGAGGCCATCGTCTCGCACAACCGCTGCACGCTGATGGATCGCTCGGCACTTGGCCTGTTCGAGCAGTGCGCGCACGCCGGCGTGGCGGCCGTGAACGGCGCGCCGTTCGGCGGCGGGATGCTCGCGAAGGGTCCGGACGCCCAGCCGAAGTACGCGTACCGCGACACCCCGGACGAGATCCGCCGACGCGCACGGGCGATGCAGGACGCCTGCGAGCGCCACGGCGTGCCGCTCTCCGCAGCGGCGCTGCAGTTCTCGCTCCGCCAGCCACACGTCACTGCGACGATCGTCGGCGTCACCCGCCCCGAGCGCGTCGCCGAGACTCTCGAGCAGAGCGAGCTCGCCATTCCCGAGGTGCTCTGGTCCGAGCTCGAAGAGCTCGCCGCACCGCCCGAACTGTGGCTCGGCTGAGGGGAGCCCTGGTGACGACCACCGCAACCGCCGCCGTTCTCGTCGAGCCGGGACGGCCGCTCGAGATCGGCCAGATCGAGCTCGACGAGCCGCGCACCGGCGAGGTCCTCGTGCGGGTCGAGGCCGCCGGCGTCTGCCACAGCGACTACCACTACCTGAACGGCGACCTGCGCTGCCCGCTTCCCGCCGTGCTCGGCCACGAGGGTGCCGGCGTCGTCGAAGCGGTCGGGCCCGGCGTCGAGCACGTCGCTCCAGGCGACGCCGTCTCCCTGCTCTGGCGTCCGCGCTGCGGCGAGTGCCGGCCGTGCCTCTCGGGGCACTCCGAGCGCTGCGTGCTCGGTCGCGTCGAAGCAACGACCGGAGGGCTGCTCGACGGCACCTCACGCCTGAGCTTCAAGGGTGCGCCCGCATATCACTTCCTCGGCGTCTCGTGCTTCGCCGAGCGGTGCGTCGTCCCGGAGCGATCCGTGGTGCCGATCCCGGACGGGGTCCCCTTCGCGGTCGCGGCGATCGCCGGTTGCGCCGTGATCACCGGCGTCGGCGCCGTGCTCAACGCGCTCGGCGACGTCACGGGGCGGGGCATCGCCGTCTTCGGCGCCGGCGGCGTCGGGTGCTCGGCGGTGATGGCCGCCGCCGCCGCCGGGGCGTTCCCCGTCATCGCCGTCGACAAGAGCGAGCAGGCGCTCGGGCTCGCGACGGCCCTCGGCGCGACGCACACCGTCCTCGCCGGCGACGACGCGGACGCCGCGATCCGACGCGTCTGCCCGGACGGCGCCGATGCGGCGGTCGAAGCGGTCGGGCGTCCCGAGACGATGCGCGCCGCCTTCAGCGCGCTGCGCCCGGGCGGCACGCTCGTCGCCGTCGGCCTGGCGGCGCTCGGCGAGCACTTCTCGCTCCCGACGAACGAGCTCGTCCAGCAGGAGAAGCGAGTCGTCGGCAGCCTGTACGGCTCCGCGAGTCCTCCCCTCGAGCTGCCGCGCGTCTTCTCCCTGTACCGCTCCGGCCGCATGCCGCTCGAGAAGCTGCTGGGCGCCACCCACTCGCTTTCCGCGGTGAACGAGGCCTACGCCGATCTCCTCGCGGGTGCTCCCGGGCGCGCCGTCATCGTCCCCGGGAGCTGAGTGGCGGCGCGGCCGGGCTCGCCGGCGCCACACGACCCGACCGACGCCGCCCTGACCGGGCGCGAGCGCTTCGCCCGCTACCCGAGCCTCGAGGGCCGCAACGTCGTCGTCACCGGAGGCGCGACCGGGATCGGAGCTGCGCTGGTCGCCCATTTCGCGGCACAGGGTGCAGCCGTCGCGTTCGTCGATGTCGCCGAGGACGAGAGCAGGGCGCTCGCGGCACGCCTCGCGGCCGAGGGGCACCGCGAACCGCTCGCGATCATCTGCGACGTCCGCGACACCGGTGCGCTGCTCGCCGCGCTCGAGCACGCCGCCGACACGCTCGGCCCCGTCTCGGTGCTCGTGAACAACGCCGCCAGTGACCGGCGGACGAGGAGCACGGAGCTCGCGCCCGAGGAATGGGACGACCTGCTCGCCGTCAACCTCCGCCCGCACTTCTTCGCGGTCCAGGCGGTCGCCCCGCAAATGGCCGCGCACGGAGGTGGCTCGATCGTCAACCTCGGCTCGATCAGCGCTCACGCGGACTTCGTCGACCTCGCCGGCTACATCGCGTCGAAGGCAGGTATCGAAGGGCTGACGCGGACCATGGCCCGCGAGCTCGGGCCGGCCAATATCCGCGTCAACTGCGTCGTCCCTGGCTGGGTGATGACCGAGCGGCAGCGTCGCGGCGTGATCACGCCCGAGGATCTCGCCGCTCTCGATGCCAAGCAGTGCTTGAAGCTACGCCTGGAGCCGGCGGACGTCGCGCGGCTCGTGCTCTGGCTCGCGGCCGACGACAGCCGCGCCGCCACCGGCCAGCGCTGGGTGATCGACGGCGGCTGGATGTGACGGCCGCCGGGGGACGGCGGGCGTCGAGCGCGCGCCGCCGGCACGCATGAGAACGAGGAGGCACGCGATGTCCGAGCCTGTCGGCCCCAGGGCCTCCCGCCGCAGCCAGTCGTGGTTCGGTGCGACCGGGCGCTCGGGCATGCTCTACCGGTCCTGGATGCGCAACCAGGGCTACGGACCCCGTGTGTTCGACGGCAGGCCGGTGATCGGGATCGCGAGCACGTGGTCGGAGCTCGCGCCGTGCAACGCGCACCTGCACCGCGTCGCCGAGGCCGTGAAGCGCGGCGTCTGGCAGTCCGGCGGCTTTCCTCTCGAGTTCCCGGTTCTCGCCACCGGGGAGACGCTCATGCGCCCGACCGCGATGCTCTACAGGAACCTGATCGCCATGGTCGCCGAGGAGCTCATCCGCGCCAACCCCCTCGACGGGGTGGTACTGCTCTCAGGCTGCGACAAGACGACACCCGGGCTTCTCATGGGGGCGGCGAGCGTCGACCTCCCGGCCATCATGGTCACGGGTGGCCCGATGCTGAACGGGAAGTTCCGCGGCGAGGACGTGGGTTCTGGTACACACGTCTGGCGCTTCGAGGCGGAGCTGCTCGCCGGCAGGATGACGCCGGCCGACTGCGACGAGGCCGAGGGATGCATGGCCCGGTCGGCCGGTCACTGCATGACTATGGGAACCGCCTCGACGATGGCATGCATGGCAGAGGCGCTCGGGATGCAGCTCCCAGGATCGGCGACCTGGCCTGCGGTCGATGCACGCCGCTTCGAGACGGCCCAGGCAGCCGGAGAGCGCGCCGTGGCGCTCGTCGAGGAGGGCCTCAGGCCGAGCGCGATCCTCACGCGTGCCGCGTTCGAGAACGCGATCCGGACCAATGCCGCGATCGGCGGCTCGACCAACGCCATCATCCATCTCACCGCGCTCGCCGGACGCCTCGGCGTGCCGCTCGCGCTCGGCGACTTCGACGAGCTCGCCCGTCCAGTGCCGACGCTGGTCGACCTCATGCCGTCTGGGCGCTTCTTGATGGAGGACTTCTGCTACGCGGGCGGCCTGCCGGTCGTGCTGCGCGAGCTCGACGAGGCCGGGCTGCTCCACGGCGACCAGCTCACGGTCACGGGCGCGACGCTTCGCGCGAACGTCGCTGGCGCACGGTGCTGGAACGAAGAGGTGATCCGCCCGATCGACGCGCCACTACAACCTCCGGGGACGGGTACCGCGGTGCTGACGGGCAACTTGTGCCCGGCGGGCGCGGTGATCAAGCAGTCGGCGGCATCGAGCAGCCTGCTGAAGCACACCGGGCGCGCCGTCGTCTTCGACTCGGCCGAGGAGTACCACGCGCTCGCCGGCGACGAAGACGTCGACATCGGCGCGAGCGACGTCCTCGTGATCCGCTACGCCGGCCCGCGAGGGTACCCGGGGATGCCGGAGGTCGCCAACGTGCCGATCCCCGCCAAGCTGGTGCGCGAGGGCATCACGGACATGGTCCGCATCTGCGACGGGCGGATGAGCGGGACCGGGTTCGGGACGGTCGTCCTCCACGTCTCCCCGGAGGCCGCTGTCGGCGGGCCGCTCGCGCTCGTCGAGACGGGTGACCGGATCACGCTCGACGTGCCGGCGCGCACGCTGACCCTCGAGGTCGACGACTCCGAGCTCGAGCGGCGGCGAGCGGCGTGGA
Source organism: Acidimicrobiaceae bacterium (assembly GCA_027306925.1). Lineage (GTDB taxonomy): Bacteria > Actinomycetota > Acidimicrobiia > Acidimicrobiales > Bog-793 > JAJZBW01. The sequence goes on along the minus strand of DAHUXW010000033.1, from coordinate 1,336 downwards.
CGCCGCCCGAGCCGCGCTCGCGCTCCGGCTACACCTGGCTCTACACCGAGCACGTGCTCGGCGCGGACCTCGGGGCCGACTTCGACTTCCTCCGCGGCCCGCGCGGTCACGACGTCCCGCGCGACTCCCACTGACCGCCGCGGGACCAGCACGGCACGACGACCAACGCAACGAGACGAGGTACCGATGCACATCCTCCGCTTCCGAACGAGTCCAGGAGCGTCGCCGGCGGCCGGCCTGCTGGTCGACGAAGAGATCGTCCCACTCGGCGACACGCTCGCACCGCTGTGGTCGCTGCGGCTCGAGGAGCTGCACGACGCGCTCACCTCCCGAGCGACGCAACGTGCCGTGCCGGTCGACGGGGTCGAGGTGCTCGCACCGATCGACGGGCGGAGCGAGGTCTGGGCGTGCGGAGTGACGTACGAGACCTCCCGCGAGGCGCGCGTCGAGGAGAGCGAGCACGACTCCGACGTCTACCGGCGTGTCTACGACGCCGAGCGACCCGAGCTGTTCTTCAAGTCGACCGCGTGGCGCGTGCGTGGCGACCGTGACGCGATCGCGGTGCGAAGCGACTCGATCGTCGACGTGCCCGAGCCCGAGCTCGCGCTCGTCTGCAACCGCCACGGCGAGATCGTCGGCTACAGCGTGTGCAACGACGTCTCCTCGCGCTCGATCGAGGGCGAGAACCCGCTCTACCTCCCACAGGCGAAGAGCTACCTCGGATCGTGCGCGCTCGGTCCGGCGATCCGCCCCGTCTGGGAGATCGACGACCCGTACGCGCTCTCGATCGCGCTGTCCATCGAGCGCGGTGGCAAGGTGGTGTGGCAGGGCGACACGAGCACCGGTCGCCTCCACCGGAAGCTCGAAGATCTCGTGTCCTACCTCTTCCTCGCCGACCGCCACCCCGACGGCGTCGTGCTCTCGACGGGTACCTGCCTCGTCCCGGAGTCGCCGTTCTCGCTCGCCGACGGGGACCTCGTGCGCATCACGATCGACGGAGTCGGGACCCTCGCCAACCCGGTGACGCGCGGGCTCGCGGCCCTCGAATCGGCCTCGGCGGACGCGGCCGGCGAGACGCCATGGAGCGGGACGGCCCGCCTCCACTAGCCCGAAGTTCCCCCTGCGGTGCTGGCCCTCACCCCGATGACCTGGGAATTCGGGTGCTCCGCGCAGGAAGTCATGACGACACGTAGCCGAGACGGTGGGAGACGCCGAGGAGCTCGAAGGCGCGGTGCTGGAACGGTGTCGGCGTGGTGACGAGCGTGAAGCCCTCGAGGTCGGCGTCGGTCGGCGCGATCCGGTTGGCGCAGATGGTGCCGAGGTCCGCGAGCAGGCT
>DAHUXW010000014.1 GCA_027306925.1 Acidimicrobiaceae bacterium | reverse complement strand
TCGACGCGAGGCCGAGCGTCTCGTACACACCGGAGAGGGCGACCGCGCCCGAGGGCACGCCCGACGTCGTGTACGTGATGCCCGTGATCGCGATCACCGGGTTCACGGCGGTGGTCGTGGCGACCGTCAGGACGAGCTCGTTGTTGCCGCACGTGCCCGAGGCAGCGAAGGCCGATGCGCTGAACGTCATACCCGTAGCCGCCGGGGTCCCGGCGGTGAACGAGATCGAGCCGCTGGCCGGGCACGCCGCGGTGATCACGATCTTGTCACCGACTGTGGGAGTGCCGGCCACGGACAGCGAGAGGTTGCCCGTCGTCTGCCCTGTGCTGGTGCCCGTGATCGTCGTCGCGCTCGTCGTGAGCGCAGCGCTGACCGTCGGAGTCGTCGCCGCAGAAGCCACCCCCTCCGCGAGGGTCGAGGCGGCGCCGAAGGCAGTAACACCCGCAAGGAGCGCTACCCCCACCCGGCGCATCCGGAAGGATCTTGGATTCAACTTGTTCTCCTTGTTTGTGGTGTTTTTTTGGTGGCTGCTACATGACGAGCCACTACGGTGCACCGGACAGCAGACGCCAGCCGGCGCCAGCCGACCATCGTGCCCCTACCCGCGAGCGAGGTCAGGTTACAACACGCGCCGCGGCGATGCGAGGATGGTCACACAATGCTCACACGGAGAGCGCGCACTCCTGACAACTGACCGTGAGCGGACATTCTCCCTCCTGCGCCGCACTCCGTCCAGCCCATCTATGCACTGCGCTCCTCGACCTCCTAGAGGCTTTCGGCAGTTCAGGGCCGTCGTACGACGAACACGTGCCGGTTGTTGCGCACGGCGCACCGAAAGCGCGTCCTTCCGTCGCGACTGGCGATTTCGAGACCGCGCCATATAGCGCCGAACCGCGGCATGTATGGCGCGGTATGTGACGCTCTTCGTAACAGTGCGCGCCGCGCTCAGCGGGCGGTGCGGGCCGTCCCCGGCTCGCGCTCGCGGGCCGTCGCGTCCACGAGCTCGGTCGCGGCGTCGCGCCCGAGCGGCCGGCTCATGAGGAAGCCCTGCGCGCTGTCGCACCCGAGCTCGGTGAGCTGGACGCGCTGGTCCGCGTGCTCGATGCCCTCGGCGACCGTGCGCATGCCGAGGCTGTGGGCGAGGCCGACCATCGTCGTGATGAACGCCTCCCCCTCGGCGCTCGGGTCGGCGAGCGGGTCGACGAACGACTTGTCGATCTTCAGGACGTCGATCGGGAACTGCTTCAGATACGTGAGCGAGGAGTACCCGGTGCCGAAGTCGTCGATCGCCAGCCGCACGCCGGTCGACTTGAGCTCGCGGAGCACCGCGCCGACGCGGCCCGCGTCGGCGATGACCGCGCTCTCGGTGATCTCGAGCACGAGGCGGCCGGGGTCGAGGCCGCTCACCGCGACGGCGGTCCGGACGTCGTCGACGAGGTGCGGGTCCGTGAGCTGGCGGCCGGACAGGTTCACCGACATCACGAGGTCCGCCCCCGCGCGCGCCCAGCGCGCGGCCTGCTCGCACGCCTTTGCAAGGACGAAGCGCCCGATCGGGACGATGTGGCCGGTCTCCTCGGCGAGCGGCACGAACCGCATGGGCACGACGAGGCCGAGGCGGGGGTGGCGCCAGCGCACGAGCGCCTCGAAGCCCTCGAGCGTCCCGTCCGCGAGGCAGTACTGCGGCTGGTACTCGAGGAAGAGCTCGCCCCGGTCGAGCGCGCCCGAGAGCGCGCTCGTGATCTCGAGGCGCTCGAGCGGGCCGTCGAGCATCGCGGGCTCGAAGAGCTCGAGCCGGCCGCGCCCCGCGGCCTTCGCCGCGTACATCGCGGAGTCGGCCTGGCTGAGCAGCTGCTCGGTCGTCGTCGAGACCCCGGCGACCGCGACGCCGACGCTCACCGAGAGGCCGACCTCCCGGTCGCCCACGACGACGGGCTGGCGGAGCACGGACACGACGCGCTCCGCGACCGCGACCGCGACCGCGGGATCGCCGAGGTCCTCCATGATCACGGCGAACTCGTCACCGCCGAGGCGGGCGACCGTGTCGCCCGGGCGGACGACGCCTGCGATCCGCTTGCCCGCGGCGACGAGCACGGCGTCGCCCGCGAGGTGCCCGAGGCTGTCGTTGATCGTCTTGAACCCGTCGAGGTCGCAGAAGCACACGCCGACGAGCCCGTGGCCGCGCGCCACGGACGCGAGCGCGTGGCCGACGCGGTCGTGGAGCAGCGCCCGGTTCGCGAGCCCCGTGAGGTCGTCGTGGAACGCGCGCTCGCGCAGCTCGCCCTCGAGCGCCTCCCGGGCCTGGAGCGCGGCCTCGAGCGCGCTCGCCTGGCCGCCGACGTGGTCGAGCATCCACCAGAGCCGGACGACGACGAGGACGAACACGACGATCGAGATCGCGGCGAGGGGCCCGACGTCGCGCTCGGAGCCGAGCACCGCGCCCGCGGCGAGGATCGCCGGCGCGGTGAGGCCCGCGACCGCGACGAGCGGGAGGCGGCGCCGGGCCCGCATCGCGTCGGGAGGCACCGCGTCGGGCCGCAGCGCCATCGAGGGGTGGAGCGCGGCGACGCCGACGAGGACGTAGTTCACGAGCCAGCCCGCGTCGACGGGGCTGCCGACCGTGTACGTGCCGTGGACGACCATCACGTCGTACGCGAAGTCCGAGACGACCATCGCGACCATGGCCGCGGCGAGGAGCCGGTGGACGGGCCGGCGGGCCGTGCCGAACACGAGCCCCTCGACCACGACGAAGAGCACGGCGAGGTCGAGCACGGGGTAGGCGAGGTTCACGAGCTTGCCGAAGGTCCCGACGCTCGGGTCGGTCGCGTACGCACCCATGAGGAAGTGCCAGGAGATCGCGAGCGCGCCGGCCGCGACGATCGCCGCGTCCGCGAGCGACTCGCGGGTCCGGGCCTTCGCGGCTCGCCCGCGGGTCACGCGCGCGATGCCGAGGACGAGCCACGGGTAGCCCGCGAGATAGAGGGCGTCCGCGAACGACGGGAACGGCGTCGGCCGGTGCAGCACGTACTGGTAGCCGTCGTAGACGGCGTCGCCGCAGACGAAGCAGAGGTTGCCCACGGCGATCGCGACCCAGCCGAGGCGCTCCGCCGGGCGCCGGCGCGCGATCCCGACCGCGACGCAGACGACCGAGGCGGCGCCGATCGCGAAGTAGCCGCCGTCCTTCGCCGCGGCGCCGGGCAGGGCGAAGTAGCCGGCGACGGCCACGAGGCCGGCCGCCAGCACGACGTTCCACCTCGCACGCGCCGCAGCCATCGAGAACGGACCTCCCCGGTGTCGAACGGCCGGAGACGCGGCCCCGTTGAGCGCGACTGCAGGCGCGGCGGCGCCCGCACGGCGCGCGGCCGGTGGCCGCACGCCCGCGGCGGGCCGGCTCGTGGTGCGCCGCGGCCTACCTCGAGCGGCCCTCGACGCCGGTCTCGAGCTCGCCGACCTCGTCCTCGGCCGCCGCCGCGAGCGGAGCCCCGTCCGGGCGCCACCCACCGCCCCGCTCCTTGCGGTACGGGTACCAGCGCCCGTCGCGGCCGAGGCGGAGCTGGCGCTCGCCGAGCGTGACGCGATTTCGCCGGGCGACGGCCCGCTCGCCGAGGAGCGCCTTGCCCGGCGCGACCGCGTCGGGCCCGGGGTCCCAGGAGCCCTCGAGGAGCGCGAGCGCCTCCGCTCCCCCGTCGCGATAGGCGAGGCCGCGGCGAAGGAGCTCGCGCGCCGGCATCCCCGCGCGCGCCGCGAGCTCGACGAGCGCCCGAGGCTCGGTCGTCGCGTCGCCGGTCGGCAGCGCTGCCGCGGCGCGGCGCGCGAGGTCCTGCGCAGCGTCGAGCTCGAGGCCGGAGGCCGTCGCACCGTGGAGCAGCGCGAGGGCGCGGGCCGCTGCGTCCGCGGCGAGCGAGCGCAGCGCGTCTGCGTCGATGCCACTTCCCGCCGGCGGGTCCGCGGCGAGCACGGTCGGCCGGCGCGCGTGGCGCGGCACGTGCGGCGCGGCCGGGACCGGTCCGGGCTCGCGGCGCCAGGCGTCGCGCGCGGGGACCCCGCGGTCGCGCTCGGGACCCTCGCCCGCCGCCGGGGGCGGTGCCTCGCCTGCGTGGCGCCGGGCACGAAGCGCCGCGAGGACCTCGTCGCGCCCGCGGCCGCGCAGCAGCAGGTCGAAGGGGTCCGCGTCGAGCGCGTCCGCGACGAGGTAGCAGACCGCGGCCGAGTGCTTGCACGGGTCCGCCCAGTCCGGGCACGAGCAGCGCGGCTGGAGCTCGCCCGGGCCGGGGAGCAGGTCGAGGCCGGCGCCACGCACGTCGTCCGCGACGCCGGGCGGGAGCTCGCCGTCGAGGAGCGCCGCCGTGTGGCCGATCTCGGCCGCGAGCGCGTCGAGGAGCCGCTCCCACTCCCGCGGCTCGAACGCGCGCACCCGCACGCGCACCTTGTACGGCGTGCGCCGCGATCCCTGGACGCTCGCGAGGATCTCGCCCGGCGCGAGGGCGAGGTCGCCGACCGCGCCCGAGCGCGCGTAGGTGCGGCCGCGCGGGAGGCGGTTGGCGTCGAGGCGGGCCCGCTGCTCGAGCGCGTCGACCCACGCGGCGCCCCACCACGTCTCGCCGAAGGCCCGGCGGCCCTTCGCTCGCGGGGCGCTCGGCCCGGGAAGGCGCGGGCGGTGATCGAAGAGCTCGCTCACCGCCCGCTCCCGAGGCGGACGAGGTCCGCGAGCTCGGCGTTCGAGAGCTTGCCGATCCAGCTCTCCCCCGCGCCGACGACGGCCTCCGCGAGGCTGCGCTTGCGCTCGACGAGCCCGGCGATGCGGTCCTCGAGGGTGCCCTCCGCGACGAGGCGGTGGACCTGGACCGGGCGGTCCTGGCCGATCCGGTGCGCGCGGTCCGTCGCCTGGTCCTCGACGGCGGGGTTCCACCAGCGGTCGTAGTGCACGACGTGGGTCGCACGGGTGAGGTTGAGCCCGACGCCGCCCGCCTTCAGCGAGAGCAGCAGCACGGGCGCCCGGCCCGCCTGGAACGCGTCGACGATCTCGGTCCGGCACCTCGCGCCGATCCGGCCGTGGAGGAAGAGCGTCTCGACCCCGAGATGCGCGAGGCGCGCCTCGACGAGCGAGAGGCACTCGACGAACTGGCTGAACACGAGCACGGACTCGCCCTCGGCGACGATGACGTCGACGAGCTCCTCGAGCGCGGCGAGCTTGCCCGAGCGCCCGGCGAGCGGCCCCTTCTCGTGCAGGTACTGCGCCGGGTGGTTGCAGATCTGCTTGAGCACCGTGAGCAGGCGGAGCACGAGCCCCTGGCGGACGATGCCGTCCTTGTGCTCGATCGCGTCGAGCGCCTCGCGCACCTCGGCCTCGTAGAGCGTCGTCTGCTCGCTCGTGAGCGGGACCGCGACGTCGGTCACGGTGCGTGGCGGGAGGTCCGGCGCGACGCCCGGGTCGGACTTGCGCCTGCGCAGCAGGAACGGCCGGATCGTGCGCGACAGCCGCTCGGTCACCTGCGGGTCGCGGTCGCGCTCGACTGGCGTCGCGACCGTGCGCACGAACCGCTCGAAGGTGCCCAGCAGGCCGGGCGTCGTCCAGTCGAGGATCGACCACAGCTCGGAGAGGCGGTTCTCGACGGGCGTGCCCGTGAGCGCGAGGCGCGCGGGGCCGCCGATCGTGCGCAGCGAACGCGCGGTCGCGGTGTCCGGGTTCTTCGCGTGCTGGGCCTCGTCCGCGACGACGAGCGAGAAGCCCGCGGCGGCGAGCTTGGCCGCGTCGACGCGCGCGACGCCGTAGCTCGTGACGACGAGCTCCCCCGGCGCGATGTCGTCGAGGCTCCGGTCGCTGCCGTGGTGCCGGCGCACGACAGTGCCCGGGGCGAAGCGGCGGACCTCGCGCTCCCAGTTGCCGAGGAGCGAGGTCGGGCAGACCACGAGCGTCGGCCCGCTCCCCGCGGCCGCCCGGTGGAGGTGGAGCGCGATGACCTGGAGGGTCTTTCCGAGCCCCATGTCGTCCGCGAGGCAGCCGCCGAGGCCCGCGCCGGTCATCGCGTGGAGCCAGGTGACCCCACGAGACTGGTACGGCCGGAGCTCGACGCCGGGCGCGAGGCCGGGCGGCACACCGAGACCCTGCTCGGCCGCCCCCGTGAGCGCGCGCAGCCGAGCCGCGAGCTCGGCGACCGGACCCTCGGCGACGACGGGGACCTCCTCGCCGTCGAGGTCGACCGTGCCCGCGAGCAGCATCCCGAGCGCCTCGGCCGCGCTGAGCCGGTGGCGGCGGCGCGCCTTCAGGCGCTCGAGCAGGGCCGGGTCGGCCGCGACCCACCTGCCCCGAAGGCGGACGAGGCCGCGCTTCGCCTCGGCGAGCTGGTCGACCTCCTCCTCGGAGAGGAGCTCGCCGTGGAGCGTCGCCTGCCACCGGAACTCGACGAGCGTCGCGAGGCCGAAGCCCGCCTCGACGACGACTCCCGGCGTCGGCACGACGGCCGCGCGCAGCTCGATGCCGTCCGCGAGGACCTCCGCGGGCCAGAGAACCTCGATGCCGGTCCCCTGGAGGAGCGTCGCCCCGTCGGAGAGGAGCTCGGCGAGCCGGTCGTCGTCGAGGTCGAGCCCGGTCGGCGCCCGCTCGTGCAGGAGCGCCTCGAGCGGCGCCCAGGCGCGCGCGCCGCGGCGCAACGCCCGGAGCAGGTCGATCTCGGCGTCGTCTCCGAAGCGCGCGACGACTGCTGCGGGCGAGGAGAAGAGCTCGGCCGCGTCGACC
>DAHUXW010000004.1 GCA_027306925.1 Acidimicrobiaceae bacterium | reverse complement strand
TACGAGCTCGTCTACTCCCGCGTACGACGCTAGCAGCCGGATCTGGCGCCGTCACGGGGCGGCGGTGCGGTGGCCGCCGCGCTCGAGCGGCCGCGCGGCGACGCGGGTGACGTCGCCGAGCTCGCCGCGGTGCGGAGCGACCTCATGACCGCGATCCTCGCGATGCCGACCGGCCGGCGCGCGTGCGCCCTGCTCTGCCTCGTCGCGGACATGGCGCCGCGCGACGCGGGCCGTGCGCTCGGGATCGCCGAGTCGACGGTGCGCAAGCAGCTCGAGCGGGCGCGCGCCGAGCTGCGGGCGGCGCACGGCTCCTGAGCCCGGAGCCTGGCCGCCGCAAGCCGTGCGCGCGGTGGCACCGCCGACCCGTGACGGCGCCAGATCCGGCTGCTAGCGTCGTACGCGGGAGTAGACGAGCTCGTAGCTGGCGGCGGCAGCCGGAAGCACGGTGGGCCCCGCTGCGGCGGGCGGCGCACCCGCATTCCGGTTCCGGCGACGACGACGCGGCGGATCCCTCTCGCTATTTGTACCAGCGGAAAAAGGGGGTTCGCCGAAGTGGCGACCGGGACAGTCAAGTGGTTCAACGCCGAGAAGGGCTTCGGCTTCATCTCGCAGCCGGACGGAGCGGACGTGTTCGTCCACCACTCCGCGATCCAGATGAGCGGCTACCGCAGCCTCGAAGAGGGTCAGGCGGTCGAGTTCGAGGTCCAGGAGGGCCAGAAGGGGCTCCAGGCGGCAAACGTCCGCCCGGCCTGACGGCCAGCACCGGCGGCGCCCGGGCGCGGGCGTCGGCCGGTCGCACGGCGCGGACCACGCCGGTCGCCGGGATCACCGCCGGGGTGCGGGCCGTTCTCGCCTAACCTGTCAGGATGGATAGACCCGGCCAGGCCGTGGTTCCCGGCAGGCCGTACCCGCTCGGCGCGACCTTCGACGGCGTCGGGACGAATTTCTCCGTCTTCTCGGAGGTCGCCGAGCGCGTCGAGCTGTGCCTGTTCGACGCGTCCGGTCACGAGACGCGCCACGCGCTGCCCGACGAGACCGCGCACATCCACCACGGCTACCTCTCGGGAGTCGGGCCCGGTCAGCGCTACGGCTACCGGGTCCACGGCCCCTGGCGCCCGGCGCACGGGCTGCGGTGCAACGCGGACAAGCTCCTGCTCGACCCGTACGGCAAGGCCGTCGACGGAGCGTTGCGTTGGCGGCGGTCGCTCTTCGGCCACCAGCCCGGTGACGAGCTGCGCGCGAGCCGGTCGGACAGCGCGCCCGCGATGCCGAGGTCCGTCGTCGTGAGCCCGTTCTTCGACTGGGGCAACGACCGGCCGCCCGAGACGCCGTGGCACAAGACGACGGTCTACGAGCTGCACGTGAAGGGGATGACGGCGCGCCATCCGGGCGTGCCGGAGGAGCTGCGCGGGACGTACGCGGGACTCGGCAGCCCCGCGGTCGTCGACCACCTGCTCTCGCTCGGGGTGACGGCGGTCGAGCTCCAGCCCGTCCACCAGTTCGTCCACGAGCAGCATCTCGTCGAGCGCGGCCTTCGCAACTACTGGGGCTACAACTCGATCTGCTACCTGGCCCCGCACGCGGACTACAGCTCGGCGGGCTCGCTCGGACAGCAGGTCCAGGAGTTCAAGCAGCTGGTACGGACGATGCACTCGGCCGGCATCGAGGTGCTGCTCGACGTCGTCTACAACCACACGGCCGAGGGGAACCACCTCGGGCCGATGCTCTCGTACAAGGGCATCGACAACGCGGCGTACTACCGCCTCCTCGCCGAGGACCCCCGTTACTACGTGGACTACACGGGGACGGGCAACACGCTCAACATGCGCCATCCGCACGTGCTCCAGCTGCTCATGGACTCGCTGCGCTACTGGGTGACCGAGATGCACGTCGACGGCTTCCGCTTCGACCTCGCGTCCGCACTCGCGCGGACGCTCCACGAGGTCGACCGCCTCTCGGCGTTCTTCGACATCATCCAGCAGGACCCGGTGATCAGCCAGGTGAAGCTCATCGCCGAACCGTGGGACGTCGGCGAGGGCGGATACCAGGTCGGGAACTTCCCGCCCCTCTGGTCGGAGTGGAACGGCCAGTACCGCGACTGCGTGCGCGACTACTGGCGGGGCCAGGACCGCACGCTCCCCGAGCTCGCGTCGCGCCTGACGGGGAGCTCGGACCTCTACGGCCACAACGGGCGCAAGCCGTGGGCAAGCGTGAACTTCGTGACGTGCCACGACGGCTTCACGCTCGCGGACCTCGTCTCCTACAACGACAAGCACAACGAGGAGAACGGCGAGGACAACCGCGACGGCGAGGACCACAACCGCTCGTGGAACTGCGGCGTCGAGGGCGCGACGGACGACGCGGAGGTCCTCGCGCTCCGGCGGCGCCAGGTCCGCAACCTCCTCGCGACGCTCCTCGTCTCCCAGGGCGTGCCGATGATCTCATCCGGCGACGAGATCGGCCGGACCCAGGGCGGGAACAACAACGCGTACTGCCAGGACAACGAGACGTCCTGGCTCGACTGGGAGCGCGCCGACGAGGACCTGCTCGAGTTCACCCGGGCGCTCACCGCGCTGCGCCACGAGCACCCGGTGTTCCACCGCCGGCGGTGGTTCCAGGGGCGACGGCTCCACGGTGCGGGCGTGAGCGACATCGCGTGGTTCTCCCCCGAGGGCAAGGAGATGGCCGAGCAGGACTGGCAGGTGAGCTTCGCGAAGTCGATCGGCGTCTTCCTGAACGGCGCCGAGCTCCCCCCGTCCGCCGTGCTCGGCGAGCGGCTGCACGACGACAGCTTCTTCCTCGTGCTCAACGCCCACTGGGAGGCGATGGACTTCGTGCTGCCCGACGAGAGCTTCGGCGCGGTGTGGACCTACGTGCTCGACTCGGCGCGCGAGAAGGACGCGTTCCCGTCGCCGGGGAGCATCGAGGTGCGCGCGGGCGCCGCGCTCGCGGTCGAGGCGCGCTCCGTCGTCGTGCTCACGCGCCCCTGAGCCGGTCGCCGCGCGCGGGCCGCGCGCGGCGGGTCGGCACCCGGCGCGGCGCCCGGAGCCGGTCGGTCACGCGCGCACGAGCAGCGCTACGGGGAGCTCGGCGAGCAGGCCGGCGAGGTCGAGCATCCCGCCCGCGCCGTCGACGGACCGGCCCGTGAGCACGTCGACGAAGCTCCCGCGCGCGGACCGGGGGACCTCGAGGGTCGTCGCGGCGTAGGAGCGCGCGCCGGCGGGCAGGTCGTCGTCCGCGCAGTCGAGGCCGCCCGGACGCCTCGTGACGACAGCGAGCGCGGCGCTCCCGCCGCCCATGCGTGCCCACGCGAGCACGCGGTCGGCGGCGCGGCCGATGGCCGGGACCGGAACGTGGGCCGCACCGGGCGCGAGCGCGCCGGGCGCGAGCCGGTGCGCGCGCATGCACGCGGCGGTCACGAGGCGCTTCACGTCGCCCGTCCTCCAGCGCTGCCGGCACGTCTCGGCGAGACCCGCGGGAGCGGGCGCGTGCTCGAGGCCGAGCGCGTCGAGCCGCCGCGCGAGCTCGGCGAAGTCGACGGGCCGGCGGTTGTCGGGGTCGACGAGCGACAGGTTCCAGTCCTCGTCGCCCTGGTAGCAGTCCGGGATCCCGGGGAGCGCGCAGCGGAGCACGACCGCCGAGAGGCTGAGCGTCGCGCCGAGGCGCGCGACGTCGTCGACGAGCGCGCCGAACGCCTCGTGGACGGTGCGCGCCCCGTCGCGGAGCGCCGCGCCGGCGAGCGCGAGGAGCGCGGACTCGTAGGACCGGTCCGGCTCGTCCCACGACGTCGCGAGCTTCGCCTCGCGGGCGCCCTTCGTGAGCGCCTGCCCGACGCGCCCGGCGAGGTCCTCGCCGTGGGCGCCGCGGTCCGCCGGGAGCACGGAGAGGATCACCTGCGCGGCCGCACGGGTCTCGCCGGGGGGGAGCGAGCGGACCGGTCCGCCTTCGTCCGCGAGGAGCGCGCGGAAGCGTGCGAGCCCGCGCTCGAAATCGGCCGCGCGCTCGCCGAGCGCGTACAGGCGCGCCCGGGCGTCGCCGGAGCGCTTCGTGTCGTGGGTCGTCGACGGCACGAGCCCCGCCCGCCGGCTCACGGCGCGCGCGGTCGCGCGCTCGTGGAGCCGCACGACGCCGCCCGCGCGCGCGCGACCCGGCGCTCCGCCCACCTCGCAGAACGCGAGGCGCCCGGGCAGCCGGTACCACGCGGTGTCCTCGACCCCCTTCGCCGCGACCGCGCTGGTGAGCTGCTGCCACTCGACGGTCGCACGGCGGCGGCCGGGGTCGAGGAGCGCGCGCCGGACGTCCTCGTGGCCGACCGAGGCCGTCGCGAGCGCGGCCGAGTCGTCGGGGTGGGCCGCGCCGTCGCCGAGGTACGTCCGGTAGACGGGGAGCGCGGTGGTCACGTCCGCGAGCGCTGCCGGCTCGATCCCGAGCGCGCGGGCGATGCGCCGGAGCGTCCCGGCGAAGCTCGTCGACGCGACGAGCTCACGTCCGGCCCGGGCGCAGTCGTCGACCGCGGGCTCGCCCTCGCGGGACGCGGCGCGCGCGAGCGCGTCCAGGCCGGCCGGGTCGACGAGCGCGCCACCGATGTCGTCGAGGACCTCGTAGCCCGTCGTGCCCGCGACGCTCCAGGTGTCGCGGAGGTCCTCGTCCTCGCCGAGGATCTTCTCGACGACGACCGGGATGCCGCCCGTGAGCTCGCGCAGCCGCTCGAGGTACTCGCCGGGCCGGGCGAGGCCGTCGACGTGGTCGACGCGCAGCGCGGTGACGACGCCCGACGCGACGAGCTCCGCGACGAGCGAGTGCGTGATCTCGAAGACCTCGGGTCGCTCGACGCGCACCCCCACGAGGCCGTCGACGTCGAAGAACCGCCGGTAGTTGCGGTCCGAGCGGTCGTGCCAGTCGACGAGCCGGTAGTGCTGCGCGGCGAGCACCTCGGCCGGCGCGTCGTCGCCGCGGGGCTCGCCGCCCGAGATCGGCAGCTCCGCGTCGCCGACGCGAAGGACGCGCTCTCCACCGTCCGCCCACGCGAGGCGCACGCCCCCTGACGCGAGCGCGTCGGGGAGTGGGCGGTCGAGCAGCGGGAGGGTGACCTTGCCGCTCCCGGCTCGCCAGTCGACGTCGAATATCGCGGCGGCGTCGCACGACTCGCCGAGGCGCAGCACCTCGCGCCACCACGGGCCGCCCGGCCACGTCGACAGGTGGTTCGGCACGACGTCGAGGACGCAGCCGAGGTCCGCGTCGGCGAGCGCGTTGCCGAGGCGTCCGAACGCCGCCTCACCGCCGAGCTCGGCCCGCAGCCGGGTCGGGTCCGTGCCGTCGTAGCCGTGGGTGCTGCCCGGGACCGCCTCGGCGACCGGCGAGCAGTAGAGGCAGTCGACGCCGAGCGACGCGAGGTACGGGACGAGCGCCGCCGCGTCGTCGAAACCGAACCCGGGTCCGAGCTGGAGCCGGTAGGTCGGGCCGAGCCGGCCCGTCACGCGCCGTCCGGACGGTCCGAGCGACGCTCGACGAGCACGACGGCGGCGATGCCGTCGAGACGGACCGGCGCGGGCGCATGCCGCGTGCCGTCCACCTCGCTCCCGCGGGCGAGACCGGGCGCGCCCCGGGAGGCACGCACCTCCCAGCGCGCCCCCGAGAGCGCGTCGAGCGCGACCGTCGCGGCACCGTCTCGGGCGGCGAACCGGCAGATCGTCGCGACCGCCGGGGCCGCGAGCGCGGGATCCGCGCGCCGGACCACGACGAGCGACCGGGTCGCCGGGTCCGCCGTCGCAACCGTTCGGGAGGGGTCGAGCGACGAGAGCGCGGGCTCGCCACGGCGCATCGCGAGCAGCTCGCGCTGCCACTCGAGCAGCTCGCGGTGGCCGGGTGCCGCCGCGAGCGAGCGGTCGGGGCGGCTCGCCTCGTGTGTCGCGGGGTCCTGCGGGTCGGGTGCCGCCGGGCCGTGCGCCGCGAGCTCGGCGCGCCGGCCCGCGCGGACCGTCGCCGCGAGATCGTCGTCGCCGTAGCTCGTGAAGAAGTGGAACGGCGCGGTCTCTCCGTACTCCTCGCCCATGAAGCGCAGCGGCAGGTAGGGGGCGAGCAGCACGGTCGTCGCGACCGGGTACTGCGCCTCGGTCCCGAGCAGGGACGCGAGGCGCGCCCCGTTCCCCGCGTTCGCGACCTGGTCGTGGTTCTGCGCGTACACGACGAGGCGAGCGCCGTCGAAGCGCTCGGGCATCGGCGCGCCGTGGCGGCGGCCGAACGCCGTCGAGCGGCGGCCCGCGAGGACGAAGCCGCGCCCGGTGGCCCGGGCGAGGTCCGCGACCCCGTCGAAGTCCGCGAACCACCGGTCGCGCTCGCCGGTGAGGGTGGAGCGGAGCGCGTGGTGGAAGTCGTCGTCCCACGACGCGCCGCAGCCGAGGCCGCCCGCGGCGACCGGCGTCGTGAGCCGCGGGTCGTTGGCCGCGCTCTCGGCGATGACCGCGACGGCCCGGCCCGCCGCCCTGCCCGCCGCCTCGACGGCCGAGGTGAGCTCCGCGAGGAACGGCGACGCGCTCCGGTCGAGGATCTCGTGGACCGCGTCGAGGCGCAGCGCGTCGACGCCGAGCTCGCTGACGAGATAGCACGCGTGCTCGACGAAGTACGAGCGCACCGCGTCGCTGCCTGGGCCGTCGACGTTGATCGCGGGGCCCCACGGGGTCGTGTAGCGGTCCGAGTGGTACGGGCCGAAGGCGTCGTGGACCGACCCCTCCGGGCCGAGGTGGTTGTAGACGACGTCGGCGACGACCGCGACCCCGCGCCGGTGCGCGTGCGCGACGAGCGCGGCGAGGCCGTCCGGGCCGCCGTAGCTCGACTGGACGGCGAAGGGGAACACGCCGTCGTAGCCCCAGTTGCGCGTGCCGGGGAACTCGGCGACGGGCATGAGCTCGATCGCGCTGTAGCCGGCGTCGGCGATCTCGTCGACCGCGTCCGCGACGCCGGCGAAGGTGCCCGCGGCCGAGAACGTGCCGACGTGCACCTCGCAGATCACGTAGGCGGCGAGCGGCAGGCCCCGCCACGCGCCCACTCCGGGACGTCGCCGGGCGACGACGGCCGACGGGCCGTGGACGCCCTCGGGTTGCGACCGGGCGGCCGGGTCCGCGTAGGGGCCCTCGCCGTCGAGCAGGTAGCGGTAGCGGGTGCCGGGGCCCGCGCCGTGCGTGACGACCTCGTGGAAGCCGTCCGCGACGCGTTGGAGCTCGACGGACCGACCGTCGAGCAGCAGCGTCACGCGGTCGCGACCGGGGGCCCAGACGCGAAAGCGGGTCGTCCCGTCGTCGAGGAAGGTCGCGCCGTGACCGCTCACCACGCGCGCCCGGCAAACGCGACGATCGCGAGCGGCGGGATCTCGCACTCGAAGCTCGCCTCCTGCCCGTCCCACCCGGGCCCGGTCGCCTCGCGCCCGCCGAGATTGCCGATCCCCGACCCGCCGTAGAGCTCGGCGTCGCTGTTCAGGATCTCCCGCCACCACCCCGCGAGCGGCACGCCGATTCGGCGCGTCCTCGGGACTGGCGTGAAGTTCGCGACCGCGACGACACCCTCGCCCGTGTGCCCGACGCGCAGCCACGCGAGGACACCGTCCTCGGGCGCGTTCGCCACGATCCAGGAGAAGCCGGCCGCGTCGAGGTCGCGCCCGTGGAGTGCCTCGTGCGTGCGGTAGCAGCGGTTGCAGTCGGCGACGAAGCGCGCGACGCCCGCGTGGGCCGGGTGCTCGAGCAGCGGCCACTCGAGCTGTGACTCATGGTCCCACTCCTTCCAGGTCGCGAGCTCGCCACCCATGAACAGGAGCTTGCGACCGGGAAGCAGCCACTGGTAGCCGTACAGGAGGCGGAGGTTCGCGCGCCGCTGCCAGTCGTCGCCGGGCATCTTCGTCGCGAGCGAGCCCTTCCCGTGCACGACCTCGTCGTGTGAGAGGGGGAGCAGGTAACGCTCGCTTCCCGCGTACAGGGCGCGGAACGTGAGCTCGTCGTAGTGGAATCGCCGGTGCGCGGGGTCGCGCCGGAGGTGGGCGAGCGTGTCGTGCATCCAGCCCATGTCCCACTTGAGCGAGAAGCCGAGCCCGCCGCCCGAGGTGGGCCTCGTGACGCCCGGCCATGCGGTCGACTCCTCGGCGATCGTGAGCACTCCCGGGAACTCCTCGTGGACCGCGTCGTTCATCTCGCGGAGGAACGTGATCGCGTCGAGGTCCTCCCGGCCGCCGAAGCGGTTCGGGGTCCACGCGCCTTCGTCCCTCGAGTAGTCGAGGTAGAGCATCGACGCGACCGCGTCGACGCGCAGCCCGTCCGCGTGGTAGCGGTCGAGCCAGAAGCACGCGGACGACGTGAGGAACGAGCGGACCTCGTGGCGGCCGTAGTTGAACACGTAGCTCCCCCAGTCGGGGTGGACCGCGCGCGCGGGGTCCGCGTGCTCGTAGAGCCGGGTGCCGTCGAAGTCGCCGAGCGCGTACGCGTCGGTCGCGAAGTGCGACGGCACCCAGTCGAGAAGGACGCCGACGCCGGCCGCGTGCAAGGTGTCGACGAGCGTCATGAGCCCGTCCGGCGGCCCGAAGCGCGCGGTCGGGGCGAAGAACCCCGTCGTCTGGTAGCCCCACGACCCGTAGAACGGGTGCTCCATGACGGGGAGCAGCTCGACGTGGGTGAAACCCATGCGCGTGACGTGCTCCGCGAGCTCGACGCCTGCCTGCGCGTAGGTGAGCGACGAGCCGTCCGCACGCCGCTTCCAGGAGCCGAGGTGAACCTCGTAGACGCTCAACGGCGAGCGGTCCCCCTGGATCTCCGACCGCCGCTCGACCCACGACGCGTCGTGCCACTCGTGGTCGAGCCGGGTGAGGACCGAGGCCGTTCCGGGGGGCGGCTCGGACGCGAACGCGAACGGGTCCGCCTTGTCCCGCGCGCCGTGGGGCGAGTCGATCGCGTACTTGTAGCGGGTCCCGGCGCCGACCCCCTCGACGATCCCCGCCCAGATCCCCGAGGAGGCCTGCGGCGCGAGGCCGTCGACGCCGGCTCGCCAGCCGTTGTGGTCGTGCACGACGCTCACGGCAGTCGCGTCGGGCGCCCACACCGCGAAGCGCGCGGCCGCGCGCGCGCCGTCGAGCAGATGCCCGCCGAGGCAGTCGTAGAGCCGGCGGTGCCGGCCCTCGTTGAACAGGTACCGGTCGAGCTCGCCCACGAGCTCGGTGTGCTCGCCGCCCGCTGCGGGCGGTGGGGTCGGCGGGGTCATCGGATCCTCCTCGGCTCGTGCCGGCGTGCCGTGTCGAGCGCGCGCAGCAGCGCGAGCGCGCGACTGTCCGCCTCGAGCTCCTCGACCGTGCGGGCGAATCGTTGCGAGAAGTTGCGGTGCTCGCCCGTCGTGCCCGGGAGGTTCTGGGGGTGCGGCTCGGCCCACAGGTCCTCGGCGGCGACGAGCACGGTCTCGGCCGGCGACGCGCCGAGCTCGGCGAGCAGCGCGCCGAGCACCGCGAGGACGTCGTCACGGTCCTGCGCGCGCAGCCGTCCCGCCGCGACGAGGCGCTCGACCGTCGCGCGCCGCGCGCGAGCGCGCCCCTCGCGCTCGAGGCGGGCCGATCGCGTGGTGAGGAGCCCGAGGTGCTCGCGCCGCGCGACGTCCGTGCCGGTGAACCATCCGGCCCATGTGGCGGTGTCGTGGGTGTCGACGTACGCGACGGTGCCCGCCGGCGGCCGGAGCGGCCCGGAGGACGTCCCGAGGTCGAAGATCGCGACGCGCGTCCCGGCGATCCCGTGCGCGCGCAGCTTCGGGCGCAGGCCGCGCTCGACTGTCCCGAGGTCCTCGCCGACGAGGCGCGCGCCGTGGCGCCACGCCTCGAGGCACGCGACCGCGAGCAGCTCCTCGAGCGGGTACGAGACGTACGTGCCCTGCGCGGCGGCCGCGCCGGCCGGCACCCACCACAGGCGCGACCAGCCGAGCACGTGGTCGACGCGCAGCACCGACGCGTGGCGCAGGTTGTGCGCGAGGCACCGCCGCAGCACGCGGTAGCCGGCGCGGCGGTCGGTCCCGGGATGCGGCGGCGGGACGCCCCAGTCCTGGCCCCCGCCGAAGAAGCCGTCGGGTGGCGCGCCGCTCGAGGCGCCGGCCACGTACTCCGCGGGGTGCGCCCACGGGTCGTAGCCCGCCGCGGAGCAGCCGACGGGGAGGTCGACGACGAGGCCGACGCCGCTCGTGCGGAGCGACGCGGCGACGTCGCCGAGCTGCGCGTCGGTGGCCCACTGGGCGAACGCGTGGCGATTCACCGCGTCGGGGTCCACGTCGTCCGGGCCGATGCGCCCCGCGCGCCACACGGCGGGCCAGAGTCGCGGGTCGGCGCCGGCCTTCTCGCACGCCGCCCTGAACCGTGCGTAGCGCCCGAGCCCGGGGTGCCGCGCGAGGTGGGCGCCGAACTCGACGAGCCGACGGCCACCCGCCTCGCGCATGCGCCGGACGGCCTCGTCGAGCGCGGGCCGCGCCGCCGACGCGAGCGACGCGAGGTCCGCGCCCTGGCTCGCGCCCTGCTCCGCCGCGGCCCGCGGCGGTCGCGCGGCGTCGAGCAGGCGGCGCGTGGCGCCGTCGGAGCCGGACAGCTCCGGGACGCGGTCGAGGTCGAGGTACGCCTCGTTCCAGAACATCCGGCTGATCGGCGAGTACGGCCGCTGCCCCGGCTCGCCTCCGTCCGCGGTGGCGGGCTCGGCGAGCATCGGGAGCGTCGCGAGCACACCGCCGCCGAGCCGCCCGACGAGGGCGCCGAGCCGGCCGAGCGATGTGAGGTCGCCGGCGGCACGGTCGCGGGCGTCGCGGATCGCGTACGCGGGGGCGAACAGACCCCAGCTGCGCTCGTCGTCTCGCGCCGTCCCGCCGTCCGCGCCGCGGGGTGCGGCGACCACGTGCGCGACGCACTCGCCACCCGCGTGCACCGAGTGGACGCCGTAGGGGAGCGGCGCCGGCGCCGAGCCCGACGCGGCTCCCGGTGCGACGGGACCGAGGTCCGATCCGTCCTCGCCGTGGAGAACCGCGGCGCGCCACGGCCGGACGCGCGCGAGCGCGGTCGCGAGCGGGTCGAGCGCGCCACGCCCGCCGTCCCACGCGACGACGACCGCCGGAACGTCCCCACCGGTCGCGTCGACCGCGCCGGCCCCACCGGTCGCGCCAGCCCCTTCTGCCCCGCCGGTCGGCTCGTCGAGCAGCGCGAGCACGGCGTCGAGCGTCTCGGGAGCGATCGGGCGGCGCCGCCCGTCCGCGTCCGTGTACGCGACCGCGACGCCGCGTGCGCGCGCGCGCCGCCGGAGGGCCGTCGTCGAGCGGTCGCTCACTGCCCGTGGCTGCCCGTGTCCGCGAGGAGGAAGCGCAGACCGTAGAGGGGGAGGTGGACCCAGCTCGGGCGGCTGCCGAGCTCGTAGCGCAGCTCGTACAGCGCCTTGTCGAACAGGTGCGCCGAGAGCGCCGCCGCGAGCTGCTCGTCGGAGTCGGGGAGCAGCTCGCGTGCTGCGCCGGTCTCGAGGTAGCCGCGCATGAAGCAGGCACCGGCCCAGAACGTCCAGCGGTCGGCGGCTTCGCGGTACGCGGGGCCGCCGTGCGTCCCGGGGCGCTCGTCCGGGTCGTCGAGGCCACCCCGGAGCTCGAGCTCGGCGATCCCCGTGTGCGCGGCGTAGTGGTAGGAACGGAGCATGCCGGCGACGTCCGTGAGGACCGAGCGGCGGAGCCGGCGCTCGCCGAAGCTGCGCGTGGGCTCGCCCTCGAAGTCCACGAACACGTAGTCGCGCCCCGTCGAGAGCACCTGCGCGAGGTGGAGGTCGCCGTGGACGCGCGCCCGCGCCCCGCTGCCGACCGATCGGATCTGCGCGACGCGCTCGAGCACCTCGTCCTCGCGCTCGAGGATCCCGGACGCGAGCGCCCGCTCCCGGTCGTCCAGGTGGCCGAGCCGCTGGCGAAGGAGCGCGAGCGAGCGCCGAGCCGACGTCCGCATCGACTGGTACGTCGACCGCTGGCTCATCGCGGTGACCGGCTCGGGCCGGAACGCGCCGTCCCCGCCCGCGGCGAGCGCCGCGTGGAGCTCGGCGGTGCGCCGGCCGAGGAGCTCGGCGGAAGCGGCCACCTCCGCGAGGCAGGCCGCGGCCGCCGGGTCGAGCGCGGGCTCCCTGCTCGCCCCGAGGAGCCCGCCCACGTGGGCGGCGGGGAGCGCGGGACCGTCGTCGACGGGCACGATCTGCTCGAAGAACGCCCCGACGGAGCGCAGCGTCGAGGTCCACCCGTCGCTCTCGTGGGCGACGTACTCGTGCACGGTCGCGAGCGTCGTCGCGGGGCCGCGCGGGGCGTCGAGCTCGACGACGCCGAGCAGACGGGCGACGGGCGCGCCGCCGGCGATCAGGTGGCGGCCGATCTCGACCTCGGGGTGGGTTCCGGGCTCGACCCGGCGGAGCGACTTGAGGACCGCGCGCGGCCCGTCGGCTCGCCCGAGCACGATCGAGGTGTTCGACTGCTCGGCGCTGCCGACGCGAGCGGGGAGCCGCGGCTCGAGGGCGATCGCGCGAAGCAGCTCGCGTGAGCCCGGCGTCGCGGACCCGGAGAGCCGCGTCGCGCCTGCGCCCGCACGGCGCCGGCGGCGCTCGACGAGCCCGAGCAGGATGCGCCCGAGCTCGGTGGCGTAATGCGCGTCGACGAGGACGCCGGGGGAGCCCTGGGGCGATGTCGTCCGGGCGAGGAGCGCCTCGGGGTGGTCGTGCTCGAGCGCCTCGCCGTCGCGCGGCGAGACCATCGAGACGGGCATCACGTAGCGCTCGTGCTCGCCCTCGAAGTACTCGACGTTCACGACGACGAGCTCGACCCGCGGCCCCTGGCCGACGAGGGGGACGTGCTCGTGGACCGTCGCGGAGTGGATCCGGCGGTGCTTGCCGCCGAACCACCGCCTCGACTCGAGGATCGCCGGCAACGCGGACTCGAAGCTCCGCCGCGCGCGGCCCTCGAGCACCCGCCACCACTCGGCGGGGACGCGCAGCTCAGGGAGCGGGTGCTCGGCGGGCGTGTCGTCCGCCGTCCTCGGCAGCTCGAACCAGTAGAACGCGTGCGGCGACAGCGTCACGAGGTAGGGGAGCTCGCCGATCGCCGGGAAGCTCGTCTGGCCGAACATCTCACGCGGCGTGACGCCGCGGAAGGCCGCGAGGTCGAGCTCGACGTACTGCGCGAAGCGCGAGAGGTTCGCGACCACGAGGACCTGCTCGTGGTCGTCGTGGCGGACGAACGACAGGACGCTCGGGTTGTCCGACTGGACGACCTCCATCTCGCCGCGGCCGAAGACGCGGTGCCGTCGCCGGAGCGCGACGAGCCTGCGGACCCAGCGCAGCAGCGAGTCCGGGTTCGCGAGCTGGGTCGTGACGTTCACGGACTCGTAGTGGCACTCGGGATCGATGTTCACCGGGAGGAACAGCCGGTGCGGGTTCGCCTCGGAGAAGCCCGCGTTCCGGTCGCCGCTCCACTGCATCGGCGTGCGGACGCCGTTGCGGTCTCCGAGGAAGACGTTGTCGCCCATCCCGATCTCGTCGCCGTAGTAGAGGACGGGGGTCCCCGGGAGCGAGAGCAGCAGGCCGTGCATGAGCTCGATCTTCTGCCGGTGGTACTCGAGCAGCGGTGCGAGCCGCCGGCGGATGCCGAGGTTCACCCGCGTCGCGGGGTCCTGCGCGTACGCGCGGTACATGTAGTCGCGCTCCTCGTCGGTGACCATCTCGAGCGTGAGCTCGTCGTGGTTCCGGAGGAACAGCGCCCACTGGCTCGACGACGGGATCGCCGGCGTCTGCTGCATGATGTCGAGGATCGGGAACCGGTCCTCCATGCGAAGGCCCATGAACAGCCGCGGCATGAGCGGGAAGTGGAACGCCATGTGGCACTCGTCCCCGTCGCCCGCCCCGAAGTACGCGCTCGCGTCCTCGGGCCACTGGTTGGCCTCGGCGAGGAGCATCCTGCCGGGGAAGCGCTCGTCGACGTGGCGGCGCAGCTCTCGCAGGAAGCGGTGGGTCTCCGGCAGGTTCTCGCAGTCGGTGCCCTCTTCCTCGAACAGGTAGGGCACCGCGTCGAGGCGGAGGCCGTCCACGCCGAGCGCCAGCCAGAAGTCGACGGTCTTCAGCATCGAGGAGCGCACCGGGGCGTAGCGGAAGTTGAGGTCGGGCTGGTGCGAGTAGAAGCGGTGCCAGTAGTAGGCGCCCGCCGCCGCGTCGTAGCTCCAGTTGGACTACTCGAAGTCCTGGAAGATCACCCGTGCGCCGCGGTAGCGGTCCGGGTCGTCGCTCCACACGTAGAAGTTGCGCCAGTGGCTCCCCGGCTTCGAGGCGCGCGACCGCTTGAACCACGGGTGCTGGTCCGAGGTGTGGTTGAGCACGAGCTCGGTGATCACGCGGATCTGGCGCCGGTGCGCCTCCGCGACGAAGTGGCGGAAGTCCGCGAGGGTGCCGAGCTCCGGGTGGATCGAGGTGTAGTCGGCGATGTCGTAGCCGTCGTCGCGTAGCGGCGAGGGGTAGAACGGCAGGAGCCAAAGTGCCGTGACGCCGAGGCGCTGGAGGTAGTCGAGGCGCGAGGCGAGGCCCCGGAAGTCGCCCCGCCCGTCGCCGTCGCTGTCGGAGAACGCCCGCACGTGGAGCTCGTAGATCACGGCGTCCTTGTACCAGTCCGGTTCGACCGGCATCGGCGCCGCAGCGGTGCTCACCGCACGGTCCGCTTCGCGCGCGCGGCCCGTGCGCCCCCGCCCGCGCCCGCGCCCCGTCGCGCCGGGCGCAGCGGCCGCG
>DAHUXW010000163.1 GCA_027306925.1 Acidimicrobiaceae bacterium | reverse complement strand
GGGGCCGCTCGTCGATGTCACGCCCAAACGTGAACGCGGCGGAGGTCCGAAGGTGAAGACCTCGTGGTGGGCCGGGAAGGATTCGAACCTTCGAAGGCTGTGCCGACAGATTTACAGTCTGCTCCCTTTGGCCACTTGGGTACCGACCCGTCGGCCGGTCACGATACCCGATGCGCGGGGCGCCCGGGCCCAGGTGGGCGGGCCGCGCGCCGCGCTAGCCTCTCGCGCATGCCGAGCTTCGACGTGACCTCCGAGCTCGACCTCCAGGAGGTGCGCAACGCCGTGGACCAGGCCGCGCGCGAGGTCGCGACGCGGTTCGACTTCAAGGGGACCGGCGCGACGATCGAGCTCACGGAGAAGCAGGTCGAGCTCCACGCGCCGACCGAGGACCGGCTGCGCGCGCTCGTCCAGGTCCTCGAGGAGAAGCTCGTCAAGCGCAACGTCTCGCTGAAGGGCGTCCACTTCGGCAAGGTCGAGGAGGCCTCGAAGGGGACCGTCCGCCAGGTCGCGGAGCTCCAGTCCGGGATCTCCGCGGACCACGCGAAGCAGATCAACAAGGCCGTGAAGGACCTCGGCGCGAAGGGCGTGACGTCCCAGGCCCAGGGCGAGCAGGTCCGCGTGACGGGCAAGAAGCGCGACGACCTCCAGGCCGTGATCGCACACCTGAAGGAGCAGGATCTCGGGATCCCGCTCCAGTTCGGCAACTTCCGCGACTGACGCGCGGGCGCACCGCCTGCGAGCGCTCGACGTGGACACACGCGGCACGGCGGGCCGCGGCGACGGACTCGCGAAGCTCGTCGTGAGCAGGTGCCGGGAGCCGGTCCCGACGATCCTCAGCCCGGACCGCTTCGACCCGAGCGTCGGACAGCCGGCCGTCGACGACTTCGTCTCGTCGGGCACGCCGCCACCCGACCTCCACGTCTCGGGCACCTTCCCGAGCGGGGTGCGCTTCTCGATCCCGCCGTTCTCCGGGCGAGGCGAGATCCGCGGCATCCCCGAGGCCGGGAGCGAGGGGACCTACCGTGTGACGATCACCGCGACGAACGACTTCCGCTCGACGTCCCAGACCTTCGAGCTCGTCGTCCACCCACCGTCGACCGGCGGCTGGCGGCCGGCGGCTGGCGGCTGGCGGCGGCGTCGACCGGTCCGACCCGCGGTGGTCGGGCGATGCTGAACCTCTCGGTACTTCACGTCGACTCGCTCGCGTCGTACGCGATCGCGTTCGTCGTCCCCGCGCTCGACGCGGTCGTACCGGTGCTCCCGAGCGAGACCGCGGTGGTCGCGCTCGGCGTCGCGACCGCGGGGAGCACCGACCCGCGCATCGCGCTCCTCGTGTTCCTCGCGGCCGCGGGCGCGTGCGCCGGGGACAACCTGAGCTACCTCGTCGGCCGCCGCTTCGAGCCCTGGGTCGACCGCCGGATCTTCGCGGGCGAGCGGGGGCTCGCGCGCCGCGCGTGGGCGCGCGCGACGCTCGACCGCTTCGGGGCGCGCCTAATCGTCGTCTGCCGCTTCATCCCGGGCGGCAGGACGGCGGTGACGCTCACGTGCGGGGCGACCGAGTACCCGCGGCGGCGCTTCCTCGCCGCGACCGCGTTCGCCGGCGCGATCTGGGCGTCGTACGCGTTCTTCGTCGGGCGCCTCGGCGGCAAGGCCTTCGAGCACGAGCCGTGGCTCGGCCTGCTCCTCGCGCTCGGCAGCGCGCTCGCGGTCAGCGCGCTCGTCGAGCTCGGGCGCCGCGTCGCTCACCGCGTCGGCAGGGGTCGTGCGGACCGGTAGCGGCGGAGCGCCACGAGGGTCCAGATCGCCTCGACCGCCCCGAACGGCCAGGTGCCGGCTAGGAAGCCGTAGGCGCTCGAGAGGGCGCAGCCGAGCGCGAACGCGGCGACGAAGTGCCGGCTCCGGGACTCGAGCGCGTACATGGCCATCATGAAGGTGACGGCGCAGACGCCGAAGACGGTGACGGCCACGGGTCAGCGGGCGCGCAGCGGCGCGCCCGCCGGGGACGGCTCGAGCACGTCGCCAGTCGCTGCGAGCCGGTCCCGCTCGAGCACGTCCTCGACGTCCGACCACACGTCGAGCGGCACGGGGTGGCAGCAGACGGCCTTCGTGCGCGGCCAGGTGCCCGACGTGCGCAGCACGAGCCCGTCGCCGAGGGGCACGCGCACCAGGTACGCGAGGCTCGAGGCGGGGTCGGGGTCGGACGCGATGAGCAGCTCGGTCACGGTGCAGCCCAGTAAAGCAACAGCCAGGCCGAGCCGTGTGCGAAGGACGAGGGCCCCGGCCGAGGACCGCTAGAACAGGAGCGTCGCCTGGTGCGCGAACTCGACGAGCGGCTGCGGCCAGACGCCGAACACGACGGTGACGGCGACGCAGATCCCGAGCCCTGCGAGGATCCACGGGGAGGTCGCGACGGGGGGCTCGCCGGAGACGTCGAGCGCGACGACGCCCGACGAGACCGAGCGCGCGTCGGCGGCCGCGGACCTCGTGACCGGCGCGACCATCGTCGCGACGGCGCCCGAGGGCTCGGGCACCCAGCTCCCGCCCGCCGCTCCGGCCGGCTCGATCCCCGCCGGGCGCGCGGCCTCGACGGCCCGGGCGGTCGCGCCCTCGCCGGCCGGCGCCGCGGCCCCCGCGTCGGAGAACATGAGGAACACGACGCGCAGGTAGAAGAACGCGGCGATCGCCGCGGAGCCCATCGCGATCGCGGCGAGCAGGTAGCTGTGCGCGGCGGCCGCGGCCTCGACGACGTAGAGCTTCGCGAAGAACCCGGTCGTGAACGGCGCCCCGGCCTGCGCGAGGAGGAGCACGGCGAACGCGGTCGCGATCACGGGCTGGCGGCGGCCGAGGCCCCGGAAGCGCGCGAGGTCGTGACGGTCCTCCCCGCTCCCGCCGACGAGCGAGACGACCGCGAAGCTCCCGAGCACGACGAGGCCGTAGGTGAACACGTAGTAGAGGCTCCCCGCGACGCCGCGCGCCGTCGCGGCCTGGAGGCCGAGGAGCACGAAGCCCGCGTGGTTGATCGAGGAGTACGAGAGCATCCGCTTCACGTCGCTCTGGACGACCGCGACGACGGCGCCGACGAGGAGCGTGAGCGCGGCGAGCACGAAGACGACCGGCTGCCAGGAGCTGCGCAGCGACGGGAACGTCGAGACGAAGACGCGCAGCAGCGCGGCGAAGCCCCCCGCCTTGGCCATCGCGGCCATGAAGCCGGTCGCGGGCGTCGGGGCGCCCTGGTAGACGTCGGGGGTCCACATGTGGAACGGGACGGCCGCGACCTTGAAGGCGAAGCCGACGAGGAGCAGGCCGAGGCCGCCGATGAGCACGCCGTCGGACGTCACGACGTTGCGAGCGAGGAACGCCCCGATCTCCGCGAGGTTCGTCGAGCCCGTCGCGCCGTAGGTGAGCGCGATGCCGTAGACGAAGATCGCAGAGGAGAACGCGCCGAGCACGAAGTACTTCATCGCGGCCTCGCCCGAGGCCTCGCGGCGGTGGTCGAGCCCCGCGAGCACGTAGAGCGGGATCGAGAGGATCTCGAGGCCGAGGAAGACGAGCACGAGGTCGTTCGCCGAGGCCATGAACATCGCGCCCGAGCCCGAGATGAGCGCGAGCACGTAGTACTCGGGGCCGGAGATCCGCTCGCGCCGGAGGTAGCCCGCCCCGAGCATCGGCGCGACGACGAGGATGCACGAGATCGTCACGAGGAAGAAGAGCGCGAAGCCGTCCACGTCGATCGAGTGGGCGACGGTCGTGAGCGGGCCCCGGTCGGTCACGTCGCGCCACAGCACGAGCGAGGTCACGAGCGACGCGGTCGCGAGCCCGACCGTCGCGGTCGCGTACGCCTCGGTCGGCAGCGGCCGCGGGCTCAGCGCCGCGGCGGCGAGGAGCAGCAGCATCCCGCCGAGCAGGATGAGCTCGGGCAGGATCGCCGTGTAGTCGATGTGCGGGATCGTGATGCCGCTCGCCGCGACGAGGCGCGCGCCGACCACACCCGCGAGATGCGC
This sequence comes from Acidimicrobiaceae bacterium, assembly GCA_027306925.1. Classification (GTDB taxonomy): domain Bacteria; phylum Actinomycetota; class Acidimicrobiia; order Acidimicrobiales; family Bog-793; genus JAJZBW01. The sequence continues at coordinate 950 of DAHUXW010000163.1, read as the reverse complement.
CGAGCCGATCACGTGCCGGTCCCCTTTCGCGCGCGGTGGTGCCCGTGCGGCGGGACCACGCGCCCCGTCTTCGGGTCGATCCGCACGACGACGGTCGAGTGGTAGGCGGGGCTCGTTCCGGACGTGGCCGAGTACGTCGCGCTCCCGCGGGCGAGCGCGACCGTGACCGGCCGGCCGGCGACCGGGATGTCCGGGTGCGCGGCCTGCTCGACGTGGAGCACGACCGCGTCGACCGAGGGCGAGATCCGCTCGAGCACGGGCTTCGGGTAGACGCCGAGGAAGACGATGAGCACGACGAGCGGCGCGAGCACGAGGCCCTCGCGCCACGTCATCTCCGCGAACCCCTCCTCGGCGGCGCCCGGCTCCTCGCGACCGTGGAAGACCTGCTGGTACGCCCAGAGCAGGTAGACGGCCGCGACGACGATGCCGCCGGTCGCGGCGAGCGCCCACCAGCGGTGGGTGAGGAACGTGCCGGACAGGATGAGGAACTCGCCGACGAAGCCGTTCAGGCCCGGCACCCCGATCGAGGCGAGCATCACGAGGGTGAACACCCCGGCCATCACCGGGGCCGCCTTCTGCAGCCCTCGGAGCCTCGGGATCTGGAAGGTGCCACGCCGCTTGTAGATCATCGCGACGAGGATGAACAGGGCGGCGGTGTACAGCCCGTGGTTCACCATCTGCAGCACCGCCCCCGACAGCGCCTCGCCCGTGAGCGCGAACGCCCCGACCACGATGAACCCGAGGTGCGCGAGCGAGGAGTACGCCACGAGCCGCTTCAGGTCCTTTTGCACCGCGGCGACGATCCCCCCGTAGAGGATGCCCGCCACCCCGAGGCTCAGCAGCAGCGGCGCGATCACCACGACCGCGTGCGGGAACAGCCCGAGGTCGAACCGGACGATCCCGTAGGTCCCGAGCTTTGCCATCACGCCCGCGAGCAGCACCGAGCCCGC
>DAHUXW010000140.1 GCA_027306925.1 Acidimicrobiaceae bacterium | reverse complement strand
CGGTCGCGCCGCGCCGGGCGCCGCGCCGCGGAGCGCGCGGGCGCGCCGCTGCCCGAGCATCCCGGCGAGCTCCCCGCGGACGAGCTCGAGCGGCTCGTCGCGACGCTCGAGGCCGAGATGCACCAGGCGGCGGCGGAGCTGCGGTTCGAGTACGCGGCGCGGCTGCGCGACGAGGTCCGCTCGTTGCGGCGCGAGCTGCGGGAGGTCGGCTGACCATCGGTAGTCTCGACCCGATGTCCGGGTCCATCGTCATCCGCGGCGCGCGCGAGCACAACTTGAAGAACGTCTCGATCGAGCTCCCACGCGACCGCCTCATCGTCTTCACGGGCCTGTCGGGCTCGGGGAAGTCCTCGCTCGCGTTCGACACGATCTACGCGGAAGGCCAGCGCCGCTACGTCGAGTCGCTCTCGTCCTACGCGCGCCAGTTCCTCGGGCAGATGGACAAGCCGGACGTCGACTTCATCGAGGGGCTCTCCCCGGCGATCTCTATCGACCAGAAGTCCGCCTCGCGCAACCCGCGCTCCACGGTCGGGACCGTGACCGAAGTCTACGACTACCTCCGGCTCCTCTACGCGCGCATCGGCGTTCCGCACTGCCCGAGCTGCGGGCGGGAGGTGTCGCGCCAGAGCCCGCAGCAGATCGTCGACCGGGTCATGGAGCTCGCGGAGGGAACGCGCTTCCACGTGCTCGCGCCCGTCGTGCGCGGTCGCAAGGGCGAGTACGACTCGCTCCTCGACGACCTCGCGCGCCAGGGCTTCGCGCGTGTGCGCGTCGACGGGGCCGTCCACGAGCTCGCGCGCCGCGACGAGGTGTCGCTCGCCCGCTACGAGCAGCACTCGATCGAGGTCGTGGTCGACCGGCTCGTGCGCCGCGACGGGATCGAGCGGCGTCTCACGGACTCGATCGAGACCGCGCTCCGCCTCGCGGAGGGTGTCGCGTCGATCCAGACGCTGGACGACGACGAGGTCGTGACGTTCTCGCAGAACCTCGCGTGCTCCCACTGCGGCCTGTCGTTCGACGAGCTCGAGCCGCGGAGCTTCTCGTTCAACTCGCCGTACGGGGCGTGCCCCGCGTGCGTCGGGCTCGGGACGCGCTTCGAGGTCGACCCCGACCTCGTCGTCCCGAACGCCGAGCTCGCGCTCTCCCCCGGGGCGATCGCGCCGTGGGCCGGCGCACGCACCGAGTACTTCACGAGGGTCGTGGCGGCCGTCGCGGACTCGTACGGCTTCTCGGTCGACGCGCCGTGGCGAAAGCTCACGAAGGCGCAGCGCAAGGTCGTGCTCTACGGTTCGGGAGACCGCCGGGTCCACGTCCGCTACCGCAACCGCTACGGCACGGCACGCAGCTACGACACCGCGTTCGAGGGCGTCGTGCCCTGGCTCGAGCGCCGCCACGCGGAGGCCGAGTCCGACTTCCAGCGCGAGCAGATCGCGGGCTACATGCGCGAGGTGCCCTGCGCGCAGTGCGGGGGGAGCCGCCTGAAGCCGGAGTCGCTCGCGGTCACGGTCGACGGCCGCAACATCGCCGAGCTCGCGGCCGAGCCCATCGGCCGTGCGACCGAGCTGCTCGCGAAGCTCGAGCTCGGCGAGCGTGACGCGCTCATCGCCGAGCGCGTGCTGAAGGAGATCCGGGCACGCCTGCAGTTCCTCGTCGACGTCGGGCTCGACTACCTCGCGCTCGACCGGTCGGCGGCGACGCTCGCGGGCGGCGAGGCGCAGCGGATCCGCCTCGCGAGCCAGATCGGCAGCGGGCTCGTCGGCGTCCTGTACGTGCTCGACGAGCCGTCGATCGGGCTCCACCAGCGAGACAACCGCAAGCTCATCGAGACCCTGCTGCGGTTGCGCGACATCGGCAACACGGTGATCGTCGTCGAGCACGACGAGGAGACGATCCGCGTCGCCGACCACGTCGTCGACATCGGGCCCGGCGCCGGCGAGCACGGGGGCGAGGTCGTCTCCTCGGGCACGCTCGACGAGCTGCTCGCCGAGGAGCGCTCCATGACCGGCGCGTACCTCTCGGGCCGGCTCGAGATCGCGGTGCCCGGCCGGCGGCGCCCGCGGGGTGCGGCACGGCTCGTCGTGCGCGGCGCCCGCGAGCACAACCTGCGCGACCTCGACGTCGAGTTCCCGCTCGGCTGTTTCGTCGCGGTCACCGGGGTGTCGGGATCGGGCAAGTCGACGCTCGTGAACGACATCTTGCACCGGGCGCTCATGGCGCACGTGTACCGCTCGCGCACAGTGCCGGGCCGCCACCGGAGCGTGGAGGGGGCGGACCAGCTCGACAAGGTCATCGACATCGACCAGTCGCCGATCGGCCGGACGCCGCGGTCGAACCCCGCGACCTACACGGGAGTGTTCGACAACATCCGGCGACTGTTCAGCGAGACCCAGGAGGCGCGACTTCGCGGCTACCAGCCCGGGAGGTTCTCGTTCAACGTGTCCGGCGGACGGTGCGACGCGTGCGCGGGCGACGGGACGATCAAGATCGAGATGCACTTCCTCCCGGACGTCTACGTCCCGTGCGAGGTCTGCAAGGGCGCCCGCTACAACCGCGACACGCTCGAGGTTCTCTGGCGGCACAAGAGCATCGCCGACGTGCTCGACATGTCGTGCGAGGAGGCGCTCGAGTTCTTCGCGGCGCAGCCGCCGATCGCGCGGCACATGCAGACGCTCGTCGACGTCGGGCTCGGCTACGTGCGGCTCGGCCAGAGCGCGCCGACGCTCTCGGGCGGCGAGGCCCAGCGCGTGAAGCTCGCGTCGGAGCTGTCGAAGCGCTCGACGGGCCATACGCTGTACATCCTCGACGAGCCCACGACTGGCCTGCACTTCGAGGACGTCCGCAAGCTCCTCGGCGTCCTCCAGCGGCTCGTCGACCAGGGCAACACGGTCGTCGTCATCGAGCACAACCTCGACGTCGTGAAGTGCGCAGACTGGATCGTCGACCTCGGTCCGGAGGGCGGCAGCGGGGGAGGCCGGCTCGTCGCCGAGGGGACGCCCGAGGACGTCGCGCGGGTGAAGGGCAGCTACACGGGGCAGTTCTTGAAGCCGCTCCTCTCGACGCGCCGGGCGCGCCGCGCCGGCTGAGCTCGCCGGGTCGGCGCGACGCGCCGGGCTCAGGTGATCGCGAGCATCCGCTCGAGCGCGACGCGGGCGTCTGCGGCGGTCTCCGGGCCGACCGTGATGCGGTTCCGCACGTCGCCGGCGACGAGACCGTCGAGGACCCACGCGAGGTGGGCCGCGTCGATCCGGAACATCGTCGAGCAGGGGCAGACGAGCGGGTCGAGCGACAGGACCGTGACCTCGGGGTGCTCGTTCGCGAGCCGGTGCACGAGGTGGATCTCGGTCGCGATGCCGATCGTCGTGCCCGGCTCGGCCGACTCGACGGTGCGGATGATCGTGTCGGTCGACCCGACGACGTCCGCGAGGTCGACCACCTCGTGGCTGCACTCGGGGTGTACGAGGACCAAGCCCCGCGGGTGCTCGGCACGGAACGCGTCGACGTGCTCGGTGCGGAAGCGCTGGTGGACCGAGCAGTGCCCCTTCCAGAGCAGGAAGGTTGCGTCCTTCGCGTCCGCGTCCTCGAGGCCGCCGAGCTCGCGCCGGGGGTCCCAGACGCGCATGTCCGACGCGGCGAATCCGAGCGCGTACGCGGTGTTGCGCCCGAGGTGCTGGTCGGGGAAGAACAGGACGCGCCGTCCCGTGCGGCGCGCTCCTGCGACCGCGTCCTCGCCCGCCTCGAGGCCGAGCGCCCACGCGACAACGGCCCGGGCGTTCGACGAGGTGCACACCGCGCCGCCGTGGCGCCCGACGAACGCCTTCAGCTCGGCCGAGGAGTTCATGTACGTGACCGGGACCAGCGTCTCGACGTCGATCACCCCCGCGAGCTCGTCCCACGCGGTCTCGACGCTCTCGAGGTCCGCCATGTCGGCCATCGAGCAACCCGCGTTCAAGTCGGGGAGGAGCACGGCCTGGTCGGGACCCGTGAGCACGTCCGCCGACTCGGCCATGAACTGCACCCCGCAGAACACGACGTAACGGGCGTCACGGTGCTCGGCTGCGAAGCGCGCGAGGCCAAACGAGTCGCCGCGCGCGTCGGCCCAGGCCATGACCTCGTCGCGCTGGTAGTGGTGGCCGAGGACGACGAGGCTCGGTCCGAGCGCGTCGCGTGCCGCGGCGATGCGGGCCGCGAGCTCCTCCGGGGTCGCGTCGCGGTAGTGGTCGGGCAGCGGTGACTGGAGACGGAACATGGGCAAGCCCCTTGCCGTGACGCTTCGACGCAGCCGGCGGGGACAGCCTGGTCGCCCATCCGCGGGTATGTCGGCCACGAAGCGGAGATGTCCGCCGGGGTACCAGGCCGGCGTACCAGAGACACTACCCTCGTACTGCCGTGCTGCAGCGCCCCGACGCACTCCCCGACGCCCCGGGCTCGTACCAGTTCAAAGACGCCGAGGGCCGGATCATCTACGTCGGCAAGGCGCGCTCGCTGCGCAGCCGGCTCGGGAGCTACTTCCAGCATCCCGGGCAGCTGCACCCCCGCACGCTCCAGATGCTCGAGCGCGCGACCTCCGTCGAGTGGATCCAGGTCCGCAGCGACGTCGAGGCGCTGATGCTCGAGTACAACCTCATCAAGGCGCACCGGCCCCGGTTCAACGTGCGCCTCGTCGACGACAAGAGCTACCCGTACCTCGCGGTCACGATCGACGAGTCGTGGCCCCGAGCGGTCGTGACGCGCGCCGCGAAGCGGCCCGGGACCCGGTACTTCGGCCCGTACGCGCACGCGTACGCGATCCGTGAGACGCTCGACCTGCTGCTCCGGTCGTTCCCGATCCGGACGTGCACGGACGCGAAGTTCCGCCGGCACGAGCGCCTCGGCCGGCCGTGCCTGCTCTTCCACATCGAGCGCTGCTCCGGGCCGTGCGTCGGGGCGGTCGACCACGACCGGTACGCGGGGCTCGTCGGCGAGCTCATGGGCTTCCTCGACGGCGACACGGGACCGGTCGTCACGCGGATCGAGACGGACATGCGCGACGCGGCCGCCGCGCTCGACTACGAGCGCGCTGCGCGATTTCGCGACCAGCTCGCGAGCGTCCGGCTCGCGTCCGAGCGCCAGGAGATGGTCGCGGACTCGAGCGAGGACCTCGACGTCGTCGGGATCGCGGACAGCGAGCTCCAGGCCGCCGTCCAGGTCCTCCACGTGCGCCGCGGCCGGGTCGTCGGTCGCCGGGGCTTCGTCCTCGAGAAGGTGGAGCCGCTCGACGCGCCCGGTCTCGTCGCTCGCGCGCTCGAGCAGCAGTACCTGGAGACGCCGCTCGGGGTCCCGCCGGTCGTGCTCGTGCCGGGCGCGCCGGACGACCTCTCGACCTACGAGGCGTTCCTCTCCGAGCGCCGCGGCGGCCGGGTCTCCGTGCGGGTCCCCGTGCGGGGCAGGCGCCGGGCGCTCGTGGCGGTCGCCGAGGCAAACGCCGCCGAGCAGCTCCAGCGGCACAAGATGCGCCGCTCGAGCGACCTCACGACCCGTGCCCGGGCGCTCGACGAGCTCCAGGGGTACCTCGGCCTCGCCGACGCGCCGCTGCGCATCGAGTGCTACGACATGAGCCACCTCCAGGGCACGGACTACGTGGGCTCGATGGTGGTGATGGAGGACGGGCTCGCGAAGCGCTCGGACTACCGGCGGTTCAAGGTCACGGCGGTCCAGGGAAACGACGACTACGGCGCGATGCACGAGGTGCTCACCCGGCGACTGCGGCGCCTCGACGAGGGCGCGCCGGCCCCGGTCGACGGGCGCCCGACGCGCTTCGCGTACCCGCCGCAGCTGCTGCTCATCGACGGCGGCAAGGGCCAGCTGAACGTCGGGGTGAAGGTGCTCGAGGAGCTCGGGCTCGTGGGGCGCGTCGAGCTCGCCGCGCTCGCGAAGCAGTTCGAGGAGGTCTACCGGCCCGGGCGTGACGAGCCGGTCCGGATCCCGCGGGACTCGGCCGCGATCTACCTGCTCCAGCAGCTGCGCGACGAGGCGCACCGCTTCGCGATCACGTACCACCGCCAGCTCCGGGCGAAGCGGGCGCGCCAGGGCGCGCTCGACGGCGTCGCCGGGCTCGGCCCGGCGCGCCGCAGCCGCCTCGTGCGCGAGCTCGGGGGTGTCCGCAGGATCCGCGAGGCCTCCGCCGAGGAGCTGAGGGCGCTGCCGTGGCTGCCCGACCCGGTCGCCGACGCCGTGTACGAGCGCCTCCATTGAGCGCGCCCGGGGACCGACCGGGCGGAGCCCCGCGGGGACCGGCGGGCCCGACTCCCGACGCTTCGGCCGGGCCGGCGGGAGGGGCCGCGGACGACGCGGGCGCGCGGCTGCGCCGCGGCGTCTGGGAGCGCCAGGCCGACTGGTGGCGCGACACGTTCACCGCGGGCGCAGATCCCGAGTACGAGCTCGAGATCCTCCCGACGATCGCCGCCGAGCTCGCCGGGTGCGAGCGCATCCTCGACCTCGGCTGTGGCGAGGGCCAGGTCGCGCGGCACCTGCTCGCAGCGAGCGCCCCCCCGGCCTTCCTCGCCGGGGTCGACGTCTCCGCGGCCCAGCTCGCGCACGCGACGCTCGCGGAGCGCGTTCCGGCCGCGCCGTCACGCGGCCGGCCCGCGTACGTGCGCGGCGAGGGCGAGCGGCTGCCGTATCGCGACGCGAGCTTCGACGGCGTCGTCTGCTCGCTCGTCATCGAGCACGCGGAGGACGTCGACGCCGTGCTCCGCGAGGTCGCGCGGGTGCTCGCCCCGGGCGGCCGGTTCCTGCTCCTCGTGAACCACCCCCTCTACCAGGGCTCCGGAAGCGGGTTCGTCGACGACCAGATACTCGGCGAGCGCTACTGGCGCGTCGGGCCGTATCTCGTCGAGGACGTGAGCTGGGAGGACGTCGACTCGGGTGTGCGGGTCCCCTTCGCGCACCGGCCGCTCTCGCGCTACGTGAACCCGCTCGCGGCGTGCGACCTGCTCCTCACGCGCATGCTCGAGCCCCCGCCGCTCGCAGAGTTCCTCGCGACCTCGGTCGACCCCGAGCTCGAGGCCGCGATCCCGCGGCTGCTCGCGATGCGCTTCGAGCACCGACCCGCGCTGCCGCCGCGCGAAGATCGTCCGGACCGAGGGGGGGCGTCGTGGCCGAGTACCTGATCGTGACGGGCCTGTCCGGCGCGGGCCGGTCGAGCGCGTCCGCGACGCTCGAGGACCTCGGATGGTTCGTCATCGACAACCTCCCCCCGGCGCTGCTCGGCAAGATCTCCGAGCTCACGTCGCAGTCGAGCTCGGACCTCGACCGTTTCTGCTTCGTCGCGGGGCGCGGCGGAGCCGAGTCGATGAGCGAGCTCGCCCCGGCCGTCGCGTCGCTCCGGTCGACCGGCGCGCGCGTGCGCGTGCTGTTCCTCGACGCGTCGGACGACGTGCTCGTACGGCGCTTCGAAGGCACGCGCCGACGCCATCCCGTCGAGGGCGAGGGCGTGCTCGGCGCGATCAGAAGCGAGCGAGCGCTGCTCCAGGCGATCCGGGACGACGCGGACATCGTGATCGACACGAGCGATCTCAACGTGCACGAGCTGCGCGACCGGCTCGTGGACGCGTTCTCCGGCAGCGGCGCCGAGGGCGCGATGCAGACGAGCGTCGTCTCGTTCGGCTTCAAGAACGGGATCCCGCTCGACGTCGACCTCGTGTTCGACTGCCGCTTCCTGCCGAACCCGCACTGGGTCGAGTCGCTGCGCGAGCACACGGGCCTCGACGACGACGTGCGTGAGTACGTGCTCCACCGGCCCGAGGCAGAGGAGTTCCTCGGGCGCCTCGACGACCTGCTCGCGTTCCTCCTGCCCGCGTACGCGCGCGAGGGAAAGTCGTACCTGTCGATCGCGATCGGGTGCACGGGCGGGCGTCACCGCTCGGTCGCGATCGCGGAGGAGCTCGCGCGCCGCGTCTCGGCCCACGGCTTCACACCGACGGTGCACCACCGGGACATCGCGAGATGAGCGCGGACGGGCCGGCCGTCGTCGCGATCGGCGGCGGCCACGGGCTCGCGACGAGCCTCGCGGCGATCCGGCGCTACGCGGGGAGCATCACGGCCGTCGTCTCGGTCGCCGACGACGGCGGCTCGAGCGGCCGGCTGCGCGAGCTGCTCGGCATCCCCGCGCCGGGCGACCTCCGCAAGTGCCTCGGCGCGCTGCTCCCGTCGCCGTCGCCGCTCGGCCGCGCGCTCGAGCATCGCTTCGCCGGGGGCGGCGAGCTCGACGGCCACGCGTTCGGCAACCTGCTCATCGCCGCGCTCGCGGCGACGCTCGGGGACTTCGTCGCGGGCATGGACGAGGCGTGCCGGCTGCTCGGGACCGTCGGCGCCGTGCTCCCCGCGACGACGGGGCCGGTCGTGCTGAAGGCCGAGGCCGCAGGCTCCGAGCTCGAGGGGCAGGTGCGGATCATGGCGACCCACGGGATCACGCACGTGTCGCTCGTGCCGCCGGATGCCACGGCGCCCCACGCGGTGCTCGAGGCGATCGCGCGCGCGGACCAGATCGTGCTCGGGCCCGGCTCGCTCTACACGAGCGTGCTCGCGGCGTGCGCGCCGCCCGAGGTCTCGGAGGCCATCGCGTCGAGCGCTGCGACGTGCGTCTACGTGTGCAACCTGCGCGAGCAGGTCCCCGAGACCGAGGGGTACGACGTGGCGGCGCACGTCGCCGCGCTCGAGGCCCACGGCGTCGAGCCCGATTGGGTGCTCGCGGACACCGGGCACGTCGCGCTCGGTGATGTGCCGCCGGGCTCGCAGGTCGTCACGAGCGACCTCGCCGCGCCGGGTGGGCACGTCCACGACGCCGCGCTGCTCGAAGCCGCGCTGCGACGCACGGTCGATTGACGCGCGACGCTCCCGGGCCGACTCCCCGCTCCCGGATCGGGACGAATGGCCGGGTTGCGCCCGGGGGAGCAGCTGGGAGAGATTGGCTGCGTGCGGCCGGAGGGCCGGGCGCCGGTGCGTGTCGGACGCGCCCCGGGTGGACCACGCGAGGGGCGATCAGATGACCGTGCGAGTCGCAGTGAACGGCTTCGGAAGGATCGGGCGCAACTTCCTGCGCGCGCTCCACGGGTCGGGCTCGGACCTCGAGGTCGTCGCGCTGAACGACCTCGTCTCGAAGGAGACGAACGCGCACCTCCTACGCCACGACTCGACGCACGGACGCTTCGCGGGGGCGGTCGCGCTGACCGAGCGCGGGATCTCGGTCGACGGCAAGGAGATCGCGGTCTTCTCCGAGCGCGACCCGGCCGCGTTGCCGTGGGGCGAGCTCGGTGTGGACGTCGTCATCGAGTCGACCGGCCGGTTCACCAAGCGCGCCGCGGCCGCGGCGCACGTCGACGCCGGAGCACGGCGCGTGATCGTCTCCGCGCCGTCGGACGACTCGGACGCGACGTTCGTCGTGGGCGTGAACGACGACACGTTCGATCCGGCGGGCCATGTCGTCGTCTCGAACGCCTCGTGCACGACCAACTGCTTCGTCCCGATGATCAAGGTGCTCGACGACGCGTTCTCCGTGCGCCACGGCCTCATGACGACCGTCCACGCGTACACGAACGACCAGGAGCTCCTCGACCTCGCGCGTGACAACCTGCGCCGGGCGCGCGCGGCCGCGGTGAACATCGTGCCGACGTCGACCGGCGCGGCGCGCGCGACCGGTCTCGTGCTCCAGGCGATGAGGGGCCGCCTCGACGGGATCTCGCTTCGCGTGCCGGTCGTCGACGGCTCGATCACGGACTTCACCGGTGTGGTCGCGGCAGACGTCGGCGTCGAGCAGGTGAACGCGGCGTTCGCCGCGGCCGCGTCGTCCGGGCCGCTCTCGCACGTGCTCGTCTACAGCGAGGAGCCGCTCGTCTCGACCGACATCGTCGGCTCGCCCGCCTCGTGCACGCTCGACTCCGGCCTCACGATGACCCAGTCGCTCGGCGACGGCTCCACGCTCGTGAAGGTCTTCGGATGGTACGACAACGAGTGGGGGTACTCGAGCCGGCTCGTGGACCTCGCGGTCCTCGTCGGCTCGCGATGAGCACCGGGCTGCCGCTCCTCGAGGACCTTCCGGACGTCTCGGGCCGCGAGGTCCTCGTCCGCGCGGACTTCAACGGCCCGCTCGGCGAGGGGCCGGGCGGCGAGGTCGTGCTCACCGACGACTTCCGGATCCGCTCGGCGCTCGAGACCCTCGAGTGGCTCCACGAGCGCGGCGCCCGCATCACGGTCTGCACCCACCTCGGACGACCGAAGGGCGCGGTCGACCCGCGCTTCTCGCTCGCACCGGTGCGCGCCCGCCTCGCAGAGCTCGCGCCGTACGCACAGCTGCTGGAGAACCTCCGCTTCTCGCCCGGCGAACAGGCCAACGACCCCGCCTTCGTCGACGAGCTCGTCGCGGGCAAGGACGCGTACGTGAACGACGCCTTCGGCGTCTCGCACCGCCCGGACGCGTCGGTGGTCGGCCCGCCGTCGCGCCTGCCGTCCGCCGCCGGGCGGCTGCTCGCACGCGAGGTGTCGGTGCTGTCCGGCCTGCTCGACGAGCCGGCCCGGCCCTTCGTCGCGGTCGTCGGCGGGGCGAAGATCGGCGAGAAGCTCGGCGTGCTCCGCTCGCTCGCACGAAAGGTCGACACGCTCGTCGTCGGTGGCGGGATGTCGTACACGTTCTTGAAGGCGCTCGGCCACGAGGTCGGCGAGTCGCTGCTCGACGAGCGGTACCTCGACTCGTGCCGCGAGCTGCTCGGCGGCGAGACCGAGGTCCTGCTCCCGACCGACGTCGTCGCGCTCGCGCCGGGCTCGACCCTCCACCGGGGCGAGGCCGCACCTCCGGGGGAGCGGACCGAGGTGCTGGGCCGGGACATCGGCCCCGGCTTCGAAGCGGTCGACATCGGGCCGAAGACGCGCGCCCGCTACGCCGAGGTCGTTGCGGGCGCGCGGACCGTGCTGTGGAACGGGCCGATGGGCGTGTTCGAGGACGAGCGGTTCACTGCCGGCACGCGTGCGGTCGCCGAGGCCGTCGCGGCGTGCCCCGGGTTCACGGTCGTCGGAGGTGGGGACTCGGTCGCGGCGGTCAACGGCTACGGCCTCGCCGGCTCGATCGACCACATATCGACCGGCGGCGGGGCCTCCCTCGAGCTGCTTGAGCTCGGCGACCTGCCGGGTCTCGCGGCGCTTCGTGCCGCGAGCAACGCTCCGCGCCGGGATTGAGCGCGTGAGCCCGACGAGAGGGGCGAGGTGACCGACAAGCGGACCGCGCTCGTGAGCGGCAACTGGAAGATGCACGAGAACCACTTCGAGGCGCTGAAGCTCGTGCAGGAGCTCGCCGCGCTCGTGCGCGCGGCCGCGCTGCCGGAGGGGCGCGAGGTGAGCATCCACCCGCCGTTCACGTCGATCCGGACGGTCCAGACGGCGGTCGAGACGGACCACCTCCCGATCGCGCTCGGCGCGCAGAACTGCCATCACGAGGACCGGGGCGCGTTCACGGGGGAGGTGAGCGCCGAGATGCTCGCGAAGCTGAACGTCGCGTACGTGATCACGGGCCATTCCGAGCGCAGGACCCACTGCGGGGAGACGGACGTCGACGTCCGGCGCAAGGTAGACGCGATCCTCGCGCACGGCATGCATCCCGTCATCTGCGTCGGCGAGACGCTCGACGAACGCGTGGCGGGCGACGCGGCGCACCGCGTGCGCGAACAGGTCTCGGCCGCGCTCTCTGGTCGTTCCGGCGAGGTCGTCGGTGGGGTCGTCGTCGCGTACGAGCCGATCTGGGCGATCGGCACGGGCGAGACCGCGAGCGTCGACGACGCGGAGCAGATGTGCGCGACGATCCGCGAGGAGGTCGGGAGGCTCGCCGGCGCCGGCGCCGCGGCCGCGGTCCGGGTCCAGTACGGAGGGTCCGTGACACCGGAGAGCGCGGGCGCGCTGCTCGCCGCGCCGAACGTCGACGGCCTGCTGGTCGGGGGTGCGAGCCTCGACGCCGAGCGCTTCGTCGCGATCGTGCGCGCACGGGCCTGAGCTGGGACGCGAGTCCGCGTGTGCGGCGCGAGCTGCTAATCTGCGGCCGTTTGCGGCGCGGCGCGGGCGCGCTGCGGGACCTCGGGAGGTAACGACGTGCTCACCGACATCCTCGTTGGGATCGAGGTCCTCGCGTCGTTCGGGCTCGTGCTGCTCATCCTGCTCCACAGCGGGCGCGGCGGCGGCCTGTCGGACATGTTCGGCTCGTCGGTCGGCTCTGCCGCGGCGGGCTCGACCGTTGCCGAGAAGAACCTCGACCGCCTGACGGTCACCGTCGCCGTCGTGTTCGCGTTCACGACGGTCATCATCGGGCTGCGGTGGGGCTGAGGAGCAGACCGCTCGTCGCCCTCGCGCTCTGCCCGCTGCTGCTCGCCGCATGCAGCGCGGCGAGCGCGTCCCGGCGCCCGGCCGGGGGCACGGTCCGCCAGCACGCGAGCGCCAGCGCGCGCGTCGCCACGACGAGCACGACGACGACCACGACGACGCTGCCCGGCCCTGGGCAGACGGTCCTCGTGCAGGGCGGGACCGTCACGGTCGCGGTGCCGAGCATCCCGACCGAGTTCAACCCGTCGGTGCCGTCGGGGGCGAACCGCGTGACCTCGATGATCACCGCACAGGTCTGGCCGCAGCCGTTCGTCGTCGGCCCTTCGTCCTCGGTGGTGCTCGACACGAGCCTGGTGACGTCCGCGTACCTGACGAGCGTGAGCCCGCAGACGATCGTGTACTCGATCGCGAGCGGTGCGCGGTGGTCCGACGGCGTGCCGATCACCGCGGCGGACTTCTCGTACCTCTGGCACCAGCAGCTCCGCTACGGCCCCGAGCTCCCGGCCAACGACCCGCTCGCCGGCTACCAGGACATCACGTCGGTCACGGGGTCGAACGCGGGCCGAACTGTGACGGTCACCTTCGCGCACCCCTACTCGGACTGGGAGGCGCTGTTCTCGAACCTGGTGCCCGCGCACATCGCGTCGAGCGAGGGCTTCGCAGCGGCGTTCGCCGGCGGCCTCGCGGCGGGCGGGGTCTCGGGCGGCCCCTACGAGATCAGCCAGGTCGTGCCCGGCTCGAAGGTCGTGCTCACGCGTAACCCGAACTACTGGGGCACGCCCGCGCACGTTGCGACGATCGTGTTCAAGAAGGTGAGCGGCGACCGAGCGGTCCTCGCGGCGCTTCGCGACGGAACCGTGGACGTCGGGCAGGTGAGCCCGGGGCCTGCGACGACCGCGCTCGTCGCGTCGCACCCCGCCACGCTCGCCTCGGGCACGAAGCTGAGCCCGACGCTGTGGCAGGTCGCGATGAACCTCGCGCGGCCGACACTGTCGCAGCCCGCCTTCCGCGAGGCGATCGCGAAGGCGATCGACCGCACGGAGATCCTCGCGGATACCGTGGGCCTCACGGTGCCCTACGCGCCGATGGCCTCGAACCGGCTGTTCGAGGCCGGCGTGCCTCCCGGCAAGGGCAACGACGGCGGGTACGTCCACTCGTCGGTGAGCGCGGCCGACGGGCTCCTCACCGGGCTCGGGTACACGGTCGATCCGACCGGGACGGTGCTCGGCCCGTCCGGCGCGCCGCTCCAGCTCACGATCACCGGGCCGACCGGCAGCCCGCTCGCTACGACCGTCGAGGCGCTGCTCAAGGCACAGCTGCTCCAGGCCGGCATCACGCTGCACGTGCGAAACGTCCGGGAGCAGCAGCTGCTCGCGGAGGTGCTGCCGAGCGGGGACTACGAGCTCGCGCTCGCGCCGTACATGGTCACGCCGTTTCCGTCGGAGTCCGAGGCTTTGTACACGGACCCCGTCGGACCCACCGCAGTGAACCCGGTCGCGGCGAGCTCGGCGTCGCCCACGAGCGTGCCTGGCGCGCTTCCTGGTCGCGCTCGGGCAACCGACCTCGAGCCCGGCGCGGCGAGCTCCGGTGCGGTGAGCCGCGACGTGCTCGGCTTCAGCGATCCCGCGGTCACCGCGTTGTACGCGAATGCCGCGCAGGAGCTCGCACCCCCGAAGGCAGGCGACGCGTACAACCAGGTCGACTCGATGCTCTGGCAGGACCTCCCCACCGTCCCGCTGTTCCAGGTGCCCGTGACCCTCGTGACCAGGTCCGACATCTTCAACGTCTCGAACACTGACACCTGGGCCGGGCCGATGTGGGACGCGCAGAACTGGATCATCGTGCTCACGCCGCCGCCGCCGACCACCACGGTCCCCGCCGCCGGATGAGCGGCCGGCGCGCCGGGAGCGCGCCGCGCGACCACGCCCGGCACGCGCGCGACCTGCGTGGCCGATGCGCGCGCCGCCGGCCGGAGGTCCGGATTGGGGCACGCGAGAGTCGGTCGCCGGGCGCGCTAATCTCGTCCTGCTCCACGGGGAGGCATCCCGTGGCGTCCACGTCGGAGTGGCGGAATAGGCAGACGCGCTAGCTTGAGGGGCTAGTGCCCGAAAGGGCGTGGGGGTTCAAGTCCCCCCTCCGACACCAACTCTCGGGGGTCTGTCGCTTCTCGTCGGAGTCTGCCGACGGTGCCGTCGGACGCTCGAGTTCGGACGCGTGCCAAGGCAATCTTCGCCGATCCGATGCCGTGATTGTCTCGTGACTCGGGGCACTA
>DAHUXW010000127.1 GCA_027306925.1 Acidimicrobiaceae bacterium | reverse complement strand
CCCGACGCGCCCGCGTGACGCGCGCGACGGCGCCACCGGCGCGCCGGGGAGCGTCCGCTCCTATGCTGACGACGCGCCGGTCGTGGGGTCGGCCGGCGGGCGCTAGCGTGCCCGGGTGCGATGCTCCGGAGACGGAGCAAGACGAGGAGCGAGGATGACCGTAGGCGTCGGCGACCGTATCCCGGACGTCCGGGTCATGACGATGACTGCGGCGGGCCCCGTGCCCGTGTCCACCGGCGAGGTCCTCGGGACGGGCAAGGTCGTGCTGTTCGCGGTGCCGGGAGCGTTCACCCCGACGTGCTCGGACTACCACCTTCCCGGTTTCGTCGTGCGCGCGGACGACCTGCGGGCGAAGGGCGTGTCGGCCGTCGCGTGCATCGCGGTGAACGACGCGTTCGTGATGGGCGCCTGGGGTGCGGCGCAGGGCGTCGACGACGCGGTGCTCATGCTCGCGGACGGCAACGGAGAGTTCGCGGCCGCGATGGGCCTCGAGCTCGACGGCCGCGGGTTCAACATGGGGCCGCGCTCGCAGCGGTACGCCGCGGTCATCGAGGACGGCGTCGTCACGCACCTCGCGGTCGAGCCGGGGCCCGGTCTCGAGGTGAGCTCCGCCGACGCGGTCCTCGCGGTCCTCTAGCCGGGCCGCGTGGCGACGCCGGCGGTGCCGGGTCCGGCGGGCCCACGCGGGGCGGTCGGCCCCGGCGAGGGGCTGCCCGCGGTGTTCGTGACGCGGCCGATTCCCGACGCGGCACGTGCGCGCCTCGAGCGGTCGGCGCAGGTGGACGTGTTCGACGGCGCGGACGCGCCGACGCCGGCCGAGCTCGTGTCCCGGTGCCGCGGCGTGGTCGGGCTCCTCGCGTCGAGCGCGGACCGCGTCGACGGCGCGCTGCTCGACGCGTGCCCGCGGATCACGGTCGTCTCGAACCTCGCCGTCGGCTACGACAACGTCGACGTGCCTGCGATGACCCGGCGCAACGTGCCCGTCGGCAACACGCCCGGCGTGCTCACCGACGCGACCGCGGACCTCGCGTTCGCGCTCGTGCTCGCGACCGCGCGGCGCGTCGTCGAGGCGCGCGACGCGGTGCTCGCTGGCAGGTGGAAGAGCTGGGATCCTGGATTCATGCTCGGCATGGAGCTCTCCGGGTCCACGCTCGGCATCCTCGGCGCCGGGCGCATCGGCCGTGCCGTGGCGCGCCGCGCGCTCGGCTTCGGCATGCGCGTGGTCGCATGGTCCCGGTCCGCCCGCGCCCCGCTCGGCCCCGGGCTCGAGGCCGTCGAGCTCGTAGAATTCGACGGGCTGTTCGAGACGAGCGACGTCGTGAGCGTGCACGTCGCCCTCGCGCCGTCGACGGTCCACCTCGTCGGTGTGCGCGAGCTCGCGCTGATGAAGCGCTCCGCGATCCTCGTGAACACCGCGCGCGGTGCGGTCGTCGACCAGGCGGCGCTCGTCGAGGCGCTGCGCACCGGCTCGATCGGCGGCGCGGGGCTCGACGTCACGGAGGTCGAGCCGATCCCGCTCGGCGACCCGCTGCTCTCGTTCGCCAACTGCGTCGTGCTGCCCCACATCGGCTCCGCGACGACGGTCACGCGCGTGGCCATGGCCGAGCTCGCGGTCGACAACCTCCTCGCAGGGCTGCGCGGCGAGGTCCTCCCCGCCTGCGTGAACCCCGAGGTCTACGGCACCGCGCGCTGAGCGCTCGCGCCACCGGCCGCGCGGCCGCCCTCGGGTGCGGCGCAGCCGGTAGATTCGGGTCATGGCTTCCGACGACCGCAACGACGCAACGCCCACGCCTGCGACGGGTGGGCGGACGACCGGCACGCTCCGCGTGAAGCGGGGCCTCGCGGAGATGCTTCGCGGCGGCGTGATCATGGACGTCGTGAACGCGCACCAGGCGAAGGTCGCGGAGGACGCGGGTGCAGTGGCGGTGATGGCGCTCGAGCGGGTTCCTGCGGACATCCGCCGCGACGGGGGCGTTGCGCGCATGAGCGACCCGGCGCTCGTCGAGGGCATCCAGGCGGCCGTGACGATCCCGGTGATGGCGAAGGCCCGGATCGGCCACTTCGCCGAGGCGCAGCTCCTCCAGGCGCTGCGCGTCGACTACGTCGACGAGAGCGAGGTGCTCACGCCGGCGGACGAGGAGCACCACATCGACAAGTGGGGGTTCTCCGTGCCGTTCGTCTGCGGCGCGACCAATCTCGGGGAGGCCCTGCGCAGGATCTCCGAGGGCGCAGCGATGATCCGTTCGAAGGGCGAGGCGGGGACCGGCAACGTCGTGGAGGCCGTCCGCCACCTGCGGACGATCCTCGGGGACATCCGCAAGGTCGCGACCGCCGACTCCGCCGAGCGCTACGCGTGGGCGAAGCGGCTCCAGGCCCCGATCGACCTCGTCGAGGAGGTCGCGTCGAGCGGCAGGCTCCCGGTGCCGCTGTTCTGCGCGGGCGGTATCGCGACGCCGTCGGACGCAGCGCTCGTCATGCAGCTCGGCGCCGAAGCCGTGTTCGTCGGTTCGGGCATCTTCAAGAGCACCGACCCGCCGCGCTTCGCCCGGGCGATCGTCGAGGCGACCGCGCACTTCCGGGACGCCGGGATCCTCGTGAAGGTCTCGCGCGGGCTCGGCGACGCGATGCCCGGCGCCGAGATCTCCACGCTCGACACCAAGCTCGCCGACCGCGGCTGGTGAGCCCGCCGTCGCCGCGCGCGGGCGCGCCGCGTGCGGTTGTCGGCGTGCTCGCGCTCCAGGGCGACTTTGCGGAGCACGCCCAGATGATCGAGTCGCTCGGCGCACGCGCGGTCGAGGTGCGCTCGCCCGCGGAGCTCGACGAGGTCGAGGGGCTCGTGCTTCCCGGAGGGGAGTCGACGACGTTGTCGATGCTCCTCGACTGGTCCGGCGTCCGCGAGCCACTTGAGCGCCGGCTCCGATCGGGGATGCCGGCGCTCGGCACGTGCGCGGGGATGATCCTGCTCGCGCGTGAGGTCGTCGGCGGCCGACCGGACCAGCGGACGTTCGCGGCGATCGACCTCGGCGTGCGCCGAAACGCGTTCGGGCGCCAGGTCGACTCGTTCGAGGCCGACCTCGACGTCGAGGGGATCGAGGGTGGGGCGATGCACGCGGTGTTCATCCGCGCCCCCGTCGTCGAGCGCGTCGGTCCGGGGGTGGAGGTGCTCGCGACCGTCGAGGTCGCGGGGGTCCACCGGCCGGTAGTGTGCCGCGAGGGCGCCGTCCTCGTCGCGGCGTTCCATCCGGAGCTCGCGGGCGACGGCCGGCTCCACGCCCTGTTGATCGACGCCGTGCTCACGGCGCGCCGCTCGGGAGTGTCGGCGGCCCCGTAGGCGGGCGGCCGCCCGGGGCGCCACCCGGCGCAGTGTCGCGCCCCCGTCCCGCCCGTGCGGGCGCGGCGCGTCTGCTGGCTACGATGCGGTGGTGGACGGCGGGCCCGAGGTGCACGACGCCGAGCCGCTGTACGTCCGTGACCCGGTCGCCTCCTACGACCCGGTGCGCTCCGAGGAGCGCCACGCAGCGCTGCGGCGGGACATCCGCCTCGTGGCCTCGGTGCTCGGCGAGACGATCGAGCGCCAGGAGGGGCGCGAGCTGCTCGATCTCGTCGAGGAGGTGCGCGCGGTCTCGAAGCGCGAGCGCGGCGACACCGCTGCGACGGACGAGCCGACCGGCGGCGAGCTCGCGGGATTCCTGCGCGACGTCGCGGCGCCGACCGCGCTGCGCCTGGCGCGCGCCTTCGGCGCCTACTTCCAGCTCGCGAACCTCGTCGAGCAGGTGCACCGCACCGCGGAGCTCCGGAGCGACCGCCAGGAGCAGCGGACCTGGCTTCGTGACGCGCTCGACCGGATCGTCGCGCGCGGGCTCGACCCCGGCCTCGTGCGCTCGACGATCGAGCGGCTCGAGTTCCGGCCGGTGTTCACCGCACACCCGACGGAGTCCGCGCGCCGCTCGGTGCTGAACAAGGTCGTCGCGATCGCGGACGTCGTCGAGGCGCTCGGCCGGACGCAGGGCGAGGCCGAGCACCGGCGGAGCGAGCGGAGACTGCGCGAGCTCGTCGAGCTCCTGTGGCAGACGAGCGAGCTGCGCGCCGGGCGACCTCGCCCCGAGGACGAGGCGCAGAACGTCCTGTACTACGTCGACCACCTCTACGACGCGGCGGTCCCCGAGCTCCTCGAGGACCTGGACGACGAGCTCGCGCGCTGCGGGGTCGAGCTCGGCTTCGGGACCTCGCTGTTGCGCTTCGGGTCGTGGGTCGGCGGTGACCGTGACGGGAACCCGTTCGTCACGCCGAAGGTGACCGGTGACGTGCTCGTGCTCCAGCACGACGTCGGCACCCGGCGCCTCGTCGCCGAGCTCGACGCCCTCATCCAGGCGCTCAGCAGCTCGACCGCAATCGTCTCGGTCTCGTCCGGCCTGCTCGCGAGCCTCGATCGCGACCGGGTGCTTCTGCCGGACGTCCACGAACGCTACGTCCGTCTCGACGCCGAGGAGCCCTACCGACTCAAGTGCTCGTACATCCGCCAGCGGGTGCTGAACACGCGCGAGCGGATCGCGTCGGGCGCCGCGCACGTCGACGGTGTCGACTACCTCGGCTCTCGTGAGCTGGCAGCGGATCTCGAGGTCGTGCACGACTCGCTGCTCGCGAACAACGGCGAGCTCGTCGCGGCGGGGCGTGTCCGGCGGATCGCGCGGCTCGTCGCGACGTTCGGCCTGCACGTGATGACCCTCGACGTGCGCGAGCACGCGCAGAAGCACCATGGCGCGCTTGCCCAGCTGTTCGACCCGACCGGCGAGCTCGCGATGCCGTACGCGCAGCTGGGACCCGACGCGCGCCTCGCGGTGCTCTCCCGCGAGCTCGGATCGCCGCGCGCGCTCGTTTCCCCGTGGTCGACGCTCGACGAGGAGGGCGAGCGCACGCTCTCGACCTTCGAGCAGATCGCGGCGGCGCTCGACCGGTTCGGCGACGAGGTCATCGAGAGCTACGTGATCTCGATGACGCGCGGGCCCGACGACGTGCTCGCCGCAGTCGTGCTCGCCCGGGAGGCCGGGCTCGTCGACCTCCGTCACCGCCGCGCCCGCATCGGCTTCGTCCCGCTGCTCGAGACCGTCGCCGAGCTGCGCGCGGCCGGCGGCCTGCTCGACACGCTGCTGCGCGACGCGGGGTACCGGACGGTCGTCGCGGCGCGCGGCGACGTCCAAGAGGTCATGGTCGGGTACTCGGACTCGAACAAGGACGCCGGGGTCACCACGTCGCAGTGGGAGATCCACAAGGCGCAGCGGGCGCTGCGCGACGTCGCGCACGCGCACGGCGTCCGCCTCCGGCTGTTCCACGGTCGGGGCGGAACCGTCGGCCGTGGGGGCGGGCCGTCGGGCGAGGCGATCCTCGCCCAGCCGTACGGAACCGTCGACGCGTTCTTGAAGGTGACCGAGCAGGGCGAGGTCATCTCGGACAAGTACGCGCTCACCGAGCTCGGGCGCGAGAACCTCGAGGTGAGCCTCGCCGCCGTCGTCGAGTCGAGCCTGCTGCACCAGGAGTCTCGCCAGTCGGCCGCGACGCTCGAGCGCTGGGCGGAGACCATGGACCTCCTCTCCTCCGCCGCCGAGGGCGCGTACCGGAGCTTCGTCGGCCAGGACGGCCTCGCGGAGTACTTCACGAGCTCGACGCCGGTCGCGGAGCTCGGCGAGCTCAACCTCGGCTCGCGGCCGAGTCACCGGCCGGGAGCGGGCGCGGACATCTCCGCGCTGCGAGCGATCCCCTGGGTGTTCGGATGGACCCAGTCCCGTCAGGTCGTCCCGGGCTGGTACGGGGTGGGCTACGGGCTGGACGCGGCGCGGGCCGCGGGCCGGGGCGACGTCCTCGCCGAGATGTACGAGAGCTGGCCCTTCTTCCGCACGTTCGTCGCGAACGTCGAGATGACGCTCGTGAAGACGGACCTCGAGATCGCGCGCCACTACGTCGAGCGACTCACCCCCGAGTCGCTGTGGCCGCTCCTCGGCGACGTGAGCCGGGAGCACGACCGCACGGTCGGCGCGGTCCTCGCGCTCACGGGCGAGGACGCGTTGCTCGACGCACGGCCGTTGCTGCAGCGCACGCTCGACGTGCGCGACGACTACCTCCGCCCGATGCACCACCTCCAGGTGGAGCTGCTCGGCAGGCGCCGGGCGGGCGACGTGGACGCGGAGCTCCAGCGCGCGTTGCTGCTCACGGTGAACGGGATCGCCGCGGGGTTGCGCAACACCGGTTGAGCGCGTTGTCGCCCGTCGGCGGTTCAGGGCCCGTCGAGCAGCGGGACGAGGTGGTGATGGATCGCCCGCCGGACAAACGGCGGGATCGCGAGGTCGTCGAGGTCCTCGATCGCGTGCACCGCGACGCCGGCTCCTTCCCGGAGGTCGACGTCGCCGGGGGCGATCGTGCCGACGACGTAGAAGAACGACACGAGCCTGCCGTCGCCCTCCTCGTCCGCGAGCTCTGCGAAGAAGACCGCGTCCTCGACGACGATGCCCGTCTCCTCCTCCATCTCGCGGCGCACGGTCTGCTCGACGGTCTCGCCCTCCTCGACCGCGCCGCCGAAGCCGGCCCAGTGCGCGGGGTAGGCGATTCCCGGGATGTCGTCGCGCAGGTGGAGCAGCAGTCGGTGGTCGGCGGTGACGACGACGAGCATCGCCCCGCGCGCGCGGCCCGTCATGGCGCGCCCGTCACGACGCCCCGTCACGACGCCCCGTCATGGCGCGCCGGACGCGGGGCTCCGGTCGGGCGGGGCGGACGCGTCCTTCGCGTCGGACCACCGCGCGACGACGCTCACGTCGGCGACGAATCGCGTCGGTGTCCCGGGCGCCCAGCGTTCGGCGGCGTCCTGCAGGCAGGAGTCGAGCAAGGACGCGACGGGCGCCGCCTGCTCGAGCGGCGTGTGGACGAGCAGCTCGTCGTGGAGGCAGAGGACGATCTGCGCGCCGAGGTCCGCGCCCCGGGCGCGCAGCGTGACCGCCCACCGCTTGAAAAGTTCGGCCGCCGCCCCCTGGACGACAGCGTTGCGCCCGTAGCGGCCACGGGCCGCGACCGACGCGCGTGGCTCCGGCGTTCCGTCGTCACGGGGCGGCGGAGGACCGAAGCGGACGAGGCGGCCGCCGTAGGTGCGTAGGTCGCGCCCGGCCGCGGCCGCGTGCTCCGCGCGGTCGAGGTAGTCCATCGCGACCGGGTACGCGCGCCGCATGCGCCGGAGCGCGTCGGCGCCGTGGCCCGTCGTCTGGCCGTACATGGCGCCGAGCACCGCGACCTTCGCGGTCGCTCGATCGACGCCGAGCTCGGACGCGACGGCCGCGTACAGGTCGCCCTGGAGCGTCGCGCGGGCGAGCGCGGCGTCGTGCGACACGGCCGCGAGCACGCGCGGCTCGACCTGCCCGAGGTCGGCCCGCACGAAGACGTGCCCCGGCTCGGCGACCACGGCGGGTCGGAACTCCGCCGGCATGTTGTGGAGCCCGCCCGAGGCCGTCATCCGTCCCGCGGCGCCGTCGCTGCCGCTCCAGGAGCCACGGAACCGCTCGTCGGCGCCGAGGTGCTCGTCGAGCCACGCGTAGCCGTAGGTCGTCGCGACCCGCTCGGCCCTGCGCCACGCGAGCAGCTCGCGAACGACCGGGTGCGTGTCCTCGAGCTCGCGAAGGCGCGCCGCGCGGGTGTCCACGACGTCGATTCCGAGGCGGCGGAGCATCGCCCTCACCTGCGTGGAGCTGCGCAGGTCGACGTCGAACCCAGGGGTCGCGTGGCGCAGCACAGCGGCATCCCGCCGGGCGCGCTCCTCGGCGGCGGCGGCCTCGTCGCGCGGGCGCGGGCCGACGAACCCGGCGACGATGCCCTCCGCGACCACCCGGTCCATCGGGAGACCGTCGACGGTCATCTCCGCGCACAGGAGCTCGACCGCCGACTCGGCGCGTGCGGTCGCGAGCGCGGCCGGCCGGCCGGAGATCGCGCCGAGCGCCGCGATCTGCTCGGCCGCGGCGTGCTGCGCGAGCACCGACCAGCGCCGGAGCCGTTCCGGGCTTGCCCGCCATGCGCCGGCGGCCCACTCGGGACGCAGGTGCCCGTCGCGCCGGACGGGTTCGTCGCCGTCGCCGTCGTCGTCGCCGACGGAGCTGAACAGGTCGGGTGGCGCGACGCTCGGGAGCGTGCCGGCGTCCAGCCCGTTCGCGGCTGCCCACACGCGCGCCGGGTCCGCCGCCCATGTGCCTTCGAGGATGCGGTGCGCACACGCGAGGTCGAAGGCGCGCGCGACGCGCACGCCGGCCCGTGCGAGGGTCTCCGCGGTGTCGTTCGACCAGAGCACCCACCGCGGCCCGATCCCCCGCTCGACGAGCGCGACGGCGCCGCACGGATCAGCGCTCGCGACGGCCCACGACCTGGTCGCTGTCGCGAGCGCGAGCCCGACGCCGGGATCGAGGGCGAGCGCGACGAGCTCCCCGCGGGCCACACCCGACTCGAGGAGCGCGTCGAGGACGCCGGTGTCGCTCACCGCTCCACCCTGCCACTGTCCACGTGGCGCGGCGGAGATCCCGCGCGGCGCGGCGTCGGCGTCGGGCGCGCCCGCACGCGGCGCGGGGCGTTCTCCGCGGACGCGCCGTGCGCGTCCGCGAGCGGATGGGTGCGGCTCCGCGGGTTCGTCGAGCGGCTGACGAACCGGCGGGCGGTCAGGCGTAGGGCCCGGGCGCGTGCGTGCTGCGCGGCACGACGACAGGCGGCGGGTCGCTCACCATCACGTGCTGCTTTCGCCCGCCGTGCATCACCCGAGTGAGCGTGCGCGCCGCCTCGGCCCCGAGCTCGTAGGTGGGCACGCGCACCGCGGTGAGCGCGGGAGTCGTGTGGTCGGCGATCCACGTGTCGTGGACCGTCACGATCGACAGCTGCTCGGGCACGGCGAACCTCGCGTCGCGCGCCGCGGCGAGGACCCCGGCTGCGGCGTTCACGTTCGCCACGACGATCGCGGTCGGGAGCGGGGGGGACTCGAGCAGCTTCGCGAAGGCGGCCCGCCCCGCCTCCGGCGTGTAGCCGAGCCGGGTCGTCCAGCCAGCGCGGCGCGCCACGCCGGCGTCCGCGAGCGCGCGCCGGTAGCCGATCTCTCTCGCGCGCGCCGTGCTCGTCTGCTCGAAGCCACCGACGAGCCCGATGTCGCGGTGGCCGAGCTCGAGCAGGAACGCGGTCGCGACGCGTCCCGCCTCCTCGTCGTCGATCGCGACGGAGCTGAGGCCGCGGTGCTGGTGCCAGTTGATCAGGACCGCGGGGACCTGGGGCGGGAGCATGCCCAGGATCTCCGGCGACTTCTCCTCGTCGCGGAGCTGGACGATGAGACCGTCGACCCGACCCTGTTGGCAGAGGCGCGCCGCTCGGCTGTTGTCGGGGTCGAGCCACTCCGAGCGGCCGAGCAGCATCACGAGGTCCGCCTCGCCCGCGGCGATCTCGACGCCACGCGAGACCTCGGCGAAGATCGCATTGTTCATGTCGGGCACGAGGAGCGCGATCGCGCCGGACCAGCGCAGGCGCAGCGCCCGCCCCGCGTGGTTGTGGGTGTATCCGAGCTCGCCCACCGCGAGGAGGACGCGCGCGCGTGTGTCCTCCCGGACGCGTAGCGAGGGGTCCTCGCTGAGCACGCGCGACACGACGGACACCGAGACGCCGGCCCGCTCGGCGGCGTCGCGAAGACGGGTCACGGCGGGCATACTACGGTGCAGCGCCCGTCGACCGATCGGCCGTCGGCGACCCGCCGCGCGTCGAGTCCGCTCCTGCCCGTCGCGGGCGCGGACTCGTCATTCGAGGTGGAACACCTCCTCGAGCTCCGTCCACCACGGTTCCTCGGGGCCCGCGCGCAGCGTCCGCTGCATCGGCATCATGATCGACCACCAGCGCTGCGTCGCCTCGTCCGCGGCGATGCGGGCCATGTCCGCCTCGTAGTCCGTGCCCCGGTACTCGAAGTAGCTGAAGAGCAGGTCGCCGTGGCGGAAGATCGAGTAGTTGGTCACTTGGGCGCGCGAGAGCGCGTCCAGGACCTCCGGCCACACCGCGCGGTGGTGGCGCAGGTACTCCTCCGCGTGCTCCTCCGCGAGGCCGATGACCGACGCGACGCGCCGCACCGGCGCGCCCCGCAGCGCGTGCTCCATGTCTGCCCCTTTCGCCGTCCGGCGCCGCGCCGGGTGTCCCGCCCGGCGCGTTCGACCCGGCCGACGGCTCCGCCCTGCATAGCGCGTGGCGGCAGCCGCTCGCCATGGTAAATCGTTTGCGTCGCCGGAGCAGCTGCGCGAGGATCGCCGCGCGACGGGGGGCTCCGCGTCGCCGGGCCGCGAGCGAGGGGAGGGGTCGTGACGGTCGTCGACGCGCACCAGCACTTCTGGGATCCGGAGCGGGTCGAGTACCCGTGGCTCGCCCCGTACTACCCGGAGCTCGACCGCCGTTACGGCTTCGAGGACCTCGCGCCGCACCTCGTGGCGAACGGCGTCGACGCGACCGTGCTCGTCCAGTCGGCCGACGACCTCGCGGACGACGAGGCGATGTTCGAGATCGCGACCGAGCACCGCGAGATCGCCGGGGTCGTCGCCTGGGTGCCGCTCGACGACCCGGATCGCACCGGCGAGCTGCTCGCCCGCTTCGGCGCGACCGGCAAGCTCGCCGGGGTGCGGACGCTCATCCACAACCAGCCCGACCCGGACTGGGTCCTTCAGCCCTCGGTCGCCGAAGGCCTCGACCTGCTCGCGGAAGCCGGCCTTCCCTTCGACCTCGTCGCAGTGCTTCCGCGACACCTCGCGCACGCCTCGACGCTGTGCGAGCGCCATCCGGAGCTCCGGATCGTCATCGACCACCTCGCGAAGCCGCCGATCGGCGCCGCCACCCTCGAGCCGTGGCTGGCGCTGATCGCGGCGGCCGCAGGGTCGCCGAACGTGTTCGCGAAGCTCTCCGGCCTCTACCCGGCGAGCGGCGACCGCGAGCCGTGGACCGTGGACGACTTGCGCGCTGCGTTCGACCGCGCGCTCGATCTGTTCGGGCCGGACCGGCTCATGTTCGGCAGCGACTGGCCGATCTGCGAGGTCGCGGGGGGCTACGAGACCGTCGTCGGCGCGCTCTTCGAGCTGATCTCCGAGCTCCGGCCGCACGAGCGCGACGCGCTGCGCGGCGGCACCGCGACGCGCTGCTACCGGCTCGGGTCCCGGCCGTGATCGAGCAATTCGAGCCCATCGCCCGGGCGTGCACGATCGAGGTCCCAGTGGCGCACCGGCGCCCGATCGCGCTCGTCGGCGCCGGTGCGATCGCCGACCTCGCGCACCTGCCCGCGTACCGCGCCGGCGGGCTCGAGGTCGTCGGCCTCACGGACCCGGACGGTTCGCGCGCCCGCGACGTCGCCGAGCGGCACGGCGTCGAGCGCGTCTACCGCGACCTCGACGAGCTCCTCGCCGACGCGCGGGTCGACGTCGTCGACATCGCGGTACCCGCAGCGGCGCAGCCCGAGATCGTGCGGCGCGCGCTCGAGTCCGGCCGTCACGTGCTCGGCCAGAAGCCCTTCGCCCCGAGCGCGGCGGTCGCCGCCCGGCTCGCCCGGCTCGCCGAGGCTCGCGGTCGGGTGCTCGCGGTGAACCAGCAGCTCCGCTTCGACGAGGGCATGGCCGCCGCGCACGAGATGGCTCGGCTCGGATGGCTCGGCGAGATCACCTCGTTCACGATCTCCGTGGACATCTGGACCGAGTGGACCTCGTGGCCGTGGATGCTCGAGCTCGACGAGCTCGAGGTCTGGAACCACTCGATCCACTACCACGACGTCGTGCGCTGGTTCCTCGGCGAGCCGGCGCGGATCTTCGCGTCCGCGGGACGCACCCCGGGCCAGGCGCCGCGCGGCGAGACGCGCACGACGACCGTCTACGAGTTCCCCGCCGGCGCCCGCGCGCTCGTCGCCGCTCACCACGAGAACCGGTGGGGCGACCAGCGGGCAACCTTCCGCATCGACGGGACCAGCGGGTCCGTGCGAGGCACGCTCGGCCTCCTCTACGACTACCCGCGCGGTCGCCCCGACACGCTCGAGGTGACGAGCGAGGTCGTCCGGACCGACGGCTGGGTGCCCTATCCCGTCACGACCCGCTGGCTCCCTGACGCCTTCCTCGGTCCGATGGCCTCGCTGCTCGAGGCCGCGGCCGGCGGGCCTCCTCCCCGCACGGCCGCGTCCGACAACGTCGGCACGCTCGCCCTCGTAGAGGCGATCTACCGGTCGATCCGCACCGGCGAGTGCGAGTCGCCAGCTGCTCCCGCCGATATTGCTCTGGAATAACGTTTGCGCACTTGCCTTCGCCGCCGGACGCGCGTATCGTTCCATCGCCGATCGCGGCGCGTGGTGCGCGCGGTTCGCATCGAGTCATTCGAGACAGAGGGGGGTTGTATGACCGTTACCAGTCCGCAGCGCGGGCGTCGCAGGCTCGGGCTCGCGACCGCGGGAGTCGTCGCCGTGTCGGGCGCGCTCGCGTTGGGCGCACCCGCGCTCGCCACGACGGCGCACGCGTCGTCGCACGTGAGCGCGCGGGACAGCGTGTCGAAGTCGAACCCGTTGGTCCTGTGGGTCGACCCGCCGCGCATCCCGGCCGTGAAGGCCTTCGAGAAGGCGTACCCGAACATCCCGGTGAGCATCACGACGCTGAGCTCGAGTGCGAGCAACGCGGGGCTCGAGGCGAAGTTCGAGCTGTTCAACAAGTCGGGCAGCGGTTGGCCGGACGCGATCTTCTGGCCGGGCAACTCGGCGATCGCGTGGGCTGCGGGTCCGCAGATCCACTATGCGGCGAACATGAAGAGCCTGGTCTCGAAGAGCGTGCAGGCCGGCTACCCGAAGTCGGTCGCGGCGCCGTGCCTCATCAACGGCGGCCTGTACTGCCTTCGCAACGACGTCGCTCCTGACGTGTTGTGGTACAACGCGAAGCTCTTCAAGAAGTGGGGCTACACGGCTCCGAGTACGTGGCCGCAGTACGAGGCGCTCGGGCTGAAGATCGCGAAGCAGCACCCCGGCTACTACGTGGCGATGCTCGGCGACAACTACGCGGTCGAGCGCTACCTGTGGAGCAGCGGATGCCCGACGAACGATCTCATCTCGGGCACCACCGTGAAGATCAACCTGAACGACCCGACGTGCACGCGAGTAGAGAAGATGCTCGACGCGCTCACGAAGGCGGGCGTGGCATCACCGGTCGGGATCTTCGACACAGCCGCCGCGAAGGTCGGTGCGAAGCTCGTCATGACCCCGGGCGCAGCGTGGTACGGCATCTACCTGTTCCAGGACACGTTCAAGGTCCCTGCGGGTCAGATCACCGCGACGAACCCGCTCGAGTGGCCGGGATCGCCTCCGGGAACCGGTGACGAGGGCGGTGGCCTGTGGTCGATGTCGAGCCACATCAGCGGGCAGCGTCAGGCGGACACGGTGAAGTTCATGGAGTTCATGGCATCGTCGCCCGCGTGGCAGGTCGCGCTCACGACCGGACTTCCGGCGTACCAGCCGGACGACGCGGCGTGGCTCCAGAAGAACGTCGTCAAGAGCGGCTACTTCGCCGACCCGCAGCAGATCGGCCCGGCCTTCTTGAAGGCGGCGTCGCTGATCCGGCCTCAACACGACTACCTGCTCTACGACGAGGGCGCGATCTGGACAGACACGGTGACGCCGATCCTGGCCCAGGGTAAGCCGATCTCCGACGCGTGGTCGGCGTACCAGACCCAGCTCGTCAACAACGCGAAGCTCAACGGCTACACCGTGAAGTCGTAGCGGACGCCGGCGCGCCGGCTGCCGCGTCCGCGCGGCAGCCAGCAACCCCCCGGACAGGCTGCCACCCGCCGTGCTTCGGTCCGACGGGTGGCAGCCGTTCGTGTAACGGAGAAGATTCGCGACACGTGTTGGTCGTAACGTGCGAACAGGCATGGTGACCCGATTGGCAGCAATCCCCGCAACCGAGGTGGCAGGCACGAGCCGCAGGCGCGGGTCGCGCGTGGTCGCGAGCAGCCGCCAGGGCCGCGGAGGGCTTACGCTCCTCGTGCCCTACCTGATCCTCCTGCTCCTCGTCGGCATCGTCCCCACGGGCTACGCGATCTACCAGAGCTTCCTCACGCGCAGCGGCTCCGGCTTCGGCGGGATAAGCGCCTACCACGACGCCGTGACCGAGTTCCAGTTCGCGAGCTCGTTCGGCCACATCGGGCTCGTGCTCGCGGTCTGGCTGCCGTTGATGGTCGTCGGTGTGATGGGGCTCGCGCTGCTGCTCCACGGTCAGCGCTCGCGCCTCGTCGGCGTCTACCGCTTCATCTACTACCTGCCGGGCGCGCTCGCGGGCATGGGCAACTTCGTGCTCTGGCTGTTCCTGCTCGACCCCGTCAACTCGCCGGTGCGGCCGATCCTCTCCTGGCTCGGCTACACCACGCTCAACCAGACGGTGGAGCCGTCCCACCTTCCGGTGATCATCGCCCTCATGCTCTTCTTCCAGGGCGCCGGGACGTGGATCCTCGTCATCTACGGGGGCCTGAACGGCATCCCCGAGGAGCTCGGCGAGGCGGCGAAGATCGACGGCGCCAGCAACTGGCAGGTCACCAGGTGGATAAAGCTTCCGCTCGTGCGCCCGTGGATCGCGTACTTCATCCTCCTCAACGTCGCGTACGCCTCGCAGCTGTTTCTCGAGCCGCAGGTGCTCGGCCTCGCGACCGAGGGACAGATATCACCGCAATGGACGCCCAATCAGCTGAGCTTCACCTTCGCGTTCCAGATCTTCGACGTTCCGGCCGCCGCGGCCCTCTCGGTCATCCTGCTCGCCATCAGCCTTGTGATCGGTGTCGTCATCACGACACGCACGGGCCTGTTCTCGAATCGGGACTAGGACATGGGCATCGCTTCCCAGAGGATCGAGCGCCCGGCGCACGCGCGCTCGACCGGCGCGCCCGCGAGGACCCCGCTCTACGTCCGGCTCCGGCGGATGACGCCGATGACCTTCCTCACGATCGTCGCGCTCGTCTACCTGTTCGTGATGGTGACCTTCGTGCTCGCGTCTATGCGCTCGGAGCAGAGCCTCCTGCACGAGGGAGCCTTCGGTCCGCTTTCGCTCGCCCGTCTCCGCTTCGACTGGCGCCAGCTCGCGGGCTTCAGCAGCGGCATCTACTTCCACTGGCTCGAGAACTCCGCCGTCGTCGCGTTCGCCGGCGCAGCCATCGCTGTCCTCGTCGCGCTCCCGGCCGGCTACGCGCTCGCGATGCTGCACTTCCGGGGGAGGCGCGTCCTACTGTTTCTCACGATCCTCACGATGGTCATGCCGAACACCGTGCTCGTGATCCCGTTGTTCCTCGAGGTCTCCGCAGTCCACCAGATCGACCGGCTGCTCCCGGTGGCCGTGATCTTCGGCTTCTTCCCGTTCGGCACGTATCTCGCGTTCGTCCACTACAAGACCACGCTGCCGTTCGAGCTTCTCGAGTCCGCTCGCATCGACGGTGTGTCGGAGATCGGGATCTTCCTGCGGCTGGCCGTCCCTCTCGCGAAGCAGGCCGTCGCGCTCGTCTTCTTCTTCGCCTTCGTCGCCGACTGGACGAACTACTTCCTGCCGCTCGTCATGCTGCCCTCGTCCGCGGTGCAGACGGTGTCGGTGGGCCTCCAGGAGCTCATCACCTCGAGCCAGCTGTTCAACCCGAGCGCGGCCGCCGGTCTGAACGTTCAGCTCTACATGCCCGAGCTGTCGTTCGCCGCCGTGCTCCAGATGCTCCCCGTCCTGGTGGTCTTCGTCGGTGCCCAGCGGTACCTGACCCGTGGGGCGATGCTCGGGGCGGTGAAGGGCTGATGACGACGTCCGACGACGTGCGCGCGCCGGCCCGTGGGCGACGACGGCCGCTCGAGGGCATCACGGTGCTCGACTTCAGCCAGTTCCTCGCCGGCCCGGTGGCCGCGCTTCGCCTGTCGGACCTCGGCGCGCGGGTGATCAAGGTCGAGCGGCCGGGCATCGGCGAGCTCGGCCGGACCCTCGCCTTCGCGGACCTGCGCCGGGACGGGGACTCGCTCACCTTCCACGCGATGAACCGCGGCAAGGAGAGTCTCGCCGCGGACCTGAAGAGCTCCGACGACCTCGAGCTCGTGCGCCGAATGGTGCGCTCGGCGGACGTGCTCGTCGAGAACTTCCGCCCCGGCGTCATGCGCCGTCTCGGGCTCGACTACGAGTCGGTCCGGGCGATCAACCCCGGCGTCGTCTACGGCAGCATCAGCGGGTACGGCGCGGGCGGACCGTGGGCGGACAAGCCGGGCCAGGACCTGCTCGCGCAGGCACGCTCCGGGCTCCCGTGGCTGAGCGGCGATCGGAGGTCGCCGCCGGTGCCCGTCGGGCTCTCGATCGCGGATCACCTCGCGTCGTGCCAGCTCGCGCTCGGCGTCGCAGCCCTGCTCGTGCGGCGCGAGCGGACCGGGGAGGGAGGGCTCGTCGAGACGAGCCTGCTCGAGGGCGTGCTCGACTTCCAGTTCGAGCTGCTCACCGCGTACTTCAACGAGCCCGCGTTCGGGCTGCGGCGCAGCGGCGTCCACGGGGCAAACGCGTACCTCTCCGCGCCGTACGGCGTGTACCCGACGGCGGACGGTTACCTCGCGCTCGCGATGTACCCGGTGCCGAAGATCGGCGCGCTGCTGGAGATGCCCGAGCTCGAGGCCTACGCCGACCCCGACAGCTGGACGACCGACCGCGAGCACATCGCGACCCTGCTCGGCGAGCGCCTCGCGAGCGAGCCGACCCGGTACTGGCTCGACATTCTCGAGCCGGCGGACGTGTGGTGCGCGCCCGTTCTCACGCTCCCCGAGCTCGCGGCGTCCGACGGATTCGCCGCGATCGACATGCTGCAGGAGGTGACGCGTCCAGATGGCGACGGTACCGGCGAGGTCGCGCTCACGACGACCCGGAGCCCGCTGCGCGTCGACGGGCAGCGCCTCGTCGGTTCGGCCGGGGCACCGCACGTCGGCGAGCACAGCGACGCGCTGAGACGCGAGTTCGCCGATCCTGACCCGCGTGCCGCGGCGGATGCGGCGGCACGATGAGCGCGCTGCGCGGGATGACGTGGGACCACCCGCGGGGGAAGGCGCCGCTCCTCGCGCTCGCGAAGCGGTCGGGGTCGTCGGGCACGACTCCGGTCGAGTGGTCGGCCCGCTCGCTCCAGGCGTTCGCGGATCATCCGCTGGAGGAGCTTGCCGAGACCTACGACCTGCTCGTGATCGACCACCCGCACATCCCGCTCGTGGCGGACCGGGGCCTGCTCGCCCCGCTCGACGGCTCCGGGCGCGCCGACGAGCTCGCGCGGCTCGCGTCGGAGAGCGTCGGCGAGAGCTTCGCGAGCTACCGGCACGAGGGGTGCGTCTGGGCGCTGCCCGTCGACGCGGCCGCCCAGGTGTCCGTCCACCGCCCCGACCTCCGCGCGGCGCCCCCGTCCGAGTGGGGCGCCGTGCTCGAGCTCGCCGCCGAGGGGCGCGTGCTCTGGCCGGCCAAACCGGTCGACGCGATGTCGAGCTTCCTCACGATCGCCGCCCAGCACGGCGAGCCCGTGTGCTCTCGCCCGGACCGCTTCGTCGCGCGAGAGCTCGGCCTCGCGGTGCTCGACCTCATGCACGGGCTCGCGGACCGCGTCGACCCCGCGTGCCTCGAGATGAACCCGATCGACGCCGCCGAGCGCCTCGCGGGCGACGACCGGCTCTCCTACGCGCCGCTCGCCTTCGGATACGTGAACTACAGCAGGGCGGGCTTCCGGGCGCACCGCCTCGCGTACCGCGACATTCCGGCGGGGCCACGGGGCGTCGCGGGCTCGTGCCTCGGCGGTGCGGGCATCGCGGTCTCGGCGCGCTCGCGCGATCTCGAGGCGGCGGTCGATGTCGCGTTCTGGCTCGCGAGCGCGGACGTGCAGCGCGGCGACTACTACCGCGAGGGGGGGCAGCCCGCGAACGCGGTCGCGTGGCAGGACCCCGTGGTGAACGCCGACTGCGCGGACTTCTTCTCCGGGACGCGGCGGACGCTCGACTCGGCGTCGGTCCGCCCGCGCCACCCCGGGTGGCTCGAGCTCCAAGAGGTCGTCGGTGACGTCGTGCACGACGCGCTGCTCCGGGCGTGCACCGACGACGAATGCCTGGACCGGCTAGACGATGCACGCGGCCGCCTGCTCGGCGATCACGTCGCGACGGGGAGCGCATGATGAGCGAGGTCGTGGAGCAGTTCTTCGAGCAGTACGAGATCGGTGCGACGCGCACGACGACCGGGCGCACGATCACCGAGGCGGACATCGTGCTCCACGCCGGCCAGACGGGCGACTTCTACCCGCACCACATGGACCGCGAGTGGTGCTCGACGCAGCCGTTCGGCCGGCGGATCGCGCACGGGACGCTCGTGCTGTCGGTCGCGGTCGGCATGACCGCGGGGGCGATCAACCCCCGGGCGATGAGCTACGGGTACGACCGGATCCGGTTCGTGCGCCCGGTGTTCATCGGCGACACGATCACCGTCACCACGGAGATCGCTGCGAAGAGCGACCACCCGAAGTCGCCGGAACGGCTCGGGCGGGTCGACGAGCGGCTCACGGTGGCCAACCAGGCGGGCGAGGTCGTGCTCGCCCTCGTCCACCTCTACGTCGTCGAGAAGCAGGCCGACGTCGCGGCGCCCGGCGGCGCCCGGCGGCGCGAGGTGAGCGCCGGCGATGCGCCCGCGGTGACGGCGCCCGCGGACCTCGCGGAGCGGCTCGGCCGGCTGTACACGGGCATCGTCTTCGACGTGATGCGCGCGATCGGCTGCGCACCCGGTGTGCTCGCTCCGGGGATCCACGCGCTCGACCCCGGGCGCCGGCTCGCGGGCCCGGTGTGGACCGTGCACGGCCGGATGGTCGAGGGTGCCGACCCGCACGAGACGCTGCTCGGCTGGACACGCATGCTGTCGGCCGCGCCGGCCGGTTCGGTCGTGGTCTGCCAGCCGGAGAACCAGGAGATCGCGCTCATGGGCGAGCTGTCGTCCGAGGCGATGAAGTTCCGGGGGGTGCGCGGCTACGTCGTCGACGGCGGCTGCCGCGACACCGAGTTCATCCGCACGCTCGGGTTCCCCGTCTACTGCCGCTTCGCGACCCCGTCCGACATCGTCGGGCGGTGGCTGCCCGACGAGCTCGGCGGGAGTGTCGTCGTCGCCGGGGTGCGGATCGCGACCGGCGACTACCTGCTCGCGGACCGCGACGGCATCGTCGTGCTGCCGGGCGAGCGCGCGGCCGAGATCGTCGCGGCCGCCGAGGCCACGGCCCAGGTCGAGAACAGGGTCCGCACCGCGATCCTGTCCGGAACCGATCCGGAGCAGGCCTACCTCGAGCACGGGAAGTTCTGAACGATGACGACCACGACGAGTGATCCGATCGACGGGCGACTGCTGCTGCTCGACCCCGAGGACGACTGCGCGGTCGCGCGGGTCCCGATCCCCGCAGGCACGATGGTGCAGATCGCTGGCGAGCAGGTCGTCGTCGGGATCGACCTCGGCGTCGGCCACAAGATCGCCGTGCGGAACCTTGCCCCCGGCGACCGGGTGCGCAAGAGCGGGGCCGTCGTCGGGCGGACCACCGTGGCCGTCGCGACCGGCGAGCACCTCCACTTGCACAACCTGCGCAGCGACTACATGCCTGCGCATCTCGTCGGCGGCCAGTCGGTGGGCACGACGGCGACTGTCCCCGAGCCTTCGGGTCGTGCGCCCGCACGCCCGTCGGCACCCGCTTCGGTGCACGCGCCGGGGCCCGGCGCGCACGCCGCCCCCCGGTCGGACACGACCCGCGCGGCGCGGCTGCCCGAGCTCAGCGGCTACCTGAGGGCGGACGGGCGCAAGGGGATCCGGAACCACATCCTCGTCGTCTACACGGTCGAGTGCGCGCACCACGTCACGCGTCGCATCGCCGACGCGTTCGACTCGACGGGCCAGGGCGGCGTCCAGGTCGTCGGCTTCCCCGGCTGCTACCCGAACGAGTACGCGCAGCGCGTCCTCTCCGCGCTGTGCACCCATCCGAACGTCGGCGGCGCGCTCGTCGTGTCGCTCGGCTGCGAGAGCTTCGACGCCCGCGCGCTCGTCGACGCGGTGCGCGAGAGCGGCCGGTGGGTCGACCGCCTCGTGATCCAGGAGGACGGGGGGACGTCCGCGACGATCGCGCGCGGACGCGCCCTCGTCGCCGAGGGGCTCGCCGCGACGGCGGGCGTCGAGCGGGTTCCCATGGCCGTCGGCGACCTCGTGGTCGGCACGATCTGTGGCGGATCGGACAGCACGAGCCTGCTGACGGCCAACCCGGCGGTCGGCCGCGCGTTCGACCGGCTCGTGGCGCAGGGAGCGAGCTGCATCTTCGAGGAGACGGGCGAGCTGATCGGCTGCGAGGAGCACCTGCGCGCACGGGCGGCCGACCCCGAGCTCGGCGATGAGCTCGTGGCGCGCGTGCAGAAAGCCGCTGCGTACTACGAGCAGCTCGGACACGCGAGCATCGCGCCCGGGAACCTCGCGGGCGGCCTCACGACGATCGAGGAGAAGTCGATCGGCGCGTACGCGAAGAGCGGTAGCTCGACGATCGCCGGGGTGATCGAGCCGGGGGAGCTGCCCGTGGGGCCGGGCCTCTACCTGCTCGACGTCGTGCCCGACGGTCC
>DAHUXW010000120.1 GCA_027306925.1 Acidimicrobiaceae bacterium | reverse complement strand
CGTCACCATGTTCTTCCAGAGGAGCGCGTCCGCCTTGTTGTAGTCCGCGATCTCCGCCGCCGGGTGCGTCGCGGTGGAGCCCGCCTGCATGAGCTCGGTCACGCTCGCGTTCGCGAAGTGGTTCCAGTTCGAACCGCACTGCGAGCCGAGGGTGTAGCTGCAGTAGATGCTCTGGTTCCCCGAGAGGAACGGCGTCGACACCCACGCGAACTCGCCGATGTCGAACTGCCCGGAGGGAAGGTCGGTCCCGAAGAACGTCGCCGCGTCCTTGAACACGGGGATGATCTTGATCCCGACCTGCTGCATCTGGGCCTGGAAGAGCTGGACGGTCTCGGCCCGGACCGGGTTGCCGGACGTCGTCTCGATGTTGAGCGTGAAGTCCTGGCCGGCTTCGGGCCCGAACGTCGGGTGGAAGTAGCCGTCCGATCCCATCTTGAACCCGGAGCTCGACAGCAGCGACTTCGCCTTCGCGACGTTCACGTTGTCGTACGCGGCGCCGTTGTTCACGTAGCCGGGCTGGTTCGGCATGAGCATCCGGTTGCCGAGCGGGACGGTCTTCGGTGCGATCGCGCCGACCGTGTCGGCGATGATCTGCTTGCGGTTCGTCCCGTAGGCGATCGCCTGGCGCACGTCGAGGTGGGCGAGGTACGGATTTGCCTCGTTGAAGTCGAAGTGCTCGAACTCGAGGCCCGGGACGACCTGGTGGACCGTGCCGGGGATCTTGTTGGCCTGGGCGACGAGCGACTGGCTCACCGACGCCGGGTTGATGACCTGGAGCTCACCGTTCTGGAGGCCGGTCGGCTCCGAGTCGTCCGTGCTCACCCACGTGAACGTGACGGTCTTGAGGCCCGGTGCCTTCCCCCAGTACTTCGGATTGGCCTTGAGCACGAGGAACTGGTTGGTCTTGTAGCTCGCGATCGTGTACCAGCTGCCGGAGATCGCGTTCTTGTAGCTGTTGAACCCGGTGTTCCAACCGACCTTCTCCGCGATGTGCGCGGGGACCATCGGTCCGAACAGGCTCTTCCAGTCGGCGAACGGCGTGGAGAACTTCACCGTCACGGTCTTGCCGCCGTTGCTTCCGGTGATCGAGCTGATCTGGTTGTACCCGGCGCTCGACGCCACGTCGTACGGCTTGCCGCCCTTGTCCGTGTACTTCTTGAGGCCGCTCTGCGCGTGCCAGTTGTAGATGAAGTCCGCGGCCGTGATCGGCACGCCGTCGGACCACGTCGCCTTCGGGTTGATCTTGTAGACGATCGTCTGCGGCGACGTGCTCGTCTGGGTCGCGCTGTCGAGCAGCTGGTTGTTCATCACGAGATTTAGCTTGTTCGTCGTGAGGAAGGTCTCGGGCCAGACGTTGTTGATGATCTGGGCGAGGTCGAAGTTGTTGTCCGCCGAGGTGAGAACGTTGAACCCGGCGATCTGCTCGTCGAGCGCGACGCTCACGGACTTGCTCGAGCTCGCGTGCGCCACGGGCTTCGACGCCCCCGCGGTCGTCCCGGCGAGCCCGCCGATCATCGACCCTGCGGCCACGATCGACGCGCCCGCGTAGAACAGGGCGTGCCGTCTGCGGAACCGTGCCATGTCTTCCTCCTTGCCTCGTCCGCGTCCCCTCGAACCAAGAACGTCCGCTGGGGCCCGCGGTGGACCCCATGGCGCCATGAGGATCCGCTCGTCGGATTACGGCTGTCGTCGTCCGATCGTCATCTAAAGTACATATACGCGCCTGGCGCAACGATACCCGTCCGACATCACTACGTCACGCAACCGTGCATCAGGGGCCCGTGATCCTCACGTGACGTGGTCGCGAATCGTCGCTGCGAGGCAGGCCGCGGCCCGTTCGGGGTCGTCGGCACGGGTCACCGAGCGGCCGACGACGAGCAGGTCGGCGCCCGCCGCGACCGCCTCCTCGGGCGTTGCGACCCGCGCCTGGTCGTGCACCGGAGCGCCGCGCGGGCGCGTGCCGGGCACGACCCTGAGCAGGGCGGGCGCGGCCGCGCGCACGACCGGGAGGTCGGCCGCCGCGCAGACGATCCCGGCGCAACCGGACGCGCGCGCGAGCGCCGCGCGCTCCGCGAGCAGCTGGGCG
The DNA here is from genome assembly GCA_027306925.1 of Acidimicrobiaceae bacterium. GTDB lineage: Bacteria > Actinomycetota > Acidimicrobiia > Acidimicrobiales > Bog-793 > JAJZBW01. Next base: position 6,235 of record DAHUXW010000120.1, on the reverse strand, counting down.
GGCGCGTCGCGCGTGCTCGTGAGCACCGTGACCCCGAGCGCGGCGGGTGCCGCGCGGCCGACCTCGGCGGCTCCGGCCGCCAGGCCGGCGACACCAGCGGCGAGCATCGCCTCGCCGCCGCTCGTGTGGAACGTGACGTAGCGCGCGCCGCAGCGCCCGAGCACCCGCGCAGCGCGCCCGACGGTCTCGGGGATGTCGTGGAGCTTCAGGTCGAGGAAGACCTCGAACCCGTCCTCGGCCAGCGCCCGGACCGCCTCGGTGCCCGCCGCAGCGAATAGCTCGAGCCCGACCTTCGCGACCGCAAACCACGGCGCGAGCCTCCGGGCGAGCGACCGCGCGTCACCGAGGTCGTCGAGGTCGAGCGCGAGCGCGAGGTGCGAGCGCGCGCGGTCGCCGACGGGCGCGGCGCCGAGGTCAGCGCCCGTCACCGCGACCCTCCTCGCGACGGTTCTCGCGGTGCGCCCCGGACACGAGCTCCGCGACCGCCCGCACGTCGCGCTCCTCGCACCAGTTCCGGAGGTCGTCGAGGACCCGCGCCGCGGCCCTCGGGTCCGCGAAGCTCGCGGTGCCGACCTGGACCGCGCTCGCGCCCGCGAGCAGGAGCTCCACCGCGCTCGGCGCGTCGCAGACGCCGCCCACGCCGACGATCGCCGCGCCGGGGAGCGCGGCGCGCACGTCGTAGACCGCGCGCACCGCGACCGGGTGGATCGCGCGCCCCGAGAGGCCGCCGCGCACCGCGCCGAGGACCGGCGCGCGACGCTCGACGTCGATCGACAGCCCGAGCACGGTGTTCACGAGCGTGAGGGCCTCGGCCCCCGCGCCGAGCGCGGCCGACGCGATCTCGGCGATCTCCGGGACGTTCGGCGAGAGCTTCGCCCAGCGCGGCCGGCCGCAGGGCTCGCACGCGCGGACAGCTGCCGCCGTCGCGGCCGCGGAGTGGGCGAACATCGTGCTGCGGTCCTCGAGGTTCGGACAGGACACGTTCACCTCGACGGCCACGACGCACTCGGGCGCCCCGGCGAGCGCCTCCGCGGCGCGGCCGAACTCCTCGACCGTGCGGCCCCAGATGCTCGCGACGACCGTCGCGCCCGCCGCCTCGAGCTCCGGCAGGTCGCGCTCGAGCCACGCCGCGACGCCCGGTCCCTGGAGGCCGACGCTGTTCAGCATCCCCGCCGCCACCGGGACGACGCGCGGCGCGCGATTTCCGGGCCACGCGGTCGCCGCGAGCGACTTCACGACGACCGCGCCGAGGCTCGCGAGATCGAAGTAGGCACCGAGCTCGGCGCCGTGGCCGGACGTCCCCGCGGCGGTCATCACGGGGTTCTTCAGCTCCACCGAGCCGACGCGCGTGCGCAGGTCGCGGGCGGTGTTCACGCCCGCCGGCCGGTCACCCGCCGGCGCCGTCGCCGCGGGCGGCAGCGTGGTGCTCCTGGAGGCTCATGACGCTCAGCCCGAGCCGTCGCCAGTCCGCGATCCCCGCGGCCGCCGCGCGCGCCGCGGCGACCGTCGTGACCATCGCGACGCCGTGCGCGGACGCGGCCCTCCGGATGTGGGCGCCGTCCGCACGCGGCCCGCGGCCGCGGGGCGTGTTCACGACGAGCTGGATCCGCCCGCCGGCGATCAGCGCGACCGCGTCCGCCGCCCCGCCGGGTGTCGCCCCGAGGTCCGGACCCGACGCGGTGAGCTTCGCGACGACCGTCTCGACGAGCACGCCCGCGCGCTCGAGGTGGGCTGCGGTGCCCTCGGTCGCCGCGATCGTGAAGCCGAGCTCGGCGAACGCGCGGGCCGCGAGCACGCCCGCGTCCTTGTCACGGTCCGCGAGCGACAGGAACACGCCGCCGGTGTCCGGGAGCCGGCTCCCCGCCGCGATCTGGCTCTTCGCGAACGCGAGGCCGAACGTCGTCGCGACGCCCATGACCTCGCCCGTCGAGCGCATCTCGGGGCCGAGCAGCGCGTCCACGTCGGGGAAGCGGTCGAAGGGCAGCACGGCCTCCTTGACGCTCACGTGCGGGGGGCGCGGCACCCCGCCGGCGGGGAGCATGCCCTCCTCGCGCAGCTCGCAGAGCGTCGCCCCGGCGATGACGCGCGCCGCGATCTTCGCGAGCGGCACACCGGTCGCCTTCGCGACGAACGGCACGGTGCGGCTGGCCCTCGGATTGGCCTCGATGACGAAGACCTGGCCGTTCTTCACCGCGTACTGGACGTTGATCGGACCGCGCACCTCGAGCGCGGCCGCGATGTCGCGCGTGTAGCTCTCGAGCACCGCGACCGTCGCGTCGTCGAGCGTCGGCGGGGGGATGACGCAGGCGGAGTCCCCCGAGTGCACGCCGGCCTCCTCCACGTGCTCCATCACCCCGCCGACGAGCACCTCGCCGGTGGCGTCGCGCACGGTGTCGACGTCGACCTCGACCGCGTCCTCGAGGAAGCGGTCGACGAGCACGGGTCGCTCGGCCGACAGCCCGCCCTCTCGCCCGAGCGAGCCCGATCCCGCGAGCGCCGCCATCGCGCCCTCGAGCCCGTCGTCGTCGTAGACGATCTCCATCGCGCGGCCCCCGAGCACGTAGCTCGGGCGCACGAGCGCCGGATAGCCGATGCGGCCGACGACCGCCCGCGCCTCCGCGAGGCTGCGCGCGACGCCGCCCGCTGGCTGGGGGATCTCGAGCCGGGCGCACAGCGCGGACCACTGCTCGCGATCCTCTGCCAGGTCGATCGACGCGGGGCTCGTGCCGAGCACGAGCGCGGCGGGCAGGCGGTCCGCGAGCTTCAACGGGGTCTGGCCCCCGAGCGACACGACCACGCCGACGACGCCCCCCGCTCCGGCGCGCTGCTCCGCGGCGATGACCGCGAGCACGTCCTCCTCCGTGATCGGCTCGAAGTAGAGCCGGTCGGAGGTGTCGTAGTCGGTCGAGACCGTCTCGGGGTTGCAGTTCACCATGACGGTCTCGAAGCCCGCGTCGCGAAGCGCGATCGACGCGTGCACGCAGCAGTAGTCGAACTCGATCCCCTGGCCGATCCGGTTCGGACCCGATCCGAGGATGACGACGCGCGGGCGCGCGGCCGGGCGCACCTCGTCCTCGTCCTCGTAGGTCGAGAAGTAGTACGGGGTCTCCGCGGCGAACTCGGCCGCGCACGTGTCGACGGTCTTGAACGTCGGCACGACGCCGCACGCGAGGCGCGCCGCCCGGGCGGCGTCCTCCTCGACGCCGAGACGCCAGGCGACCTGCGCGTCCGAGAAGCCGAGGCGCTTCAGCCGGCGCCAGTGCGCCCGGGTGAGCGACGCCAGCGCGTCGGGACCGGTGCCGATGTCCTCGAGCGCCGCACGCGCCTCGACGATCTCGGCGATCCGGTCGAGGAACCACGGGTCGATGCCGGTGGCGGACGCGACGTCCTCGACCGAGTGGCCCCGGCGGAGCAGCGCCTCGACCTCGAACGGTCGCTGCGGCGTCGCGACCGCGGCGCGCGCCATGAGCTCCGGCGACCCGACGCCGTCGAGCAGGCGCTCCGCGGGATCGCAGTTCAACCCGAACCTGCCGTGCTCGAGACCGCGCAGCGCCTTCTGGAACGACTCGGGGAACGTGCGGCCGATGGCCATGACCTCGCCGACGGACTGCATGCGCGTCCCGAGCCGGTCGGGAGCGCCCGGGAGCTTCTCGAAGGCCCAGCGGGGGACCTTCGTGACGACGTAGTCGATCGTCGGCTCGAAACTCGCCGGTGTCGCCTTCGTGATGTCGTTGGTGATCTCGTCAAGCGTGTAACCGACCGCGAGCCTCGCCGCGATCTTCGCGATCGGGAAGCCGGTCGCCTTCGACGCGAGCGCGGAGGAGCGCGAGACGCGGGGGTTCATCTCGATGACGAGCCGCTCTCCGGTCGCGGGGTCGACCGCGAACTGGATGTTCGACCCGCCGGTCTCGACGCCGACGCGCCGGATGCACTGGAACGCCGCGTCGCGCATCTCCTGGTACTCGACGTCGGAGAGCGTCTGGGCGGGCGCGACCGTGATCGAGTCGCCCGTGTGGACGCCCATCGGGTCGAAGTTCTCGATCGAGCAGACGACGACGCAGTTGTCCGCACGGTCGCGCATTACCTCGAGCTCGTACTCCTTCCAACCCGCGATCGAGCGCTCGACGAGGATCTCGGTGATCGGGCTCGCGGCGAGGCCGGCGCTCGCGAGCGAGCGCAGCGCCTCCCGGTCGGGCGCGATGCCCGTGCCGGCGCCGCCGAGGATGAACGACGGCCGCACCATGATCGGGTACCCGATCCGGTCGCCGACCTCGAGCGCCTCGTCGAGGTCGTGGGCGAAGCCGGAGTCCGGCACCGCGAGGCCGATCCCGGTCATCGCGATCTTGAAGCGCTCCCGGTTCTCCGCCGTCTCGATCGCGTCGACGTTCGCGCCGATGAGCTCGACCCCGAAGCGCTCGAGGACCCCGCCCGCGTGGAGCGCCATCGCGAGGTTCAGCGCGGTCTGGCCGCCCATCGTCGCGAGCAGCGCGTCCGGGCGCTCGCGCTCGACGATCGCCGCGAGGACCTCCGGCGAGAGCGGCTCGACGTAGGTCCGATCGGCGAGCCCGGGGTCCGTCATGATCGTCGCGGGGTTCGAGTTCGCGAGGACGACGCGATAGCCCTCCTCGCGAAGGACCCGGCACGCCTGGGTGCCCGAGTAGTCGAACTCGCACGCCTGGCCGATCACGATCGGTCCCGACCCGACGACGAGGATCGTCGAGATGTCCTCGCGACGTGGCATCAGCGCGCGACCGCCCGGGCGGCGCGTTCGCGCGGCACGCGGCCGGGGAGCGCTCGTGCGGTGCCTTTCGCGGTGCCTCGCGCGGTGCGGGGCGCGGTCATCGGCAGGTCTCCATCAGGCGGCGGAACTCCTCGAACAGGTAGCGGGCGTCGTGCGGCCCGGGCGCGGCCTCCGGGTGGTACTGGACCGAGAACGCAGGGACCTCCCGGCACGCGATGCCTTCGATCACCCCGTCGTTCAGGTTCACGTGCGTCACGTCCGCCCCGGCGAGCGAGCCCTCGGCGACCGCGTAGCCGTGGTTCTGGCTCGTGATCTCGACCGCACCGGTCGCGACGCGCCGCACCGGGTGGTTGGCGCCGTGGTGGCCGAACGGGAGCTTGTAGGTGGTCGCGCCGAGCGCCGCGGCGAGGAGCTGGTGGCCGAGGCAGATCCCGAAGATCGGCACGGTCCCGAGCAGTCCGCCGATCGTGCCGACGAGGTGGGAGAGCGCCGCGGGGTCACCGGGCCCGTTCGACAGGAACACGCCGTCGGGCCGGCGGGCGAGCACGTCCGCCGCGGGCGTCGTCGCGGGGACGACCTCGATCGTCGAGTACGCGGCGAGCCTGCGCAGGATCGTCGCCTTCATCCCGTAGTCGTACGCGACGACGCGCAACGGCCCGCCGGCGACCTCATAGGCGCGCTCGGTCGTGACCTCGCCGACGAGGTCCGCCCCGACGGTCCCCGGCTCGCGGCGCGCTGCGGCGAGCAGCTCGTGCTCCGGCGCGGTCCCGAGCGCGCAGCTCATCGCACCCGCCTCGCGCACGTGCCGGGTCAGCCGACGCGTGTCCACGCCGGTCAGGCCTCCGATCCCGTGGCCCGTGAGGAACGACTCGAGGTCGTCGGTCGCTCGCCAGCTGCTCGGGCGCGTCGCGAGGTCCCGGACGACGATCGCGCGGCAGTGCGGCCGGCGCGCCTCCTCGTCCGCCGGCGTCACCCCGTAGTTGCCGATGTGCGGGTAGGTGAAGGCGACGACCTGGCCCGCGTACGAGGGGTCGGTGACGATCTCCTCGTAGCCGGACAGCGCGGTGTTGAACACGAGCTCGCCGGTCGCGACCGACGGCGCGTCCCCGGCGAGCGCGCCGAACGCCTCGCCACGGAACACCGTGCCGTCCGCGAGGACGAGCAGCGCGTCCGGCCGCGTGCCGGCCGCCGTGGCGCTCATCGCTGCGCCGACCCGTCGACGACGACCGTCTCGCCCGCGACCACGGTGTGGCGCACGCGGCCGACGAGCTCTCTTCCGGCAAACGGCGTGTTCGCGCTGCGCGACGCCCCGTTCGCAGCGTCGACCGTCCACCGCGCGGACAGGTCGAACACGCAGAGGTGCGCGAGCGCCCCCGGCACGACCGGCCCGCCGTGCCCGCCGTGCGGGCGCTCCCACCCCGGGGCGCCGCCGGCCGGCGCGTCGAGGCCCGCGATCCGGGCGGGACGCCAGGAGAGCGCCGCGAGCAGCTCGCC
>DAHUXW010000052.1 GCA_027306925.1 Acidimicrobiaceae bacterium | reverse complement strand
TGCCCGCGCCGGGTGCGAGTCGCTCGATCGGTAGCGGCCGGCGAGGAGCGCGCGCACCGCCCGGAAGCCGTCCGAGGTCACGAGCCCACGTGCGACGCCGTCCCACAGCGCCTCCGCGACCTCGACGGGGAGCCGTCCGGTCGACTCGCACAGGTCGGCGAAGAACAGCGCCCCGCGTCGCTCGAGCGCCTCCAGCACCTCGGCGGCCGCACCGCACCCCGGCGGCACCGGGACCGAGTCGCCGCGGGCCGCAACGAGCAGCCAGGCGAGGTCCTCGCGCCGGGCGATCGTCACGGGCGTCGCCCGCGACGGGGTCGCGCCGGCGCGCCGGGGCGCCGCGTCCGGCGGATCGGGAACGCGCACGCCGGGCCTCGCCCACCCGACCTCGCCGTGCGCGCACAGCTCGTCGAGAAGATGGGCCTGGTAGCCGGAGACCCTCGCCGGGAGGACGGACTCCTCCCAGGACGCGACGGGCGCCTCGACGCCTTGGAGCTGCGCGACGACGGCCGCGAGCCCGGCGACGCCCGCGAGCCTCGTCGCCGGCAGGACGTGCTGCCAGCCGAGGAGGAAGCGCATGAGGTCGCGTCCACCGACGGGCGCGTGCTGCGCGCGCTCCCGACGCCGCGAGCGCGCGTGGATGCGCGCGACGAGGTGCTTCGCGCACCAGAGGCCCTCCGCCATGCGGAGCACGCCGCCGGCCGCCTCGCAGGTCGCGAGCGCCGTGCGCAACTCGCCGGGCGCCGCCCCGGGGACCAGCGCGCCGAGCGCGCCGATCCCGATCGGGCCGCTGCGCTCGAGCTGGCCGCGCACCGCGAGCACGAGGGCGTCGGGAGCGGCGAGGACGCGAGGCGACCCGAGCGACGCGGGAAGCGGGCGGTCGGGCGTGAAGGTCGCGCCCGGCACGAGCAGCTCGACTTCGCGGCGCCGCTCGGTCGCGCACCACGCGCGGCCTCCCGCCCGGCCGAGCGGCCCGGCTCCACCGGTCGTCTCGCCGGCGCCCGTCGCGGGCGGCGCGAGCGCCGGCGAGACGACCTCCATCGCGCGCCCAGCCGCCACGAGCGCACGGAACGTCTCGGTCCAGCGCGGGTCGGGCCAGGTGAGCACGAGCGACACGAGGAGCTCGTGGAGCTCGTCCGCGCTGCGCGGCGCGGCCGCGACCTCGTCGCGGACCTCCTCGACCGCGGCGGGGTCGAGCGTGGAGAGGTCGCGCGCCTCGATCGGGATGCCACGCCGCAAGGGCACCGCCCTGCTGCGGCGTTCCTCGAGCGGCGCGTCGTCGAGGAACGTGTACGGCCGTCCGTTCAAGATCTCGTGCGCGAGCACCGAGGGCTCGACCGTGTCGAGACAGTGCGCGCGCACCTCGCCCGAGCGGATCGCCGCGACGAGTCCCACGAGCCCGTCGAGGTCGATGGCCTCGGTGAAGCAGTCGCGCAACGTCTGGCGCACGATCGGGTGGTCCGGCACCTCGATCGGCCCGGAGACGTTCTCCTGGCACGCCGCGAGCGCGGGGAAGATCGCCGCCATGAGGTCGTCCGCCTCCATGCGCTGGATCGCGGGCGGCAGGTGGCGCGATCCGCGGTAACGCGGGGACACGAGCGAGCGGGACAGGTTCCACCGCCAGCGCGACCCGAAGATGGGCGTCGGAAGCACGGCCTGGACGAGCACGTCGCGCACGGTGCCGGGGGCGAGGAAGCGCGTGACGTCCTCGAGCGGGAACGAGTGCTGTGGCCCGAGGGAGATCACGATCGCGTCGTCGCTCGCGGCGGCCTGGAGCTCGAAGTCGAAGCTCACGCAGAATCGCTTGCGCAGCGCGAGCCCGAGGCCGCGGTTCACCCGGGCACCGAACGGCGAGTGCACGACGAGCTGCATCCCGCCCGCGTCGTCGAAGAAGCGCTCGAGCACGAGGTCCGTCTTCGTCGGCAGCCGGCCGAGCTCGATCCGCGCGGTCGCGAGGTACGCGACGAGCTCGTCGGCGCACCCGGCGTCCACGCCGGCGAGCTCGACGATCGCGCGCGCGGCGCCCGCCCGCCCGCCATGGCCGAGCTCGGCGTCGACGACCGATCGCACGGCCGAGACGTGGTCCGCGAGCTCGTCGGTCCTCGCCGGCGCCTCGCCGAGCCAGAACGGCAGCGTCGGCGCCGCGCCGTGCGCGTCGACCACGCGCACCGTCCCCTGCTCGACGCGGCGGATCCTCCACGACGCGGTCCCGAGGAGGAAGACGTCGCCTGCCATGGCCTCGACGGCCCAGTCCTCGTTCACGGACCCGACGACGACCTCGTCGGGCTCGAGGACGACCCGGTAGTCGGCGAGCTCCGGGATCGCCCCGCCGGAGGTGGACGCCGTGAGGCGCGCGCCGCGCCGCGCGCGCACGACGCGGTTCACGCGGTCGCGGTGCAGGTACGCGCCGCGCTGGCCGCGTCCGGTCGTCACGCCGTCGCTCGCGAGGTCGAGCACCTCCGCGAACGTCTCGTCGGCGAGGCCCGAGTACGGCGCGGCGCGGCGGACGAGGCCGAGGAGCTCGTCCTCGCAGATGCCGTCGTCGCCCGCCGCAGCACACTCCGCGACGAGCTGCTGGGCGAGGATGTCGAGCGGTGCGACCGGCGGGACGACCGCGTCGAGCGAGCCGTCGCGCACCGCGGCGAGGAGCGCGACGCACTCGACGAGCTCGTCGCGCGTGAGCGGGTAGATCCGTCCCTTCGGCACGCCGTCGACGCGGTGGTCCGCGCGCCCGACGCGCTGGAGGAACGTCGCGATGCTGCGCGGCGAGCCGATCTGGCACACGAGGTCGACCGGCCCGACGTCGATGCCGAGTTCGAGCGACGCCGTCGCGACGACGCCGCGCAGGTCCCCCGCGCGAAGCCGGGACTCGACGTCGGCGCGGCGCGCGCTCGAGAGGCTCCCGTGGTGGGCGCAGACCGCGTCCTCGCCGAGGTGCTCGCCGAGCATGTGGGCGATGCGCTCGGCCATGCGCCGGGTGTTCACGAACACGAGCGTCGTGCGGTGTCGCTCGATCGCCCGGGCGAGGTCCTCGACGACGTCACCGAGCTGGTCGGTCGTCGTGACTGCGCCGAGCTCGCCGGAGGTGCGCGCGACCGAGACGTCGAGCGGCCGCCGGTGCCCGACGTCGACGATCCGGCACCGCGGCGCGCCGTCGGGCTCGTCGCGCCCCTCGCCCGCTCCGACGAGGAGCCGCGCGATCGTCGCGATCGGTCGCTGCGTGGCGGACAGCCCGATGCGCGTCGGTCGCGGCCGCCCGGAGCCCGCGGCGGCGACGCACCGGTCGAGTCGCTCGAGCGTGAGCGCGAGGTGGGCGCCGCGCTTGTCGCGAGCGAGCGCGTGGATCTCGTCGACGACCACTGTGCGGACGTCGCCGAGCAGCTCCCTCCCGCGGCGCGCGGTCACGAGAAGGTAGAGCGACTCCGGTGTCGTGACGAGGATGTCCGGCGGGTGCCGCAGCATCGCGGCGCGCGCGGCGGCCGGAGTGTCGCCGTTGCGCACGGCGACCCGGATCGAGGGGGTGCGGGAGCCGAGCACGGTGGCGATCTCGGCGATCTCGGCGAGCGGCCGCTCGAGGTTCTCGCGCACGTCGACCGTCAGCGCCTTGAGCGGCGAGACGTACACGACCGAGGTCCGCCGAGCGCGCTCGCCGGTCTCGCCGGCGCGCACGCACCGGTCGATCGCGACGAGGAACGCGGCGAGCGTCTTGCCCGATCCGGTCGGCGCGGCGACGAGCGTGTCCGAGCCTCCGGCGATCGACTCCCAGCCGCTCGCCTGCGCGAGGGTCGGGCCCGCCGGGAACCGCCTGCGGAACCACTCGGCCACGGCCGGGTGGAACGCCGCGAGCGGGTCCGTCGTCACGCAGCGATCCTACGCCCCGGCTCCTACCGAGCGAACACCTGTGCGACGGTCCGGACCGGGCGTGCGAACGCGCGTCGCGCCCGGGTCAGCGGCCCGGCCGCTCGCGGCGGAGCGCGGCGGGCCCCGACCACCAACGGCCGGAGAACCGCCACGCGTGCTGTGTGGACGTGCGCCAGCCGGGCGCCCCCGGGGGCGCGTCGCCCGGGGGCACGAGGCTCGCCTCGAGCGCGGCGACGATCGCCGCGAGGGCCTCGTCGTCGGGCGCGAGGGCCGCGGACGGGTCCTGCGGCCCGGGCTCGACCCGTGCGCTCATCTCGTCCGGCGCGGTCCCGGCGTCGCCCTCACAGCGGGACGTTGCCGTGCTTGCGCTTCGGGAGGTCCTCGCGCTTCGACGCGAGCATGTCGAGGCTCCGCGCGAGGACGCGACGCGTGTCGGCCGGGTCGATCACGTCGTCTACGTAGCCGCGCTCCGCTGCCGCGTAGGGGTTCGTGAACCGGTCCGTGTAGTCCGCCACGAGCTCGGAGCGCCGGCGCGCGGGGTCCGGTGCGTCCGCGAGCTCGCGGCGGTGGACGATCTCGACCGCGCTCTCCGGGCCCATGACCGCGAGCTCGGCCGAGGGCCACGCGTAGGACATGTCCGTTCCGATCGACTTCGAGTCCATCACGAGGTAGGCGCCGCCGTACGCCTTGCGCACGATCACCTGGATCCGCGGGACGGTCGCCTCGCAGTAGGCGTAGAGGAGCTTCGCGCCGTGCCGGATGATGCCGCCGTACTCCTGGTCCGTGCCGGGCATGAAGCCCGGCACGTCGACGAAGGTGACGATCGGCACGTTGAACGCGTCGCACGTGCGCACGAAGCGGGCGGCCTTCTCCGACGAGTCGATGTCGAGCACCCCGGCGAGCACCTGCGGCTGGTTGCCGACGACCCCGACGACACGGCCGGCGATGTGGGCGAAGCCACAGATCACGTTCATCGCCCAGAAGGGGAAGTACTCGAGGTAGTCGCCGTCGTCGACGACGGCCCGGACGAGCCGCTTCATGTCGTAGGGCTGGTTCGGACGCGCGGGCACGAGGTCGCGGAGCTCGGCGATGAGGCGGTCGGGGTCGTCGCCGCTCGCCCGGCGCGGCGGCTCCTCGAGGTTGTTCGACGGGAGGAACGAGAGCAGCTCGCGCACCTCGTCGAGGCACGAGCGCTCGTCCTCGGCGACGAACGCGGCGACGCCCGAGCGCGTCGCGTGGGTCATCGCACCGCCGAGCTGCTCGGGGGTCACGTCCTCGCCGGTCACCGTGCGCACGACGTCCGGGCCGGTGATGAACATGTGGCTCGTGTGCTGGACCATGAAGACGAAGTCCGTGAGCGCCGGCGAGTAGACGGCGCCCCCGGCCGCCGGGCCGAGCACGACGCTGATCTGTGGCACGACGCCCGACGCCCGGGCGTTGCGGAAGAAGATCCCCCCGAAGCCGTGGAGCGCGGCGACGCCCTCCTGGATTCGGGCCCCGCCGCCGTCGTTCAGTCCGACGAGCGGCACGCCGGTCTGTACCGCGAGGTCTTGGACCTTGTGGATCTTCTCCGCGTGCGCCTCGCCGAGCGAGCCGCCGAAGACCGTGAAGTCCTGGCTGTAGATGCACACGCGGCGGCCGTCTATCGTGCCGAACCCGGCGACGACGCCGTCGGTGTACGGACGGCTGTGGTCGAGGCCGACCCCGTGGCTGCGATGGCGGACGAGCGCGTCGAGCTCCTGGAACGAGTCGTCGTCGAGCAGGTAGTCGATGCGCTCGCGCGCGGTGAGCTTGCCCTTCGCGCGCTGGGCCTCGACCGCTCGCTGCGTCGCGGGGCTGTGTGCCTCCGCCTTGCGCTCGAGCAGGCCGGCGAGGCGCGCCTCCATCGTGTCCTTCGGTGCCTCGGTCTGGGACATCCCGCCGAGGCTACCTGCGGCGGCGAGCGGCCGTCCGCTGCGGCGTGGCGCTCGCGCGCGCTCGGCGTTCACCGCGCTCAGGCGCCGACGTCCCGCCGCCCCTCGAGCGCCCGCCCGAGCGTGAGCTCGTCCGCGTACTCGAGGTCCCCGCCGACCGGCAGGCCGCTCGCGATCCGGGTCGTGCGCACGCCGAGCGGCAGCAGCAGCCGGGCGAGGTACATCGCGGTCGCCTCCCCCTCGAGGTTCGGGTTCGTGCACAAGATCACCTCGGAGACCTCCTCCGCGTCGAGGCGGGCGAGCAGCTCGCGGACCCGCAGCTGCTCCGGCCCGACGCCCTCGATCGGGCTGAGCGCGCCGCCGAGCACGTGGTAGCGGCCGCGGAACTCCCTCGTGCGCTCGACCGCGACGATGTCGCGCGGGTCCTCGACGACGCAGAGCACGCTCTGGTCGCGGCGCTCGTCGTTGCAGATCGCGCAGCGGGCGCCGATGCCGATGTTGAAGCACACCTCGCAGAGCACGGTGCGCGCCTTCACCTCGACGATCGCGCGCGCGAGCCGGTTCGCGTCCTCCGACGCGACCTTGAGCAGGTGAAACGCGATCCGCTGGGCGGACTTCGGGCCGATGCCCGGAAGTCGGCCGAGCTCGTCGACGAGGTCCTGGATGGGGCCTTCGAACAGCGCCAGCAGAGGCTCCCGCGACTAATCCGGCAGCTCGCCCGGCCCCGGCGGGTCCTCCGGCGGTTCCACACCGGCGGCGAAGAGGCCCTCGATCGCGCTTTGCACGGCGCCACCCATCGCTTCGCGCCGCATCGCGGTGAGCTTCGCCGCCGCGTCGCGCACCGCGGCGAGCACGAGGTCCTCGAGGAGCGCGACGTCGGACGGGTCGACGACCGACGGGTCGATCTCGACCGAGTCGAACGAGAGCTCGCCGGACGCGCGCACCGAGACCGCGCCGCCTGCGGCCGTGCCGACGACGTGCCGGGCGCTCGCCTCGGCCTCGGCCCGCGCGACGCTCGCCTGGAGCTGCTGCATCTGCGCGAGGAGCCCGCCGAGCTCGACGTCGTCGGGGAGATCAGCCACCGCGTCAGACCTCCTCGGCGCCCGGGAACGCCTCGAGCAGGCGGCCTTCCGCCCAGGATAGCCCCGTGTCCGGGCCGGCGGCCGCGAGGTCCGCCGGGTCCGGGAGCTCCGTCGTGCCGTCGATCTCGCGGGCGATCTCCGCGTCGACCGCCGCGCCACCCGCCGTCTCCGCGACCGTGCGAGCGGCCGGTGCGGCCGGTCCAGGCGTCTGCGCCGTGCTCGGCCGGCCGGGCCCGGGCGCGGGCGCCGGTGGCCGCGCGGTGCGCGCGGCCACCGGCGGACGCCCGGACGCCGGGCTCGCCGCCGGGGCGACGTCTCCCTCGGCCACGAGACGCATCCCGACCCGGCGCCCGAAGTGCCGGGAGAGCGCGGCGACGACCTCGTCTCTCATCGACTCCGCCTGGGCGACGTGAACCGCGTTCGGCAGGGCGAACAGCGCGTCCTCCCCGTCGGTGCCGACGAAGTGGCCCGCCTGGAAGTACGCGCGCACCTTCGGGCGAAGCCCGGTGATGACTTGGTCGCCCCACGCCGCGACGAGCGCGTCGCGGTCGGGAGCCGCGGTCACCGGAGCTTCGGTCACCGGCGGGCCCGGGTCGTGCGCCGCGCGCTCGCCCTCGAGGTCCCCGCCCGCCGGTGCCTCGGGAGCTCCGGGGCGGG
>DAHUXW010000090.1 GCA_027306925.1 Acidimicrobiaceae bacterium | reverse complement strand
CGCGCGCCCGGCGCCTCGCGCAGGCCACGGCGGCGCGAGGCGAGCGCGTCGCCTCCGAGCTCGCGGCGGCACCCGACGCGGCGCCGCTCGCGATCGAGCGGCTCGGCGCGGAGCTCAACCGGGTGCTCCCCGACGGCGTCGTCCTCGTCGACGAGGGCGTGCGCTCCTCCCGGCGCCTGCTCCGCTACCTGCGTCCCCCCGAGGACGCGCTCGTGCTCCGCACGACGGGCGGCTCGCTCGGCTGGGGGGTCCCCGCGGCGATCGGTGCGAAGCTCGCCGCTCCGTCGCGTCCGGTCGTCGCGGTCGTCGGCGACGGGAGCCTCCACTTCTCGGTGCAGGCGATCTGGAGCGCGGTGACCGAGCGTGCGCCGGTCGTCGTCGTCGTGCTCGACAACGGCGGCTACCTCGCCGTGAAGCGTGCGGTCGAGGGCTTCCTCGGCGTCGCACGAGACGACCGCTTCCACCCGGGGACCGAGCTGCCGGGGATCGACCACGTCGCGGTCGCGACGGGCTACGGCGCGACCGGGGTCGACGTCGGGTCCGCGTCCGGTCTCGCCGAGGCCGTGCAGGACGCGCTCGCGCGCGAGCAGACCGTCGTCATCCGCGTTCCCGTCGTCGCGATCCGTCCCTGAGGAGGGACGTTGCCGATCGACTACCTGCCGCTCGTCGACGAGATCACCGCACCGCTGCCGCCGATGCCGGTCGTCCGGCTCGGGACGCCGCCGTGGCGACCGCTCGCGGTGCCGCTCGAGCGCGCGCGGGTGATGGTCCTGAGCAGCGCGGGCGTGCACCTGCGTGACGATCCGCCGTTCGCGCCGACCAACGACCTCACGGTGCGCCGCCTGCCCGCGAGCGCGCCGGCCGCCTCGCTCCGCCCGTCGCACCCGAGCCCGATCCGCCGTCCCGGCATGCTCGACGTGAACGTCGTCCATCCCTGCGAGCGCCTCGCGGAGCTCGCCGCCGAGGGCGAGATCGGCGGCGTCACCGAGCACCACCTGAGCATCCTCGGGGCGATCAAGACGCTCGTCGCCGTCGTCGAGGAGATGGGCCCGCACGTCGCGAACGAAGCGCGCGAGGCCGGCGCGGACCTGCTGCTGCTCGTGCCGCTCTGCCCCGCGTGCCACCAGAGCGTCGGCGTGCTCGCGCGCGCGGTCGAGCGCGCGGGGATCCCGACCGTGACGCTCGCGGGCGCGCGGGACATCACCGCCCGCGTGCGGCCGCCGCGTGCGGTGTTCCTCGACTTCCCGCTCGGCAACTCGGTCGGCCGGCCGCGTGACCGGGCCGGCCAGCGCCGCATCTGCACGGCCGCGCTCCGTGCGGCGGCGGAGGCGTCCGCTCCGGGCGAGATCGTCGACCTCGAGGAGAAGTGGCCCGTCGCGGGCTGGGAGGACCACGTCGTCGCGGCCTACCGGAGGGAGGCCGACATCGTCACCAGCCAGCGCATGAGCGAGTTCTCGCCGGACGGTCGCCACGTCGCGGCCGACGACGTCGCCGCGGTCGAGTCGATGATCTGAGCGCTCGGCGTCCCAGACCCTCTAGGACGCGGCCCGCCCGCGCTCGCGGTGGTCCCCGTGGATCGTCGTCCGGAGCGCCCGGAGCGCCTCGCCCTCGATCTGGCAGACGCGGCTCGGGCTCACGCCGAGGAGCTGGCCGACCTGCGCGAGCGACGGCTCGCCGAGGTAACGGTTCGCGATGACCACGCGCTGGCGCTCAGGGAGCGCGGCGATCGCCGTGCGCACGCGTGAGCGCTCGTCGGAGTCGACGGCGCGAAGGGCGGGATCGGGTGCGAACGCGTCGGCGATGCACTCCCCGAGCGGCGACGGCTCGCCCTCGTGCTGCGCGCCCGGCGCGGGCGCGTCGAGGTGGAGCAGCTGCGCCTCGGCGAGCGCCGTGCGCGTCGCCGCCTTCGCCCTTCGGCCGTCACAGATCGCGTCGACGACCTCGTCGCACGCGGGGAGGCGCTGGCGTTGGGCGGTGATCGCGTCGTACTCGCCCCAGTACTGCGTGACGCGCCGGCGCTCGGCGCGTGGCATCCAGTCGAGTCGGCGGAGCTCGTCGAAGACCGAGCCGCGGATCCGGGTGCGAGCGTACGGGGGGAAGGAAGGGAATGGAGGCTCCCCGGCACCCGGGCGCCAGCGCCCGATCGCGTCGACGAGCCCGAGCAGGCCGAAGCTCCGGAGGTCGCCCGTGTCCCAGTTCCCGCGCACGCTGTGAGGCAGCTTGCGGACGACCTCGTCCACGAGCGGCAGGTAGGCGAGCACGAGGTCGTTCCGGGCGCTGGGCACGTCGCCTTCGAAGAAGTGGCGCCAGGTCTCGGTCAGGTTGTCTTGGGCAGTCGTCACGCCGTAGCCTCGCAGCCGCGGTCGACGGGCAGCCGGCCACGCTTCCCACCACTCTCGGCCGTGCCAGCCGCGACTCGTAGGGCCGAACGACTCCTATTGTACGGAGAGTGGTCACGTACACGCGTTGAGCGTACGTCGCCCCACCCGTCCCGATCTCCCTACCCGCCCCGGCGGGCACCTTCGCCCGAACGCCCGAACGCCCGAACGCCCGAACGCCCGAACGCTCAGCCGGCGGCCTCGGCCGCGACGCGGGCCGCCTCCGGCGCGGCCGGCTGCGGGTCGTGCCGGTAGTCCTCGAGCGCCTCGAGGGCGGGGCCGTAGGCGCGCTTCAGCTCGTCGCCGAAGTCGGCGTACACACGCTGCAGGTCGATGTCGTGGCGGACGAAGTCCTTGATCGCCGCGACGACGAGCGCGCTGTCGCTCACGACTCCCGACCAGTTGTGGCCGTCGGTCGCGAGCGCCCAGATGGTCTCCGCCGAGTCGGCGACGATCGCGAGGTGGCGCGCCTGGTGGCTCCGGTAGAGGATCTTGTCGGTGCTCGCGTGCGTGAACGTGCGGACACCCGCGACGACCCACGGCTCCTTGCCGAAGCAGAGCGCGACCACGTCGACCGCCCGCCCGACCGCGTCCTCGATCTCGCCCTGGAGCGTGCGCAGCTCGTCGACGCGCGCCGAGATGTACACGCGCCGCCGCGCCCGGTCGAGCGTCGCGCGAGCGGCCGACTCGATCTTCGGCCACTCCTCGAGGCGGCGGACGGCTTCGTAGGTCGGGACGTCGCCGTCCGCGCGCAGCTCGGCCGCGCTCCGTCGGGCGACGCGGAGCCGATCGGAGAACGTGGACTCGAGCTTCGCGAGGAGCTGGTCGGCCGGAACCGGCACGAACCGCGACGGCCTGCCCGCGAGCTCAAACGCCGCGCCGCGCGCGACGAGCTTGCGAAGTGCCTCGTAGACCTTCGGCTGCGGGACCCCGGTCGCCTTCGCGACCGCGTAGCCGGTGCGCGGCTCGCTCGCGAGCAGGCCGACGTACGCGCGTGCCTCGTGGTGCGAGAAGCCGAGCTGCAGGAGCGCCGTGGCGAAGTCGTCGGCGGGACCGCCGCCCGCGGTGGCCTCGGATCGATGTGCGGGCACGATGCCTCCTCGCGTCAGGTGGTGCTCGAGTAGCCGCCGTCGACGGCCACGAGCTGGCCGGTGACGAAGCTCATGGATGTCGCGACCGCGAAGATCGTCTCGGCGACGTCGTCGTTCGACGCGACCCGCCGCAGCGGGGTGTGCTTCGCGCGGCGCTCGACGAGGCGCTCGTAGTCGTCGCCGAGCTGCTCCTGCATCCAGGTCCCCTCGACCCATCCCGGCAGGACCGCGTTCACGCGCACGGCCGGCGCGAGGTTCGCCGCGAGGAGCTTCGTGAGCGTCGCGACGGCGCCCTTGCTCGCCGCGTACGCGTACGGCTGGACGCCGGTCGGCCGGACCCCCGCGAGGCTGCCGAGGTTGACGACGCTGCCCGTCGCAGCGCCGAGCAGCGCCGAGCACGCGCGTGTGACGAGGAACAGGCCCTTCACGTTGACCGCCATGATCCGGTCCCACTCGTCCATCGTCGTGAGCGACAGGTCACGAGGCGGCTGCGACGTCGTCGTGCCGGCCGCGTTCACGAGCACGTCGAGCCGCGCGTACTCCCGCCGGCAGGACTCGACCATCGCGAGCACGGCCGCCTCGTCGCTCACGTCGCAGCGCACGACCACCGCCCGCCCGCCCGCGGCCTCGACCGCCTTCGCGGTCGCCTCGGCGCCACCCGCCCGGTGCGAGTAGTTCACGACCAGGTCGTAGCCGCGCGCGGCGAACAGCTGCGCGGCCGCCTGGCCCATCCCGCTCGACGACCCCGTCACGAGCGCCACCGGTCGCGCCGACATTCCGCCTCCTAGTCCTTACCGAGGGTAATAGTACAGGTCGGGCCTGCGGGCGACCTCATCCGCGCCGGGGGCCGCGCGCACGGGCCGCGTCGACCACGCGCGCGGCGAGCTCGGGCTCTGCGAGCGACCAGAGCTGGGCGTCGAGCTCGACGCCGGTCGCGTCCTCGCGGGACGCGAGCGCGCGGGTCGCGCGCATCGTCGCCTTCGTCCGTCGCGCGAGCACGCCCGGTGCCGCGGCCGCCTGCCTGGCGAGCGCGATCGCGGCCTCGATCAGCTCGTCGTCGTCGACCGTGCGCCACGCGAGCCCGATCCGCTCGGCGTCGCCGCCGCCGACGACCTCGCCGAACAGCACCATCGCGTGGGCCGCGCCCGGCCCGACGAGCCGGGCGAGCGACCAGGTGTGGCCGCCGCCGGGGTGCAGGCCGAGCGAGAGGAAGCGGCTGTCGAAGCGGGCCGAGCGCGCCGCGACCCGCACGTCGCAGGCGCGCGCGAGGTTGAGCCCCGCGCCGACCGCGGCGCCGTTCACCGCGGCGATCGTGGGCATCGGCAGGCGCTCGACCGCCTCGAAGGCTGCGTAGATCGCGAGCAGCGCCGCGCGCGGGTCGCCCGCAGTGCCGGCCCGGCCCGACGCCGGGCCCGAGCCCAGCGCGCTCGCGTCCGCGAGGCTCGCGAGCGGCGCGCCGCCGCAGAACGCCGGCGGGGCGCCCGTCACGACGACCGCGCCCACGCCCGGGTCGGCGCCGAGCTCGGTCGTCGCGTCGACGAGGGCCGAGACCATCGCCGGCGACAAGATGTTGCGGCGCGCCGGGTCGTCGAGCGTCACGACCGCGACGTCCGAGCCCGAGGTCTGGCGCTCGCGCTCGACACGCACGGTCATCGGGGAACCCGTCTCACGTGGCCGTGCCCTGCTGGAGCTCGGCGGCGCGCGCGGCGAGGGCGTTTTTCTGCACCTTGCCGATGTTCGAGAGCGGGAGGTCCTCGACGACCTCGAGCCGCTCGGGCCACTTGAAGCGCGCGAGGCCGCGCTCGGCGAGGAAGGCGCACAGCTCGTCGAGCGTGACGGCCGCTCCGGCCGCCACGCCCACCGGGGCGGGCACGACGTACGCGCACATGCGCTCGCCGAGCACGTCGTCGGGCATCGGCACGCACGCGACGTTGCGCACCCCGGGGTGCGCGAGGAGCATGTCCTCGACCTCCTCCACGCTGATCTTCTCGCCGCCGCGGTTCACGAGGTCCTTCTTGCGACCCTCGACGACGTAGCCGCCCGATGCGTGGCGACGCAGCAGGTCGCCGCTGCGGTAGTAGCCGTCCGAGGTGAACATGCGGGCGTTGACCTCGGGGGCCGAGTAGTAGCCGCGCAGCGTGTAGGGGCCCCGGCAGAGCAGCTCGCCGATCTCGCCGGGAGGGACGTCGTTCCCGTCCTCGTCGACGAGCCGCACCTCGTCTGCCGGCGAGATCGGCGTCCCGACGGTCTCGCGCCTCGCCTCGGGTGGGTCGTCGAGACGGTTCATGAAGAGCAGGCCCTCGGTCATGCCGAAGATCTCCTGGACGACCGCGTTCGGGAAGCTCGCCTCGAGGCGCGCGCAGATCTCCGGCTGGAGCTTCTGGGCCGCGCTGTTCACGACGCGCACGCTCGAGACGTCGACCGTCGAGATGACCGGGTCGTTCAGCCACTTGATCCACAGAGCCGGGACCGCCTCGACGTGGGTCACCGCGTGGCGGGCGACGAGGGGGAGCGCGTCGGCCGCCGACGTCGTCCTCGAGAGGACGACCGCACCCCCGTGCAGCCAGAACGCGAGCACACCGGCGTTGAGCGGGTAGTTGTGGGCGAGGGGGAGGCAGGCGAGCACCCGGCTGTCGCGCCCGACCCCGTTGACCTCCGCCGAGAGGCGTGCGTTGTAGAGGTAGTCGTTGTGCGTGCGCGCGATGACCTTCGGGATGCCGGTCGTGCCACCCGACAGGAGCAGGCAGCAGGGATCGGTCGGGTCCACCGGGACCGCGGCGAGGCCCGCGAGCTCGGCCGGCGTCGGAGCGGCCGAGTCGCCGAGCATCGCGTCGAGCGAGACGAGGTCGTCCGGCGCCGACCGCCCCGAGACGAGCAGGTGCCGGAGGCCCGGGTGGCCGTCGCGGATCGCGCGGGCGAAGCTCACGAAGTCGAAGCGGCCCGCCTCGGATGAGACCGCGTACCCGACGGCGTCGACGAAGCCCACGTAGTGCCCGATCTCGTGCTCGCGGTGCGGCGGGAGCGCGAGCAGCGGGACCAGGCCGATGCGCTGGCACGCGAAGTACAGGTAGAGGAACGCGGGCTCGTTCACGAGCTGGACCACGATCCGGTCGCCCGGGCCGAGGCCGAGCCTGCGCAGGCCCACCGCGAGCCGCGTCGAGCGCTCGGCGACCTGCGCGTAGGTGACCTCCTCGCCGTCCGCGACGAGCGCGACGCGGTCCGCGTGGCGCGCGAAGGCCTCGGCGTATACGGACCAGAGCGTCCGGTCCTCCCAGTACCCGAGCGCCCGGTACTCGGCGGCGACGTCCGCCGGGTACGGCACCATGCCCTCGATCATCGCGACCCCCACGCTCCTGCGGCCTGTCCTCGTGCGGCGCGCTCGTGCCGCGTCGCGCGGCCGGACCGCACGGGCTCGACCGGCATGCACACTACCAGTGGCACTAGCACGCCGGCGACGACTCCACGGCTCCCGAGCACCCCGCGTGCCGGTCCGCCCGGCGACGGCTCACGGATCTGAGCTGGAGTGCGGCATGCTCTGCTCGTGCCCCCGGTCGCGCCGGGACCGGCGCCGTGCACCCTGGATGCGCCGATACGTACCCTCTATAGTGATCAGTAGTCGACGTGAGCTCGCTGGGGGGCCGCGCACGGCGAGCCCGCCGCACCTCCCGCGGCGGGCGGCCGACGACGCACTGAGGAGCGGTCATGACCGGAACCGTCGCACCACCCGCACCCGCACGCGGACCCGCCCACGAGCGCCGGCAGTGGATCGCGGGGGAGTGGGCAGTTGCGTCGGACGGGCGCGCGTTCGACGACCTGAACCCGTTCACCGGCGAGGTGTACGCGAGCGTCCCTTCAGCGTCCGCGGCCGACGTGGCGCGCGCCGTCGACTCGGCTGCGGCCGCGTTCCCCGCGTGGGCAGCCGTGCCGCCGCGCGAGCGGCAGCGCCTGTTCCTCCGCGCGGCGGAGATCGTCGAGCGTCGGCGCGACGACCTCGTGTCGACCATGGCGCTCGAGACGGGCGCCGTGCGGGCGTTCGCCGGCTTCCAGGTGCAGTGGGCCGCCGGGTTCCTGCGCCTCGCGGCGCAGTGGGCGTACGGCGACGCGGGGATCGCGATCGCCGTCGACGCGCCCGACACCTACGCGACCGCGACGCGTCGCCCGCTCGGCGTCGTCGCCGGCTTCTCGCCGTGGAACGGCGCGTTCAACCTCGCGTGGCGCACGGTCGCGCCGCCGCTCGCCGCAGGCAACACGGTCGTCTTGAAGCCGTCCGAGCTCGCGCCGGTCTCCGCAGGGCTCGCCGTCGCCGAGATCGTCGAGGAGGCGGGCTTCCCGCCCGAGGTGCTCCAGGTCGTGACGCACGGTCCCGGTGAGGCTGGGCCGATCGCCGACGAGCTGTTCGCCCGGCCCGAGGTCCGCGCGTTCAACTTCACGGGCTCGACGGCTGTCGGCCGCATGCTCGCCGAGCGGGCGGGCCGCCACCTGAAGCGGATCGCTCTCGAGCTCGGCGGCTTCAACCCGACGATCGTGCTCGCGGACGCGGACCTCGACGCGGCGGTCGAGATCGCGGCGTTCGCGGCCTTCTTCCACCAGGGACAGATCTGCATGAACACGCGGAAGCTCGTCGTCGAGCGCTCGATCGCGGAGGAGTTCCTCGAGCGCTTCGCCGCGAAGGCCGCGACGCTCCGGGTCGGGGACCCGACCGATCCCGCGTCGCAGCTCGGTCCGCTCATCCACGACCAGGCCGTCGCCAACGCGAAGCGCCGCATCGCCGAGGCGGTCGAGCACGGCGCGAAGGTCGTGATGGGTGGCGGCTCCGAGGGCCGGTGCTTCGAGCCCACGATCCTTGTCGACGTGCCGCCCGAGGCGACGATGTACTGCGAGGAGACGTTCGCGCCCGTCGTGGTCGTCGAGCCCTTCGACGCGATCGACGACGCGATCGCAATCGCGAACGCGACCCCCTACGGCCTCACCGCGTCGATCCTCACCGAGGACACGGGTCGAGCGGTCGCGATCGCCCGTCGCCTCGAGGCGGGCGTCGTGAACGTCAACGGGCCGACGATGTACGCGGAGCCCAACCTGCCGATCGGTGGCGTGAAGGAGAGCGGGTGGGCACGCTTCGGCCTGTGGTCGACGGAGAGCTTCAGCGACCGGGTCACGGTGACCGTCCACCGCGGCGCGCCCAACCACCGCCTCTGAGCTCAGCGCCCGGTCCATCGCGGCGGGCGCCTCTCGACGAACGCGAGCGCGCCTTCCCGCGCGTCTTCGGTCCCGCCGACGCGGGCGCGCTCCGCGCGGGACTCCGCGTGGCGCTCGGCGGCGAGCGCGCCGGTGCCACCCGCGCGCGCGGCGAGGAAGCGCTTCGCCGCCTGCACCGCGAGCGGGGCGTTCTCGCAGATCTCCGCCGCGAGCGCGAGCGCGCCGCGGAGCGCGTCGCCGTCGTCCACGACGCGGTTGACGATGCCGAGGCGGGCGGCCTCTGGCGCCGAGAGCTGCCGGCCGGTGAGGATGAGCTCCGCCGCGATCTTCGGTGCGACCTGTGCCGGCAGCCGGACGAGGCCTCCGCCACCGGGGATGATCCCCCGGCGCACCTCCGGCAGGCCGAAGCGCGCACCCGCGCCGGCGACGACGAGGTCGCACGCGAGGCAGATCTCCGTCCCGCCGCCGAGGGCGGCGCCCTCGACCGCGGCGACGACGGGCTTGGTCGGCACGTGGTCGACGAATCCGGCGAAGCCCCACTCCTCGTGGCCGGGAGCGGCGTTGGACTCGCCGCGGGCGAGGGCCTTCAGGTCCGCGCCGGCGCAGAACGCCCGACCGCCCGAGCCGGCGAGCACGACCGCCCAGATCTCCGGGTCGCGGTCGACCTCGTCGACGGCCTCTCCGAGCGCGAGGGCCATCTCCGCGTTGACCGCGTTCATCGCGTGCGGCCGGTTCAACGTGAGGATCGCGACGCGGTCGCTCCGCTCGACGAGCACGGCGCGCTCGCCCCCCGGCGCCCGGTCCACCGTTCGCTGCGCCTAGCGGGTCGCGAAGACCGTGAGGGCGGTCATCGTGAACACGGTCGTGCCCGCCGCGTCGAGCAGCTCGCAGTGCATGCGCACCGTGCCACGCCCGGCGCGCCGTCCCGGCGTCGAGTCGAGCACCGTCGCGCGCCCGCTGAGGACGTCGCCCGGGCGGACGGGCCGGAGGAAGCGGATCTGCTCGATCCCGGGCGATCCGAGGCACGCGCTCCTGCTGAGCAGCGCGTCCACGAACATGCGCATGTACATCGCGCACGTGTGCCAGCCGCTCGCGACGATGCCCCCGAAGACGGTCGACTTCGCGAGCTGCGCGTCGACGTGGAAGCTCTGCGGGTCGAACTTGCGGGCGAACTCGACGATCTCGGGCTCGGTGACCTCGACGGTCCCGACCTCGTACACGTCGCCGGCGACGTAGTCCCCGAAGTGCAAGAGGTCCATCGCCAGATGTTAGCGACCCGGCTCGCGGGCGACCGGGGCGGGCCGCACGTGGCTTGCCGCGCCGGCGGGCCAGTGGTTAGCGTCGCGGCGTGACGGGACCCGGGTCCGCAGGCGAGCCCGGGGGCCCCCCGGTGCTCGTGGAGTGGCACGGCGCCGTCGCGCTCGTCCGCATCGACCGGCCCCGGGCGAACGCGCTCTCGACCGCGGTGCTCACGGCCCTCGCCGAGGAGGTCGAGCGCCTCGGCGACGACCCCCCCGGCGCGCTCGTGCTCTGGGGCGGGGACCGGCTCTTCTCCGCCGGAGCCGACGTCGAGGAGCTCGCCGACTCGAGGCGGGCGCCGGCGCTCCTCGACGCGTTCCGCAGGGCGTGCGACTCGCTCGTGGCCGTCCCACGCGCCACGGTCGCCGCGGTCGCGGGCTACGCGCTCGGCGGCGGCCTCGAGCTCGCGCTCGCGTGCGACCTTCGCGTCGTGTCGCAGTCCGCGCGCCTCGGCCAGCCCGAGATCCTCCTCGGCGTCGTGCCGGGCGCTGGCGGCACCCAGCGGCTCGCGCGCCTCGTCGGGCCCGGGCGCGCGAAGGACCTCGTGCTCACGGGCCGCCAGGTCGCCGCGGACGAGGCGCTGCGCATCGGCATCGCGGACCGCGTCGTCCCCGCGGACGTCCTGATCGACGCCGCGCTCGCGCTAGCGGGCGAGCTCGCGGCGGGCGCGCGCCTCGCGCAGGGGCTCGCGAAGTCCGCGATCGACGCGGCGTTCGACGTCCCGCTCGAGGCGGGCCTCGCGGTCGAGCGCGCGGCGATGGACTCGGCGCTCGCGACGCGCGACGCCGCGGCCGCCATGGCGTCGTTCCTGCGCGACGGACCGGGCCACGCGGTGTTCGGCGATGGCTGACCCGGAGCGCGTCGGCGTCGTCGGCTGCGGCCTCATGGGCTCCGGCATCGCGGAGGTCGTCGCGCGTGCGGGCGTGCCGGTGACTGTCGTCGAGGCCGACGAGCGAGCGCTCGCCGCCGGCCGCGAGCGGATCGAGCGCTCGCTCGCCCGCGCGGTCGCGTCGGGCAAGCTCGACGAGCCCGCGCGCGACGCGGCGCTCGGCCGGATCGAGCTCGCCGCCGGGATCGCGGCGCTCGCCGGGTGCGACGTCGTCGTCGAGGCCGTCGCCGAGGAAGAGCACGTGAAGCTCGGCGTCTTCGCGGCCCTCGACGGCATCGTCGAGCGCGCCGACGCGGTCCTCGCGTCGAACACCTCCTCGATACCGATCGCGCGCATCGCCGCGTCGACCTCCCGGCCCGAGCGCGTCGTCGGGCTCCACTTCTTCAACCCGGTCCCGGTCATGGGGCTCGTCGAGCTCACCGCGTCGCTCCTCACCGGCGAGGCGACGATCGCCCGTGCCGAGGCGTTCGCGCGAGGCACGCTCGGCAAGTCGGTCGTGCGGTGCGAGGACCGCGCGGGCTTCGTCGTGAACGCGCTGCTCGTCCCCTACCTGCTCGCGGCGGTGCGGATGGTCGAGTCGGGCGGCGCGAGCGCGACCGACGTCGACGAGGCGATGCGCTCGGGGTGCGCGCACCCGATGGGGCCGCTCGAGCTCGCGGACTTCATCGGCCTCGACACCGTGAAGTCGATCGCGGACGTCCTGTACGCGGAGTTCCGCGACGCCGCCTACGTCGCCCCGCCGCTGCTGAGCCGTATGGTCGACGCCGGGCGCCTCGGCCGGAAGTCCGGTCGCGGCTTCTACGACTACGACCGGCCCCGGCGCTGAGCGCGCTCGCGCGGCGGCCCGCGGGCGCGCCGCACCCGGCGGCGGCCGGAGAGGGGCACCCGGCGGCGGCCGGAAAGGGGCACCGATGACGGGCGGCGACGAGGAGTTCGAGACGATCATCGAGCCGTTCCGCATCCACGCGGTCGAGCCACTCGTCATGGCGACGCGCGAGCAGCGGGCCGCGGCGATCCGGGAGGCCGGCTACAACGTGTTCTCGCTGCGCGCCGAGGACGTGCTCGTCGACCTGCTCACGGACTCCGGGACCGGGGCGATGAGCCGCGACCAGTGGGCAGCGATCCAGCACGGCGACGAGTCGTACGCGGGGTCGCCGTCCTGGTTCACGTTCGAGCGGGCGGTGAAGGACCTCTTCGGCTTCCGCCACGTGATCCCGACCCACCAGGGGCGGGCCGCGGAGAAGATCCTCTTCGGCGTCGTCGGCGGGAGCGGGCTTGTCGTGCCGAGCAACACGCACTTCGACACGACACGCGCGAACGTCGAGGCGAGCGGCGCCGAGGCCGTCGACCTCGTGATCGCGGAGGGGCGCGACCCGGCGAGCCGCCATCCCTTCAAGGGCAACGTCGACGTCGCAGCGCTTGCCGCGCTCATCGCCGAGCGCGGCGTCGCGCACGTCCCGCTCGTGATGGTCACGGTCACGAACAACTCGGGCGGCGGGCAGCCGGTCAGCCTCGAGAACCTGCGGGCGGTCCGCGAGGTGTGCGACCGAGCCGGCGTGCCGCTCTTCCTCGACGCGTGCCGGTTTGCGGAGAATGCGTGGTTCATCCGCGAGCGCGAGCCCGGGCAGTCGGGCCGCGACGTCGCGGACATCGTGCGCGAGATGGCCTCGCTCGCGGACGGCATGACGATGAGCGCGAAGAAGGACCCGATGTGCAACATCGGTGGCTGGCTCGCGTGCAACGACGACGACCTGGCGCGCGAGGCGCGCAACCTGCTCATCCTCACCGAGGGGTTCCCCACCTACGGCGGCCTCGCAGGGCGTGACCTCGAGGCGATCGCGCAAGGCCTGACCGAGGCCGTCTCGCACGACTACCTCCGGTACCGGATCCGGTCGACCGCGTACCTGGGCGAGGCGCTCGACCGCTCCGGCGTGCCGGTCGTGCTCCCGATCGGCGGCCACGCGGTGTACGTGGACGCCCGCGCGCTGCTCCCGCACATCCCGCCGCTCGAGTACCCGGGGCAGTCGCTCGTCGTCGCCCTCTACGAGCGGGGCGGAATCCGGAGCTGCGAGATCGGCACGGTGATGTTCGGCCGCCGTCCGGACGGATCGGAGGTGCCGGCGGCCATGGACCTCGTGCGCCTCGCGATCCCGCGGCGCACCTACACGCAGAGCCACGTCGACTACGTCATCGAGGTCTGCCAGGCGGTCGCGCGCGACGCCGCCGGCCTGCGCGGCTACCGGATCGTCGACGAGCCCCGGCAGCTCCGCCACTTCACGGCGCGCTTCGAGCCGCTCGCCTGAGCCGACCCTCGCCGGGCCCCGGCGCAACCGGGGCGAGCGAACCCGGTTCCACCCCACCGTGGTGAACACGAGCACGTCGCCACCCCGCAGGCCGCCACGACGCCGCCGCGGGGAGCGTGCGATGTCCCGCCGCCCACGCGCCGTTGACGCCGGCGAGTGCATCCGCCTACTGTGCTTGCTACCGCCGGGGGTAGTACGTGCGGCGAGCAGTCGGGCTCCCGGCATCCGGCGCCGGCGCCCGGCGACGGGGGGCGCGCGATGGCAGACCTGGGTGTGGACGTGGACGTGCCGGCGCTATCGATCGCGGAACGGGACCGCCGCTGGGCGCGCACTCGGGCGCTCCTCGCGGACCACGGCCTCGACGCGGTCGTGGTCGCGGGCCTCCGTGGGAGGGAGTCGTTCGAGACGTACCTGTCCGGCGAGTCGATCCAGGGCGTCGTCGTCATGCCCGCGTCGGCGCCGCCCGTCTCGCTCACCTGGAGCCCGTTCCGCATCGTCGGCAGGAGCGACCCGGGGATCGTCGGCGGCTACTGGATCGAGGACATCCGGGCGGGGCTCGTCGGCCCGCTCGTCGTGTCGACGCTGAGCGAGCTCGGTCTCGAGGCCGGGCGCGTCGGCGTCGTCGGCCTCGCGAGCCGGAACCCGATGGAGCTCGAGGGAATCATCCCCTACGGCGTGTGGAGCGTCGTGCGCGACCGGCTCCCCCGCGTCGAGTTCGTCGAGGTGTCCGCGCCGTTCGCCCTCATGATGCTCGAGAAGAGCGAGGAGGAGCTCGCGCTGACGCGCCACTGCGCGCGCATCGGCGAGCTCGCGTGCCGGGCGATGGTCGACGTGCTCCGCCCCGGCGTGCGCGAGAGCGAGGTCTACGCCGCGGTCATGGACGTGATCTACCGCCACGGTGCGGGCACGCACGCGCCCTCGCTCATCGTCCGCTCCGGAGTGGACAGCCTCGGGTGGGGCCCGCCCGAGTGGGGGGCCGACCGCGCGGTCCCGCCGAGGACGATCGAGGCGGGCGACCTCGTGTACGCCGAGCTCATGACCGTCTGCGGCGGCATGGAGACCCAGCAGCAGGTCACCGCGTCGATCGGGCCGCTCACGCCCCGCCGTCGGCATCTCGGCGAGGTGGCGCGCGCCGCGTACGACGCGGGTCTCGACGCGCTCCGGCCCGGGGCGTCGTTCGTCGAGGTCTGCGACGCGATGGCCGCGCCCGTCCTCGACGCGGGGTGCTGGCACCTCTCGCCGCACATCCACAGCCTGTCGCCGGCGACCCTGCTCGGGCACCTCTACGTGGGTGCCGACCGTCACTTCGGCGACGAGCTCGCGTTCCTCCGCCCGGTCCCGCCGACGATGGACGCGCGGATCACGGCGAACATGGCGTTCTCGTTCGAGCCCAACGCCTGCATCCGGCGCGAGCGCGTGAACATCGGGGGGACCGTCGTCGCACGCGACGGCCGGCCCGAGGAGCTCAACTCGCTCCCGTGCGAGATCATCGAGGTCACCTGAGCCCGGCGCCGCCGCCCGCGCCCCGGCGCGCGACCCGGTCGCGACCCGGCGCGCGACCTGCCCGCGCCCCGGCGCGCTCGACCGGTCGCCGCCCGCGGTGCTCAGCTCGCCCCCCGGGTGTCAGCCGCGTCCGGGGGGCGGTCGACGTCGAGCGGGTCGCCGTCGCACGCGACCTCGGTGACGAGGTCGGGGCGGCTCGAGATGAGGCGGCGGGCCCCCTCGTCGCCGGACCGGGGGAGCTCGGGCCAGACCGTGCGCGCGAGCCGGACGGGGTTGCGCCGGCGACCGCCGTAGGTCGCGACGGCGATCGGGGAGCTCGCCGCGGCGACCGCCCGCCAGCACGCGGCCGTGACGAGCGGCTGGTCGCCGAGGCCGACGACGACCGCGTCGAATCCCGCGTCGCGCGCCGCGCCCACGCCGCACGTGAGCGAGCTCGCCTGCCCGGAGCGCCACCGGGGGTTGTGGACGGCCGTCACGGAGCCCGGCAGGAGCCCGGATAGGTCGACCGCGCCGGTCACGACGTAGGTCGCGGCGAAGCGTGCCGCGACGACGTGGTCGAGGGCCCAGCTCACGAGCGGCCGCCCCCGGAACGGCGCGAGGAGCTTGTGCGTCGAGCCAGGCGCCGCGTAGCGCCGGCCGGCGCCCGCGCACAGGAGCACCGCCGCGGTCGTGCCCGCAGGATCGCCCGCGGGCCGACTGCCCGGCGTCGTCGCCGTCGGGGCGCCGGCCGGGAACCTGTGCGGCGGCGTCACGGCGCCAGCATCGCGGACGGCGCATGCCCGTTCAACCCGCAAGGGGGCGGGGATGCGAGCGCTCGCGCCGCGGCCGCCGCTGCAGCGTGGCAGCGGCGCGTACCGGCCCCTGCGCGACCCCGCGGTGCGAGCGCGGCAGTACCATGGCGGCGCACCACGGTCTGCCGGGGTGCGTCACGACACGCGCCGGACGTGCCGGCGCGCGGCGGGCGGAGCCCGAGCACTCGGAGAGGGTCACACCGATGGAGCACTTCCTCGCAAGCTGGGGTTACCTCGCGCTGTTCGTCGTCACGTTCCTCTCCTCGATGGGCCTGCCGGTCGGGTCGGAGATCGCGATCGGATACGGCGGGGCGCTCGCGAGCGGGCAGCTCGTGACCACCGGCCACGACCACCTGCAGCTCGCCCTCGTCATCCTCGTCGCGGTCGTCGGCGAGCTCGTGGGATCGAGCGCGGGCTACGCGATCGGGTACTTCGGCGGCCGGCCGCTCGTCGACCGGGTCGGCAAGTACGTGCTCCTGACCCACAAGGACCTCGACCGCGCCGAGGCGTGGTTCGACGGACGGGGCGAGTCCTCCGTCTTCTTCACCCGGCTCATCCCGCTCCTCCGGTCGTTCATCTCGCTCGTCGGCGGACTCGCGGAGATGTCGAAGGCGAAGTTCGCGGTGCTCACGGTGCTCGGGTCCGCGGTGTTCTGCGCGGCGCTCGCGAGCATCGGCTACAGCCTCGGCAGCAGCTGGCACCACGTGATCAAGGACTTCAGCTACGCGGGCTACGTCGCCGCGGTGCTCGCCGTCGCGGCGGTCGCGTTCGTCGTGTACCACCGGATCGCGCAGCTGCGTCGCGAGCGCGACTCGCTTCCCGCCGACCCGCCCAGCGCCCCGTAGGCGGGGGCGGCGGTCGGGACCGCCCGGCGCGCCGGCGCGGGGACCCGGCGCGGTCCGCGAGAAGTTGCACCGCTCCGCCGGGCCCTCGTTCTTCGCAGCGTTCATGCGGGATCCGTGCCACGGTCCCGTCCGTCCTCCGGTCCCCGGCGTTTGACACGGTGCGCGGGCCGTGGGCTGGGTTGCCCCATGCCGCGCGTCTCGCCCGACGGCGATGGGGCACCTGTTCCTGAACAACGCGTCGATCTCGTGACCGGCGGCTCGGCCGGCTGAGGGCGCGCCCCGGGGCGACGGCTCCCGGCGCCCGGCGAAGCTCCTCGGCGTCCGGGTGCCGCCGGTCAGAACCCGGGGGCGACCCGGCGGACCGTCGCGGAGCCGTCCGCGACGGTCTCGCCGACGAGCACCTCGCCGACGAGCTCCGGCGGGAACAGGCCGTGGGACACGACGCCCGGGACGGCGGACAGGCGATCGGCGAGCGCCGCAGGGTCGCCGACGTCGCCGAGGTAGTCCGCGAGCACGCCGCCGTCCGGAGAGGGCGGCCCGCCGCGCAGCCGGGCGCCGCCGAGCGAGCGCAGCGTCGCGTCTACGCCGAACTCGAGCAGCTCGAGGGGGATCGGCGCGTGCAGGCCCGCGACGAGCTTGTCCGACGACACGATGACGACGAAGCGCTCGGCCGCGGCCGCAACGACTTTCTCGCGGGTGTGGGCGCCTCCGCCGCCCTTCACGAGCCAGCACGCGGGCCCGACCTGGTCCGCGCCGTCGATCGCGAGGTCGAGGCGTCGCTTACCCGTGAACGCGACGACATCGAGGCCGAGGCCGACCGCCGCGGCCTCGGTGGCGGGTGAGGTCGCGACGCACCGGATCGCGAGCGCGCGCCGCGCGAGCTCGGGGAGCAGGTGGGCGACCGTCGACCCGGTGCCGAGCCCGACGAGCATGTGCGCCTCGACGAGCGCCGCGGCGACCTGCGCGGCCGCGTGCTTCTCCCGCTCGATCCGCGCGCCCGCCGCCGTCCCCCCGGGCGGCGCGACGCCGCCGTCGAGCTCGGTCACCCTGGTACCGCTGCTCCTGCCAGGGATCCCCGCGACCGTGGTAGCGGTCGTGCTCCCACGAGCCCGGCTCGTCGTGGTCGGCCAGGCGCAGCCCCGAGAGCCACTTCGCGCTCTTCCAGAAGCACAGGTGCGGCACGACAAGGCGCGCCGGACCGCCGTGCTCCGCGGGAAGTGGCCGCTCCTCGTGCGCGAACGCGACGAGCGCCCGCCCGCCGACGAGGTCGGCGAGCGGAAGGTCGGTCGTGAAGCCCGTGGGGCAGGATGCGACGGCGTGTGTCGCGGCCGGCAGCGATCGGGAGCGGTCGGGCCGCGTCTAGCAGCGAGCCGACGCTGACGCCGGTGAACGACGTGCCGAGCTCCGACCAGGTGGCGGCACCGTGGATGTCGCCGTCGAACCGGGCCGCAAAGAGCGCGTGGATCTCCTCCCAGGTCCATTCGACCTCGCGCTCGACCGCGCCGGTCACCGTGAGGCTCCGTGCCTTGAGGTCGACGTGCGGGGTGAGCTCGGCGCTCAGCTCCGGCCAGTCGTCGCCCACGTCGTACTGACCCGGCGGCAGGCGCGGGTCGCGCGCGTGCTCGCCGCGCCCGGTGAACCCTCGCGTCAGCCCCATGGCGCTCGTGCCTTCCCGACGGCGCGCGCCGCCCGACGGCCTCAATGATGCCCGGTCGCGCCCGCCGACAGCGGTCCTCGCTCGGGGGACGGCTGGAACGTGGCGCCCCGCAGCCGTTAGGCGAGCAGGTGCCCGTGTGCGGGAGCCCGAGGAGGACGACCTGGTGGATGCGATGCCGGCCGAGACGAACGGGCCCGCGGCGTACGAGGTCGCGTACGCGCCCGCGTCCGCGAGCCCGCTGCACGCGCTCTCGGGAGGCCGAGAGACCGGCCTCGCCGGCTCGCTCGCGCTCTTCCCCTCGTCGTTCCCCGCGATCGCCGACTACGCGTTCCTGTCGGACTGCGAGAACAACTGCCTCGTCGCCCCGAGCGGCGCGGTCGAGTGGCTCTGTCTGCCGAATCCGCACGACCCGAGCGTGTTCGGGACGCTGCTGGACCGCTCCGCGGGGTCGTTCCGCCTCGGCCCACAGGACCTCTCGGTGCCCGCGAGCCGTCGCTACCTCCCCGGCACGACGGTGCTCGAGACGACCTGGCAGACGGGCACAGGCTGGCTCGTGGTCACCGACTTCCTCGCAGTCGGCCCGTGGCACCGCACGGACGACCGCTCGGCCCTGCACCGGCGGACGCCGAGCGACTTCGACGCGCGCCACGTGCTCGTGCGCATCGCGAAGTGCGTCCACGGGGTCGTCGACCTCACGCTCAAGTGCGCGCCGTCGTTCGACTACGGGCGCGTCGACGCGCGCTGGGAGTACTCGGGCTCCGGCTACGACCAGGTCTCGACGTCGACACCGGGCGCGATCCGCCTCTCGCTCGCGGGAAGCTTGCGGCTCGGCATCGAGGGCCGCAACGTGCTCGCCCGTCACCGGCTCTGCGAGGGCGAGACCGCCTTCATGTCGCTCGGGTGGTCCGACCGGCCGCTGCCGCTCCAGCGCGGCGAGGTCGCCGCGTGGCGGCGCGAGACGGAGGCCTTCTGGCGGGCGTGGCTCGACCGCGGGGTGATCCCCGACCATGCCGGACGGGAGGCGCTCGAGCGGAGCGCGCTCGCGCTGAAGGGGCTCACGTACGCACCGACGGGCGCGCTGCTCGCCGCGCCGAAGACGTCGCTGCCCGAGCAGCCGGGCGGCGAGCGCAACTGGGACTACCGGTTCGCCTGGGTCCGCGACACGGCGTTCGCGATGTGGGGGCTGCACGCGCTGGGCTTCGACGCGGAGGCCGAGGACTTCCTCGCGTTCCTGGGAGACATGCTCGCGAGCGACATCGCGGCGGACATCACCGGGGGGGCGGGCGGCGGTCCGGACCGCACGCCGTGCCTGCAGATCCTCTACCCGGTGAACGGCGGCGTCCAGGATCCCGAGGTCACGCTCGACCACCTGTCCGGCTACGACGGCGCGACGCCCGTTCGGGTGGGCAACGGCGCGTACGGCCAGCAGCAGCACGACATCTTCGGCGCGCTCGTCGACTGCGTCTACCAGCACGCCCGCAACCGGGACGCGCTGAGCGAGCGGACGTGGCGCGTCGTCCTCCTCGCGGTCGAGGCCGCGCTCGCGTGCTGGCGGGAGCCAGATCGCGGCATCTGGGAGGTGCGTGGCGAGCCCCGCCACTTCACGTTCTCGAAGGTCATGTGCTGGGTCGCGGCGGACCGAGGCGCGCGGCTCGCCGCGCTGCACGGCGACGCGGCGCGCGCGCAGGCGTGGCGCGACGCCGCCGAGGTGATCCACGCGGACGTCTGCGCGAACGGCGTCGACGACCGCGGCCGCTTCACCCAGTCCTACGGCGGCGACGAGCTCGACGCGTCGCTCCTGCTGTTGCCGCTCGTCCGCTTCCTCCCGCCGGACGACCCACGGCTCGTCGCGACCGTGCTCGGGATCGCGGACGAGCTCTCGGTCGAGGGGATGGTGCTGCGCTACCGGACAGAGGCGACCGACGACGGGCTGAACCAGCCCGAAGGGAGCTTCACGACCTGCTCGTTCTGGCTCGTCTCCGCGCTCGTCGAGATCGGCGAGGTCGTCCGAGCCCGCCAGCTGTGCGACCGGCTCCTCGCCGCGTCGAGCCCGCTCGGGCTCTTCGCGGAGGAGCTCGACCCGATCTCGGGCCGCCAGCTCGGGAACTTCCCGCAGGCGCTCACGCACCTCGCGCTCATCAACGCCGTGCTCCACGTCGCGAGCGCCGAGCAGGCCGCGGTCCACGCCACCCCCCACCTGGTCTGACGTCGCGCCGGGCGTAGGGTCTTTCCCTTCGCCGCGCGTCCTCGCTACGGTGCGACCGTGCCGAACGTGGTGGAGGACGTCGCGTCGCCGGCCGTGCTGCGGGACACGGCGGCCGAGCGGGCTACTCGCCGCCGCGCGCCGCTCGCCGCCGCGGTCCTCGGGGGTGCGGCACTGTTCGCCGGGCTCGTCGTCCTCCTCTACTTCGCCTCGGTCCACGCGGTGCCGGGGAACTCCGACGGCGCGACGGTGATCCTCGAGGGCCAGGCGATGGGCGCGGGGAACCTCACGCTCCACCACTGGTTCCTCTCGTTCGACTCCTTCTGGGGCGTCGACGCACCGATCTACGCGTTGGGCGTGCTGGTCGCCGGCCTCCGTCCCGAGCTGCTCAACCTCGTGCCCGCGGCCATCGCCGCGTGCGTCGTCGTCGTCGGGATGTGGCTCGCACGACACGGCCGGCGCGGCGCGGCGGGCGCGGCAGGAGCGCTCGTCGTGCTCGCGCTGCTCGCGTTCCCGACCCACGCGCTCTCGATCTTCTACCTCCAGGGGCCGCTGCACGTCGGCACCGCGCTGTGGTGCCTGCTCGCGTTCGCGAGCCTGTGCACCGGGTACTCGAGGTGGCGCTGGGCGGTCGCGGTCCTGCTCCTCGCGGCGGGCGCGGTCGGCGACCTGCAGACGCTCGCGTTCGGCGTGCTGCCCCTCGGGATCGGTGGCGTCCTCGCCGCGCTCAGGACGCGCCGGTGGCGCGAGGGCGTCCCTGCCGCGACGGCGGCCGCGGCGTCCGTCGTGCTCGCGCTCGTCGCGCGCGAGGTCGCGAAGGTGATCGGGACGTTCACGGTGAACAAGTCCAACCCGACCGCGACCCTGCGCGAGATGCTCACGAACCTGAAGCTCGCCGTGACCTACGGCGACAAGCTCCTCGGCGCTGGGAGCCAGGGCTTCGGCAGGGGCGGGGTGCCGTCCGGGCTGCTCGCGGTCCACGTCCTCGGCGTCCTCGCGATCCTCGCAGGCGTGCTCGCCGCTGCGGTCGGCCTCGTGCGCGGCGTGCTGCGCGGCCCGGCGGACGCCGGTCCGGCCGCTCGGTCCGGCGACACGTCCGCGGCCGGCGCGGCGGTCGGCGCCGGCGGCACCGCCGCGTGCGCCGGGTCCGGGCCGTCGGCCCCGTGGCGCCTCGACGACGTGCGCCTGCGCGCGTTCCTCGGGGACCTCGCGGTCTTCGTCATCCTCACGCCCACCGCGAACCCTGCGTACGCGCGCTACCTCACCGTGGCGATCGTCTTCGGCGCCGTCCTCGCGGGACGGCTCGCGGCGCGCGTCGTGCCGCTGATCCGGCGGCGCCTCGCGGTGCTGGCCTCGGCGGTCGCGGCCGTTGCGGCGACGCTGTGCTTCGCCGCGTCCGTCGGCTACAACGTCGCCGAGGCGGCGCCGCTCCAGCCGACGGCGACGCTCGGCCGCTTCCTCGCGGCACGCGGCCTCGTCGAGGGCGTCGGCGACTACTGGAGCGCGTCCATCGTCACGGTCGAGTCCCGGGGCCGGGTCCGTGTCCGGCCGGTGATGGCCCCGTTCGGCCGGGTCGTCACCTACACGCGGAACTCGTCGTCGACGTGGTACACGGGGCACACGTTCCAGTTCCTCGTGTACAACCACGCGCTGCCGTTCGGCGACGTGGACGCGAAGACTGCGACCGCGACGTTCGGGAAGCCCGCGCACGTGTGGGCGGTCGACGGCTACCTCGTGCTCGCGTGGCGCCACCGCATCTCGGTCGCGTCGGGCCTGCCCTGACGGCAGCCCGGCTGGCGATCAGCGCTTCGCGCCGGCGAAGTACTGCTCGACGGCCTTCGCGAGGCCACTGGCGATGACCCGCTGGCCCGTCGCGCTCGCCGCGATGGTCCCCTCGAACGGATCGGTGATGAAAAGCGGCTCGATGAGCGCGCCCGGCATGAGGCTCGGCGTCGTGAAGAAGCCGGCCTTCGCGGGTCCGAGCACGATGAGGTGCCCGTACGCGGCGCCGCCGCTAGAGAGCGGGACCCCGCCGAGCGTGACGTCGGACACGACGCCGTCGTCGGGGATCTGCCACCCCCTCGCGTTCATCGCAGCGAGCACGTCGCGCTGGACGAGGCCCGCGAGGCGCAGGCTCGAGCGCCAGAAGGGCCGCGCGCGGTCGTAGCCGGTCACGCTCCCCGCGTCGAGCGGCGAGCCGCCCGCGTCGAAGTAGACGGCGACGAGGATCGACGCGTGCGCGAGGTTCGCGCACACGTCCCGGGCACCGATCTCGTGGATCTCACCCTTCACCGTGAACACGCTGCCGTTCATGTCGCCGGGACGCGGCCGCGCGACGGCGCTCTGGCGCGTGCGGGAGACGACGACCCGGTAGCCCGCGGCACGCAAGAGGGCGGTCGTGTCGAGCGCGACCGGAAGCGTGTCGCGTGCCTCCTCGATCGACCGGCCAGTCGAGGTCTGCCCGAGCGCCCCGGGGTCCGGCCCGCCGTGCCCGGCGTCGATGAACACGGTCACGTGCCGGTTGCCGGCGGTCGGCGGGAACGCGACGCACGAGCCGGCCGTGAACATCGACGGGTCGAGGGCCGTGCCGCCGGCGCCCG
>DAHUXW010000079.1 GCA_027306925.1 Acidimicrobiaceae bacterium | reverse complement strand
GGCCTTCATCCCCCACGCGGCGTTGCTGCGTCAGGCTTTCGCCCATTGCGCAAGATTCCCTACTGCTGCCTCCCGTAGGAGTCTGGGCCGTGTCTCAGTCCCAGTGTGGCTGATCGTCCTCTCAGACCAGCTACCCGTCGTCGCCTTGGTGGGCCGTTACCCCACCAACAAGCTGATAGGCCGCGAGCCCCTCCCGAAGCGGGAACCCTTTCCTCACATGCCCATGCGGGCTCGTGGGGATATCCGGTATTAGCAGCGGTTTCCCGCTGTTATTCCGGTCTTCGGGGCAGGTTGCTCACGTGTTACGCACCCGTTCGCCACTAGGTCTTCACCGGTGTTGCCACCGGATGGACCCCGTTCGACTTGCATGTATTAGGCACGCCGCCAGCGTTCGTCCTGAGCCAGGATCAAACTCTCCATCGAGATCTCACGTCGACCAGAGGCCGCCGTTTCGATCATTTGAAGAGCCGGGTCGGGACCTGACGTCCCTCCCCGACTGGCACCAAAAACGTTCGTTGTTGTCCGTTATCAGTGCAATTGACATATGTGACCACGTGCTCCACCGAGGCGAAGCCCGCGGTCACCCGCACTGGCTTTTGGCTGTTCCTATTCCGTTCTCAAAGAGCGACGCGGGCACACTTCCCTGAGGAAGGAGGTGCCTGTGCGCTTTGCAGGACCGCCACGCCCGAACACTTCACGGGCCCCAGTCCCACATCGCCACCACCGAACGACCGTTCCGTCCGGTGGTCAGTGCTCCGGCGGTTGGGCCACCGAAGCGGAGACTTACCTTAGCACGGCCAGGACCGCTGTCAATCCAGCCGTCCCACTGACTGGCCCCTACGGGGGCGACCCTGCCGCGACGAAACCATCGTCCCGGCTGCCGTGCGTCGACACCATAGCGGATCCGTGGGGCCCGTGTTTCCGCTCCCGGGCGGGATTACGCGCGCGCTCAGCCCGTCTCGCCGCGCGGTGCGAGGCGTTCACCGGCCGTGCGGAGCGCGGAGGCGAAGCGCTCGAGCTCCTCGGCGACCGCGTCCGTGCCTGCACCGCCGGCCGTGCGGCGGCGCGCGGACGCGGCTCCGGGGCGCAAGAGCTCCGCGGCCTCGGGCCCGAGATCGGCGCTGCGGGCGACGAGCTCGACGAGCGGCGTGGCGTGCTCGAGCGACGCCCGGACGAGCGCGCCGACGATGCCATGTGCCCTTCGGAACGGGGTGCCGCGCTCCACGAGCCACTCCGCGAGGTCGACGGCGGCGAGCACCGGAGCGTCGGCCGCGGTCTGCATCGCCGCGAAGTCGAACGCTACGCTCGCGAGCAGGCCGCGCATCGCTCGGCTCGCCAGCGTCGCCTGGTCGAGCGCGTCGAACAGCGGCTCCTTGTCCTCCTGGAGGTCGCGGTTGTACGACAGCGGCAAGCCCTTCAACGTGGTGAGGAAACCCGCAAGATGGCCGACGAGGCGACCGGCCTTGCCGCGCGCGAGCTCGCCGACGTCGGCGTTCATCTTCTGCGGCAGCATGGAACTTCCCGTGGCCCACCGCCCGTCGAGCCGGTAGAAGCCGAACTCCTCGGTCGAGAACAGCACGACCTCCTCGCCGAGCCGCGAGAGATGCACGCCGAGCAGCGCGCAGACGAAGAGAGTCTCGGCGACGAAGTCGCGGTCGCTCACCGCGTCCATCGAGTTCTCGAACCGGTGCGCGAAGCCGAGCTCGGCCGCGGTGGCGTCCGGGTCGAGCGGCAGCGACGAGCCCGCGAGCGCCCCCGCGCCGAGCGGCGAGACGTCGACGCGCGCGAGCGCGTCGCAGATCCGGTCGACGTCGCGTCCGAGCGACCAGCCGTGCGCGAGCAGGTGGTGGGCGAACAGGACCGGCTGGGCACGCTGCGTATGGGTGTACCCGGGGAGACGAGCCTGCCCGACCTCGCGCGCGCGCTCGAGCAGCGTCGACTGCAGGTCGAGCACGCTTTGGCCGAGCACCGCGAGCTCCCGCCGCGTGTACAGGCGCAGCGCGGTCGCGACCTGGTCGTTCCGGCTCCTGCCGGTGTGCAGGCGCGCGCCGGTGTCCCCCGCGACCTCGGTGACCCGACGCTCGATGGCGGTGTGGATGTCCTCGTCGCCCGCGGCGAACGCGAAGCGGCCCGAGGAGAGCTCCTCGCCGACGCGTCGGAGCGCGTCGGCGAGCGCGTCGGCCTCGTCCGCCGAGAGCACGCCGGCGCGCGCGAGTCCGTGGACGTGCGCGATCGACGCGCGCACGTCGTCGCCCGCGAGCCTCCGATCGACCGCCAGGCTGTCCGAGAACGCCATCATGAGCGGGTCGGGCTCGACGCCCGTGCGCCCGGACCAGAGCGTCACGAGCGGTCTCCGCCGCCAGCGAGCTCCCCTAGCCGGTCCGCGACCGCGGCGCCGCCGACCTCCTCGGTCGCGACCACGAGCAGCGAGTCGTCGCCCGCGACCGTGCCGAGCACGCCGTCGAGGCTCGTGCGGTCGAGCGCGGACGCGACGACGTGCGCCGAGCCCGGTGGTGTGCGCACGACGACGAGATTTCCGGAGACGCCGATGTCCACGACCCACTCGCCGAGCACCCGCCGAAGGTGGTCGACGGGAGCGACCTGGTCCTTCGGCAGCTCGGCGATCGCGTAGACCTGGCCGTCCACGCCCGGGAGCCGGACGCGCACGGCCCCGAGCTCGTCGAGGTCGCGCGAGACGGTCGCCTGGGTCGCGTCGACGCCGTCCGCCGACAGCAGGTCGACGAGCTGGGCCTGGTTGGTGACGGCGTGCTCGGCGAGGAGCCGCGCGACGAGGTGCTGGCGTCGGTTCTTCGGGACGCGGCTCATCGCTCGTCCCGGGCTTCCACGACGTCCGGCGCATCCGCGACCGCGCCGAGCACGTGGGCGAACAGCGCTCGGGCCGCGTGCATCCGGTTCTCCGCCTGGCGCCACACGCGGCTGCGCGGGCCCTCGAGCACCGTGGCCGAGACTTCCTCGCCACGGTGCGCGGGCAGGCAGTGCAGGAAGATCGCGTCGGGGGCGGCGGCGGCGAGGAGCCGATCGTCGATCGTGAAGCCGGCGAACGCGCGACGCTTCTCCTCCTCCCCCTCCTCGCCCATCGACACCCAAACGTCGGTGTAGAGGACGTCCGCCCCTTCGGCAGCGGCCATCGGGTCGTCCGTGACGCGGATCTCGCCGCCGAGCGCCGCGACGTGCGCGAGGTCGCCCTCGGTGAGCCCGTAACCCGGAGGCGTCGCGACGACCGTCCGCGCGCCGGCCATCGCACACGCGAGGACGAGCGAGCGGCAGACGTTGTTGCCGTCGCCGACGTACGCGACGGTCCGACCCTCGATCGAGCCGAGCTCCTGCCGCACCGTGAGCAGGTCGGCGAGCGCCTGGGTCGGGTGCTCGACGTCCGACAGCAGGTTCACGACGGGGACGTCGCGACTCGACCCGCGCAGCGCCGCGACCATGCGTTCGAGCGTCGAGTGGCGCAGGACGCGAGCGCCGACGAGCGAGTGGAAGCACGCGAGTGTCCGCGCGACGTCCTCGACGGTCTCGCGCCGGTCGAAGCCGACCTCCTCGCCGCGGATCGTGACCGGGTGACCGCCGAGCTGGACGACCGCCATCTCACAGGCGTTCCGCGTGCGAGCGGACGGGTGCTCGAACACCAGCGCCGCGCCGCGACCCGCGAGCACGCTCGGGGCGCGTCGCTCCGCGAGGTCGAGGACCGCCGCGAGCCCACCGGGCCCGAGGTCGGCGATGCCGAGGACGTCGACAGTCATCGGGAGCTCCTCTCGCTGTCGGCACCGGCGCGCTGGACGGCCGGGCCGTCGGGCGCAGCGGACTCGTCCGCGCCTGCGGTCGGCGCGAGCGCCGACCGCAGGATCGCGACCGCCTCGTCGCACTCCGCCTCGCTCACGACGAGCGGTGGCGCGAGGCGGATCACGTCGGGCGTCGGCGCGTTCACGACGAGGCCCGCGTCGAGCGCGCGCCTCGCGACGGCCGGGGCGTCGTAGCCGTCGTCGAGCACCACGCCGATGAGCAGCCCACGACCCCGCACCGTGCGCACGCCAGGGACCGAACGAAGCGACGCGACGAGCTGGGCACCGCGCGCCCGGGCCCGTGCGGGGACGTCGAGCGCGACCATGGTGTCGAGCGTCGCGCGCGCCGCGGAGAGCGCGAGCGGCTGCCCGCCGAAGGTGCTCCCGTGGTCGCCCGGGGTGAAACAGTCCGCGACCTCGGCGCGCGCCCAGCACGCACCGATCGGAACACCGTTGCCGAGGGCCTTCGCGAGCGTGACGACGTCCGGCGCGACACCCTCGTCCTGGAACGCGAACCACCGGCCCGTACGTCCGAGGCCGGTCTGGATCTCGTCGAGCACGAGCAGGATCCCCCGCTCGTCGCAGAGCGCGCGCACCGCCGCCAGGTACCCGCGGGGCGGCACGACGACGCCGGCCTCGCCCTCGATGGGCTCGAGCAGGACCGCGGCGACCCGTGTCGGATCGGCAGCGCTCGCGAGCGCGGCGACGTCCCCGTAGGCGACGTGGCGGAACCCCTCGGGCATCGGCGCGAACCCCTCGTGCTTCGAGGGCTGGCCCGTCGCGTGCAGGGTCGCGAGCGTACGCCCGTGGAACGACCCGAGCGCGGAAACCACCTCGTGGCGGCCGCGCCCGCCGACGCGGCGGGCGAGCTTGATCGCCGCCGCGTTGGCCTCGGCCCCCGAGTTGGCGAAGAAGACCTTGCCGTCCATCGGGGTGCCGTCGCCGACGAGCCGGTCGATGCGCGCGGCGACCTCCTCGGCGAGCGCGTTCTCGAACAGGTTCGACACGTGGAGCAGCTCGTGGGCCTGCGCCGCGATTGCCTCGGCGACCGCGGGATGTGCGTGGCCGAGCGAGGTCACCGCGATGCCGGAGAGGAAGTCGAGGTACTCGCGCCCCGAGTCGTCCCGGAGCCGGCAGCCCCGCCCCGAGACGAAGCGCACGGGTGCGGGGCGGTAGGTGGGCATGAGGTGGGACGTGGCGGACCCGGGGGCGCTCACGAGACGACGACCATCGTTCCGACTCCTTCGTCCGTGAGCAGCTCCAGCAGGAGCACGTGCGGGATCCTCCCGTCGAGGACGTGCGCGGCACCGACGCCGGCGCGCACCGCGTGCGTGCACGCGCGCGCCTTCGGCACCATGCCGTCGCCGACCGCTCCCGACGACACGAGCGCGTCGAGCGCGTCGGCGCCCACGCGCCGCATGACCGTCGTCGGGTCGCCCCGGTCCTCCCGGACCCCGGCGACGTCGGTGAGGAACACGAGCTTCTCCGCACCGAGCGCGACGGCGACCGCTCCCGCGACCGTGTCCGCGTTGATGTTGTACGCCTGGCCCGTCGCGTCCGTGCCGATCGTCGCGACGACCGGCACGAGGCCCTCGCGGAGCAGGTGGCGCAACAGCGCGGGATCGACCGACGCGACGTCGCCCACGTAGCCGAGCGCAGGATCGCGCTCGGCCGCGGTGATGAAGCCCGCGTCCTCGCCCGAGCAGCCGATGGCGAGCGGGCCGTGCAGGTTCAGCGCCCCCACGATGTCGCGGTTCACCTTGCCGACGAGGACCATGCGCGCGATGTCGAGAGTCTCGGCGTCGGTGACCCGAAGGCCGTCGTGGAACTCGGGAGTCTTGCCGAGCCGGCCCATCAGCTCGCCGATCTGGGGGCCACCTCCGTGCACGACGACGGGAAGCATCCCGACCGCGCGCATCAGCACGACGTCCTCCGCGAAGCGCGCGAGGACGCGGTCGCCGGCGCCGCCGTGCGCGCCCGAGGCGAGCGCGTTGCCGCCGTACTTCACGACGACGACTCGACCAGCGAACCGGCGCACGTACGGCAGCGCCTCGACGAGCACAGCCGCGCGCGTCGCGGCGTCGAGCGTCACGACGTCCTCATATTCTCTTCGATGTACCCGGGGCCGAGGTCGGTCGTGAGCACCGTCGCGTGCGCGGTGCCGAGCCCGAGGTCGCAGGAGACCTCGACGACCGGCGCCGACAGATACCGGGCCGCCGCGTCGCGATCGTGCGCGACCTCGGTGCCCCGCTCGAACACGAGCGTCTCGCCGTAGCTCACCCGGACGCGGTCGAGATCGAACGCCGCGCCCGACGCGCCGAGCTCGCTCACGATGCGCCCCCAGTACGGGTCAGCGCCGTAGAGAGATGTCTTCACGAGGTTGCTCTCGGCAACCGCACGCGCGGCGCGGCGCGCGTCCGCGTCGCTCTTCGCGCCGAGGACGTGGACCCGGGCGACTCGCGTCGTCCCCTCGGCGTCCTCCGCTAGCTGGAACGCGAGGTCCGCACACGCCGAGGTCAGCGCCTCGGTGAGCGCGTCGGGTGCCACGGCGTCGCCGAGCCCGCTCGCGAGCACCGCGACCGTGTCGTTCGTCGACGTGCAGCCGTCGACCGTGAGCTCGTTGAACGACGCCCGGACCGCGCGACGCAGGCTCTCGGCGAGCACGTCCGGAGCGACGTGCGCGTCGGTCGTGAGCACGGCGAGCATCGTCGCCATGTTCGGTGCGATCATCCCGGCGCCCTTCGCCATGCCCCCGACCCTGAACCCTGCGGCCTCGACGACGACCTCTTTGCGGTGCGTGTCCGTCGTGAGGATCGCCTCGGCGGCGAGACCCCCGTCCTCCCGGCCCGTGCCGAGACGCGAGACGAGGCCGGGCACCGCCGCCTCGACGCGTCCGAGCGGCAGCTGGATGCCGATCAGTCCCGTCGAGCACACGAGCACGGTCTCCACGGCCACGCCGAGCCCGGCCGCGACCGCCGCGGCCGTCGTGCGAGCGGCGGCGTCGCCCGCGGCGCCGGTCGCCGCGTTCGCACACCCGCTGTTCAGCACGATCGCGGACGCGCGGCCACCGGTGGTCCGGAGGTGCGCCTGGGAGAGCCGGACCGGAGCCGCCGCGGCGCGATTCGTCGTGAACGTCGCCGCGGCCGACACCGGTCCGGCCGGGTCCGCGGCGACGAGCGCGAGGTCGAGCGCCCCCGACTCCTTCACCCCGGCCGCGACTCCGGTCGCGCGAAAGCCCCGTGGTGCGGTCACACTCACGGCGTCACCGCGACGGCTGAAAGGCCCGCCGTCTCCTCAAGGCCGAGCGCGACGTTCGCCGCCTGAACCGCCTGGCCGGATCCACCTTTGGTGATGTTGTCGATCGCGCAGAGCACGAGGGTGATGCCCGTGCGCGGATCGTGACGTGCGGTGATGCGGGCCGTGTTCGCCGCGTACGTCTCACGCGTCGCGACGGGCTCGGCGACGACGTGCACGAACGGCTCGGCCGCGTACGCTGCCTCGAGCAGACCGAGGACCTCCTCGGTCGAGGTCGGCGACGCGGCGCGCGCGTAGCAGCTCGCAAGGATCCCCCGCGTCATCGGCGCGTGGTGGGGAGTGAACAGGACCTGCGCGCCGGTGACCTGCTCGATCTCCGGCGTGTGCCGGTGCGTGAGCAGCCCGTAGGCGTCGAAGCTCTCGTTGATCCGCGAGTGGTGCGTCGCCGAGGACGGCACCGCGCCGGCACCCGACGTCCCGCTCGCCGCGTCGACGACGACGCCCGCGGGCTCGACCGCGCCCGCGTCGACGAGCGGCGCGAGCGCGAGCGCGGCCGCAGTCACGTAGCAGCCGGGGGACGCGACCAGCCGCGCCGACGCGAGCTGCGCACGATATCGCTCGGGGAGGCCGTAGACGGCCTCTGCGAGCAGGCCGGGGGCCGTGTGCTCGAACCCGTACCAGCTCGGGTAGGCGGACGCGTCCTTCAGGCGGAAGTCCGCGCCGAGGTC
The DNA here is from genome assembly GCA_027306925.1 of Acidimicrobiaceae bacterium. Taxonomy (GTDB): domain Bacteria; phylum Actinomycetota; class Acidimicrobiia; order Acidimicrobiales; family Bog-793; genus JAJZBW01. The sequence goes on along the minus strand of DAHUXW010000079.1, from coordinate 6,985 downwards.
GACGACGCACCCGACCCGCCCGACGAGCCGCGGCACGAGCGCGAGAGAGCGGCCGGACGGCACCGCGACGAACGCGACGTCCACGCCCGCAACCGCATCCGGGTCGATCTCCCCGAACTCGACTCCCGCATAGGCGGGTGCGAGGCCCGGGTAACGGTCGGCGACGGCACTGCCGGCCGACGAGTCCGCCTGGACCGCAGCGAGCTCGAGTCCGGGATGCCCAGCGATGAGGCGGAGGAGCTCCGCCCCGAGGTAGCCCGAGCCGCCGATGACCGCCGCCTTCATCCGTCACCCACGTTCATAGCATTAGCATACAGGAGCTCGCATACTCATGCACCCGACTCGGGGCGCGGCCCACCCCGCCCGCCGGGCCCTCGGACGCCGGCATCGCCCCGCGCCCGGGCGTCGGCGTCGGCTCGCGCTCCGGGATCGACGTGCGCCGGTGCGGCCGAGCGGCGGATCAGCGGTCGACGCCCGCGCGGAGCTCGGCCAGGAACTCCCCCGCCCCGTCCGGCCCAGCGCCGTCCAGCAGACGCCTTACGAGCGCGGAGCCCACGACGACCCCGTCGGCGACCTCGCACACCTCACGCACCTGTTCGGCGTTCGAGACGCCCACGCCGACGAGCACGGGCAGGTCCGTCGCGGCCTTGCAGCGCCGAGCGATCTCCCGGGCCGAGGCGGCGAGCTCGCGCCGCTCGCCGGTCACGCCGAGCACGCCGACCGCGTAGAGGAAGCCCCGTGAGCGCGCGCAGATCGTCCGAAGGCGCTCGTCGGGGGTCGTCGGCGCCGCGAGGAGCACGGTCTCGACACCGGCGGCGTCCGCGGCCTCGACCCACGGCCCCGCCTCGTCGACCGGAAGGTCGGGCAGGATCGCCCCGGCGACGCCCGCCGCGGCGAGCTCGCTCGCGCTGCGCCGATGCCCCGCTCGGGCGACGAGGTTGTAGTAGGTCATGACCGCGATCGGCACGTCGACGTCGGCGCGCCGGAGCGCGTCGAGGATCGAGTGCGGCGTCGCGCCTTCGCGAAGCGCACGCGCGGACGCCTCCTGGATCGTCGGGCCGTCCATCACGGGGTCCGAGAACGGGATGCCGACCTCGATCGCGTCGGCGCCTGCAGCCGCGAGCGCTCGGAGTGTGTCGAGCCAGTCGTCCCCGAGACCGCCCGTCAGGTACGGAACGACGAGCTTTCGACCCGATGCGCGCGCCTCACGCAGCCGCGACTCGAGCTTGCCGGGCGGGGGCGGCACCCCGGCCGGGGCCGACCCGGCGACCGGGCCGGACGTGGCGCGCTGCACCGGACCCGCCGACGCGGGCGTCGCGGGGGTCCTCACGAGAGCATCTCCATCACCTGCGCGACGTCCTTGTCCCCGCGCCCGGACATCGTGATCAGCACGGTCGACCCGGGTGCGACGCCACCCGTGCGTGCCGCGCGCACGAGCCACGCGACCGCGTGGGCGGGCTCGAGCGCCGGGATGATGCCTTCGGTGGCCGCGAGCAGCCGGAACGCGTCGAGCACCTCGGCGTCCTCGACCGCGTGGTAGGTCGCCCTCCCCGTGGCCGCGAGGTGCGCGTGCTCCGGGCCGATCCCCGGGTAGTCGAGCCCCGCGGAGATCGAGTGCGCCTCGAGGATCTGGCCCGCCTCGTCCTGGAGGAACATCGACCGCATCCCGTGCACGACGCCCGGCGCCCCGTCCCCGAGCGCCGCGCCGCCGGCGGCCTCGACGCCCACGAGGGCCGCGTCGGTGTCGACGAAGCCCGCGAACGTGCCGGCAGCGTTCGATCCGCCGCCGATGCACGCGACGACGACGTCTGGGTCCCTGCCTTCGAGCAGCGCACGGCACTGGCCACGCGCCTCGTCGCCCACGACGCGCTGGAGCTCGCGGACCATGTAGGGGTAGGGGTGCGGGCCCATCACGGACCCGATGCAGTAGTGCGTGGTCTCGACGGTCGCGACCCAGTCGCGCAGGGCCTCGTTGACCGCGTCCTTCAGCGTCCTGCTGCCGGACGACACCGGCCGGACCTCCGCGCCGAGGAGGCGCATCCGAAAGACGTTGAGCGCCTGGCGCTCGACGTCGACCTCGCCCATGAAGACGACGCAGTCGAGCCCGAGGAGCGCCGCCGCCGTCGCGGACGCGACGCCGTGCTGGCCCGCTCCGGTCTCCGCTACGAGCCGACCCTTGCCCATCCGCGCGGCGAGCAACGCCTGGCCGAGCACGTTGTTGATCTTGTGCGAGCCCGTGTGCGCGAGGTCCTCCCGCTTCATGAGGACCCGCACGCCGAGCTGCTCCGAGAGCCGATGGCACTCCGTCACCGGTGTCGGCCGGCCCGCGTAGGAGGCGAGCAGCGAGTCGAGGTGTGATCGGAACGTGGGGTCGGCCCACGCCTCGTCGAATGCCGCCGCGAGCTCGACGCACGCGGGGACGAGCGACTCGGGCACGTACCTCCCGCCGAACTCGCCGAAACGACCGCCGGCCGTCGGCCGGCCCATGAGCGTCCCGGCCGGTGCGCCTCGCCGCGCGGCCGCGTCGGCCACGGGCCCCCCGTCCTGCCCGCCGAGGAAAGGCGGTGTCGTCACTGCTCCTCCTGCCAGTCGTACGGCCCGTCCTCGAGCGGCTCGTACGGCTCCGGAGCAGCCGCCCGGGCCGCCTGCACGAACGCACGGACCTTGCGTGGATCCTTGTGTCCCGGTGACGACTCCACGCCCGAGCTCACGTCGACGCCCCACGGCCGGACGACGCGGATCGCCTCGCCCACGTTGCCCGGCGACAAGCCGCCCGCGAGCAGCAGGCGCCGGACTCCGGGCACGCCCTCCGCGAGCTTCCAGTCGAACAGCTGGCCCGAGCCGGGCATCGGCGCGTCGACCAGGATCGCGTCGGCACGGAACCGGCGCGCCTCGCGCAGGTTCGGGTGGTCCGCCGGGAGCGCTTTCACGACCATCGGCACCCGCGCGGCGACGTACGCGCAGTCGTCGACGGTCTCCGCGCCGTGGAGCTGCGCCGCCCGCAGGCCGACCTGCGTGACGACCTCGACGACGCGCTCGGGCAGCGTGTCGCGGAACACGCCGACGGTCACGACCTCGGCCGGGAGGCGACGCACGATCTCGGCGACCCGTCCGGGTGCGACCTGGCGCGGGGACGGCGCGAACACGAAGCCGACCGCGTCGGCGCCCATCGCGACCGCGAGCAGGGCGTCCTCCTCGGTCGTGATCCCGCAGATCTTCACGAACACGGTGCACCCCCGACGAGCTCGCGAACTGCCGCCGCCGCGTCCGCGGCGCGCACGAGCGACTCGCCGACGAGCACGGCGTCGAAGCCCGCGGCCCCGAGGCGTGCCGCGTCGGCCGCACCGCGGACGCCGGACTCCGCGACCTTTACGACCCCCGCGGGGATCGCCGCGCCGACCCGCTCGGCGCGCTCGGTGTCGACCGCGAAGCTCCGGAGGTCGCGCTGGTTCACACCGACGAGCGAAGCGCCCGCGACCAGCGCGCGCTCGAGCTCGACCTCGTCGTGCACCTCGACGAGCGCGGCGATCCCCACCTCGGACGCGACCCTCGTGAACGACGCGAGCTCGAGGTCGTCGAGCGCCGCGACGATGAGCAGGACCGCGTCGGCGCCCATGGCCCGCGCGTCGAGCACGTCGCGCTCGCAGACCGTGAAGTCCTTGCGCAGGACCGGGATCGCGACCGCTCGGCGCGCCGACACGAGGTCCTCGGCGCTCCCGGCGAAGTGCGCCTCGTCCGTGAGGACGGACAGGCAGGCCGCACCCCCGCGCTCGTACTCGGCGGCGACCACGGCGGCATCGAGCCCCGGAGCGAGGTCGCCCTTCGACGGCGACCGCCTCTTCACCTCGGCGATCACCGCGATCCCACCCGCCGCCGCGGCCCGGCGCGAGCGAAGCGACTCGACGAACGGCCGGGGCTCGGGCGCGGCCTCGAGCGCACGCGCCACCTCGGCAGACGTGCGGCTGTCCGCCAACGCGCGGGCGCGGTGGTACGCGACGATGCCGTCGAGGTACGTGACCACCGGGTGGAGCCTACCGGTGCGCCGACGACCATCGGTGGTACGGGTCGATCGGCAGGTCGCATGCCCCGGGGGCGGAGCCCCGGCGATGCCGCGCAGCGCACCCACGACCGCCGACACGGCGAAGTTCCGCCCGGCGCGCGCCGAGGTGCGCGACGCTGTGGGCCATGACGTCGATGCCACCACGTCACGAGCCGGGATCGCCGCACGGGACGGTCGTGGTCGTCGAGGACGACCGCAACATCGCTGAGCTCGTCGACCTCTACCTACGCAAGGCCGGATTCCGGGTGCTCCAGGCCGGCGACGCGGCTCGCGGGCTCGAGCTCGTCGCGCAGGAGCGCCCGAGCCTCGTGCTCCTCGACATCGGGCTGCCGGGCCCGATGGACGGCCTCGAGGCCTGCCGCGAGCTGCGGAAGTCGAGCGACGTACCCGTCGTCATGATCACCGCCCGCGGCGACGAGGTCGACCGCATCCTCGGCCTCGAGCTCGGTGCGGACGACTACGTCACGAAGCCGTTCTCGCCACGAGAGCTCGTCGCGCGCGTGCGCGCCGTCCTGCGGCGGTCGGGTTCGCCTCGCCGGAGCGCGGACACCCAGTCGGTCGTCGGCGACGTCACGGTCGACACGCTGCGCCGGGAGGTGACGATCCCGTCGGGCAACATCGCGCTCACCGCCCGCGAGTTCGACCTGCTCGCCCATTTCGCGGAGAACCCCGGGATCGTCTTCACGCGCCAGCAGCTGCTCGACGCGGTGTGGGGGACCGGCTGGTACGGCGACGAGCGCACCGTCGACGTCCACGTCCGCCAGCTCCGGCGCAAGCTCGGCGACGCGCTCCCCCTCGCGACCGTGTGGGGCGTCGGGTACCGGTGCGACTGAGCCGGCCGAGGCGCCGGCCGAGGCGCCGGTCGACGTGAGCACCCGGATCACCCTCGCGGTGGTCGCGATCCTCGTCGGCGCGCTCGCGGTCGCAGGGGTCATCAGCCTGTCCCTCGAGCGGAACGCAGCGACCCGCCACGCCGAGACGACGGTCCTCGCGCAGACACGCTCGCTCGCGTCCGCACTCTCGTCGACGCCTGACCTCGCTCGGCTGTTCGCGGACGCGAGCCACCCGTACGCGAAGGACATTCTCGACCTCATCGACAAGATCGCCGGCACGCGCGGGGCGGTCCTCGTCGTCGCCTCCGACGGGACGCTGCGCGCGGACCTGCTGCGCGACGTCCCCGCGAGCGCCATCGACGCCCGGCGGCTCGCGAAGGGTAAGGCCGTCCACGGCGTCGTCGGAGGCATCGCCTACGCGGCCGTGCCGATCCTTTCGACGACCACGAGCGAAGCGGCGGGCGCACCATCGCAGATCGTCGCGTACGCGCTCGAATCCGACGTGAACCTCTCCGCCGACAGCGCGCTGTACTACCTGCTCGCCGGGGTGATCGCGCTCGTCGTCGCCGCGCTCGTCGCCAGCGCGATCGCCCGGCGGATCTCGCGCCGCGTCGTCGACGCGAGCCAGACCGCGACGAGGATCGCAGGAGGCGACCTCGACGCGCGCGTCGAGCTCCCGCCGAACGACTACCCGGAGCTCGCGAGCCTCGGCGTCTCGTTGAACACGATGGCCGCGGCCCTCGCCCGCGCGCGACACCTCGAGCGCGAGTTCCTCCTGTCGATCTCCCACGACCTGCGGACGCCGCTCACCTCGATCCGCGGCTACGCGGAGGCGATCGCCGACGACGCCGCGCCGGACCCGGCGCGCGCGGCCCAGATCGTCGTCTCCGAGGCGAGACGCCTCGAGCGCCTCATCGGCGACCTCCTCGACCTCGCGCGTCTCGACGCCCACCAGTTCTCGCTCCACCGGGTCGTGCTCGACGCCGGAGCGGCCGCGGCGGACGCGGCCGAAGCGCTTCGCTACGAGTTCGAGGCCTCCGCGGTCGACCTCACGGTGGAGCGCTCGGCCACCGAGCTCCCGGTCGACGCCGACCCGGACCGCCTCGCCCAGGTCGTCGCGAACCTCGTGGAGAACGCGCTGAAGTTCGCGACCACGACGGTGCGCGTCGCGATCGCGGACGAGGCGTCCGGGTCCGTCGTCGTGACCGTCGAGGACGACGGGCCGGGCATCGCTCCGGAGGACCTCCCCCACGTCTTCGAACGGCTGTTCACCTCGAGCCGGCGCCCCGCGCGCACCGCGGGGACCGGTCTCGGTCTGGCGATCGTCTCCGAGCTCGCCGCCGCGATGGACGGCGCCGTGGCTGCGACGTCGCCGATCTCCGCGGAGGGCGGGACGCGCATCTCGGTCCGGCTCCCGAAGCACCACGCACCCGCGCCGTCCGCGAGCCGGTAGCCGTGCGCATCTTCCAGGTCGACGCGTTCACAGACGTCGTGTTCCAGGGGAATCCCGCCGCCGTGTGCATCGTCGAGGGAGCGGTCTCCGACGCGTGGATGCAGGCGGTCGCCGCCGAGATGAACCTGTCGGAGACGGCGTTCGTCCGACAGCTACCGGGCGAGCTCGAGCTCCGCTGGTTCACTCCGGTCACGGAGGTGGCGCTCTGCGGCCATGCGACGCTCGCCGCCGCGCACGTGCTCTTCGAGTCGGGCGAAGCGAGGCGCCGGGTCGAGTTTGCGACGCGAAGCGGGACGCTCGGCGCGATCCGCGACGGGCACGCGATATCGCTCGACCTCCCCGCGCTGCCGGCGACGCCCGTCGCGGTGCCCGACGGCCTCGCAGCCGCGCTCGGGACCGAGCCGCTCGCGGCCGCGCGGAGCCGCGTCAGCCTGCTCGTCGAGGTCGGCGACGAAGCCACGGTGCACGCCCTGCGACCCGACCTCGGGGCACTCGCCCGGGTGGTCGACGCCGACGGCGTGATCGTCACCGCCGCGTGCTCCGCGGCCGTTGACGGCGCGAGCGCGGACGCGGACGCGGGCGCGGGCGCGGACGCGGACGCGGGCGCGGCCCGGGCGGCCGGCGCGGCCCGGGCGGCCG
>DAHUXW010000072.1 GCA_027306925.1 Acidimicrobiaceae bacterium | reverse complement strand
GCCGAGCAACCCCGCGAGGACGCGCATCCGCTCCAGCGTCGGCAGTGCCCGACGGCTCGGCTGGGTTGACTCGAAGTCGATGTGCCCGTCGAGCCAGGCGAGCGCCTCTCGGAGGGAGGCGAACCGGGGTCCGGCCACCGGGCGCCGCGCAGGACGCGGCGCGCCGGCTCCGGCTCGACTTCGCCGGGGGCTCGGCCAACGGGACCAACGTGGGGTTCACCCGGTCGAGCACCACCGCCCGGTCGACGACGCACTTGCCGACGTCGCTGCGGCTCGGAAGGTCGTACATGACCTCGAGAAGGACCTCTTCGAGGATCGCCCGCAGGCCGCGGGCGCCGGTGCCGCGCAGCAGCGCCTGGTCCGCGATCGCCTCGAGCGCGTCCTCGGTGATCTCGAGCTCGACGTGGTCGAGCTCGAACACCCGCTGGTACTGCTTCACGAGCGCGTTCTTCGGCTCGACGAGGATCTGTACGAGCGCCTTGCGGTCGAGGCTCGAGACCGCGCCGATGATCGGCAGCCGGCCCACGAACTCCGGGATCAGGCCGAACTTCAGCAGGTCCTCGGGCAGCACCTCGAGCAGGAGCTGGCTCTCGTCGTGGCGCTTCGAGCGGCGGACGTCCGCGCGGAACCCGATCCCCGAGTGTCCGATACGGGCGTCGATGATGCGGTCGAGCCCCGCGAACGCGCCACCGCAAATGAACAGGACGTTCGTCGTGTCGATCTGGATGAACTCCTGGTGGGGGTGCTTGCGGCCACCCTGGGGCGGGACGGACGCCGTCGTGCCCTCGAGGATCTTGAGAAGCGCCTGCTGCACCCCTTCGCCCGAGACGTCGCGGGTGATCGACGGGTTCTCGCTCTTGCGCGCGATCTTGTCGATCTCGTCGATGTAGATGATCCCGGTCTCCGCCTTCTTCACGTCGTAGTCGGCGGCCTGGATGAGCTTGAGCAGGATGTTCTCGACGTCTTCGCCGACGTAGCCGGCCTCGGTCAGCGCGGTGGCGTCCGCGATCGCAAAGGGGACGTTCAGCATGCGCGCGAGCGTCTGGGCGAGGAGCGTCTTGCCACAGCCCGTCGGCCCGAGGAGCAGGATGTTCGACTTGGCGAGCTCGACGCCGGTGTCCGCCGGCGTGCCCGCCTGCACGCGCTTGTAGTGGTTGTACACGGCGACGGAGAGGATCTTCTTCGCCTGGTCCTGCCCGACGACGTAGTCGTTCAGGAACTCGAAGATCTCACGTGGCTTCGGTAGATCCTCGAAGCGCACCTCGGAGGTCTCCGACAGCTCCTCCTCGATGATGTCGTTGCACAGCTCGATGCACTCGTCGCAGATGTAGACGCCCGGTCCGGCGATCAACTTCTTCACCTGCTTCTGGGACTTGCCGCAGAAGCTGCACTTGACGAGCTCGCCTCCGTCGCCGAACTTGGCCACGTCCCCTCCCTCGATCAGGCTGCGCCCACTGCGGTCATGGCGTCGGGGATCTCGCGCGAGGTGATGACCTCGTCGATGACCCCGTAGTCGCGCGCCTCGGCGGCGCTCATGATGAAGTCCCGGTCGGTGTCCCGCTGGATCCGCTCGATCGACTGACCCGTGTCCTCGGCGAGCATCTCGTTGAGCATGTCGCGCATGCGAAGGATCTCCTTCGCCTGGAGCTCGATGTCGGTCGCCTGGCCTGCCGCGCCCCCGTAGGGCTGGTGCAGCATGATGCGCGCGTGGGGCAGCGCGAACCGCTTCCCCTTCGTCCCCGCCGCGAGCAGCACGGCCGCGGCCGACGCGGCCTGGCCGAAGCAGAAGGTCGACTTCTCGGCACGGACGTACTTCATCGTGTCGTAGATCGCGAAGAGCGCGGTGATGTCGCCGCCCGGCGAGTTGATGTAGATGTTGATGTCCTTCTCGCCGTCCTCGGACTCGAGGAAGAGCATCTGCGCGCAGACGAGGTTCGCGACCGTGTCGTCGACCGGCGTGCCGATGAAGATGATGCGCTCCCTGAGCAGCCGCGAGTACAGGTCGTACGCGCGCTCGCCGCGGCTCGAGGACTCGACGACCGTGGGGACGAGGTAGCTGTACGCGGTCACGCTCGCGCCTCCCCGGCGGCGTCCGCCGCCTCCGCCCCGCCGTCAGCCGGGCCGGCACGGTCGAGGAGCAGCTCCGATCGGTCCATCGGCCTTCCCTCCTCGTCCACGATGCCGACGTGCTCGACGAGCCACGCCAGAGCTTTCGCTGATGCCATCTGCGAGCGTAGCCCAGCGAGCCGCCCGTCCTGCTCGAGCGCCGTGCGCACGCGGGCCGGCGTCATCTTCTCCTGCCCGGCGATCCGGACGATCTCCTCGTCGAGCTCGGACTCGTCGACCTCGATGGACTCCGCCTCGACGAGCGCGCGCAGCGCGAGATCTGCCTTGACCTGCTTCTTCGCCTGCTCGTCGAGCTCGGCGAGCAGGCTCTCGGGCAGCTGGCCCGTGCTCTCGAGGTACTGCTCGAGCGTCGCCCCCTGGTGCGAGAGGCGGTGCACGAGGTCGTTCACGAGGCGCTCGGTCTCCGCCGCGACGAGGACCGCCGGCGGCTCGTCCGCGACGAGCTCCACGAGCGCTTCGACGGCCGCTTCGCGCAGCGCGAGCTGTGCCTGGAGGCGCTTCACCTCGCCGATGCGCGTCGTGAGGTCCCCGCGCAGCTCGGCGAGCGTCTCGAACTCCGACGCGTCGGCGGCGAACGAGTCGTCGGCGTCGGGAAGGAGCTTCTCCCGCACCTGCTTGACCGCGACGTGCAGCTGCGCCGGCCCTCCCGGTGCGTCGCTCGCGTCGAGCTCGAGCTCGTCGCCCGCGGCGGCGCCCGTCAGGCGCTCGTCGATCCCGTCGACGATGCCCCCGGTTCCGACCTCGTAGACGAGGTCGTCGGCGGTGAGGCCCTCGGCCGGCGCGCCGTCACGGGTGCCGTGCAGGTCGAGGGTCACGAGGTCGCCGACGCGTGCCGGACGGTCGACCTCGGTGAGCTCGGCGAACTGCGAGCGGAGCCGGTCGACCTGGGCGTCGACCTCCTCGGCGGTCGGGACCGGGCTCGGTAGCGTGACCGCGAGCCCGTCGTAGCCGACGATCGTGACGCGTGGCCGCACCTCGACGACCGCGTCGAACGCGACCGGACCGCCCTCCTCGCCCGCCGTGATGTCGATCTCGGGCGACGTGATGACGTCGAGCTCGGCCTCCTCGACGGCGTCCGAGTAGAGGCGCGGAAGCGCGTCGCGAAGGACCTCCTCCCGGATGACCTTCGTGCCGAGGCGAGCTTCGAGCAGGCGTCGCGGCACCTTGCCCGGCCGGAAGCCCGGGATCCGGGCCTCGCGGGTGAGCCGACGGAGCGTGTCTTCCTCCGCTCGGCGTATCTCCTCCTCGTCGACCTCGACGGTGAGCTTGACCTGATTGCCCTCGAGGGGCTGAGCGGAGGTACGCATACGAAGCGGGGAGTCTACCGGTGCGGCGGGCGACGCCCCGACGGACAGGTGACGGGCGACCCGCACGCGTCCCCTAGCATCTGGCCGGGCCACGACGGCGAGAGCGCCGCCGCGGGGAGTAGCGCAGCTTGGTTAGCGCGCCTGCTTTGGGAGCAGGAGGCCGCGGGTTCGAATCCCGCCTCCCCGACTCCCGGGTCTTCGCAGGGCTGCGGAGGCTCGCCGTAGGATCGCGCGCCTGGCCGCGTCCCGGCGAGCCCGGACGCGGAGCAGTGCGGTGGCGTTCAGCCGACGAGGCCGAGCGCGAGCGCGGCGGCGCCGAACGCCCCGGCGCGCGGGCCGAGCTCCGCGAGCACGATCGGGACCGACTGGGCGCCCCGGCCGCGGCGATCCTCGACCGCGAAGGCCGCGACCGTCGGGTCGAGGAGCAGCTCGCCGGCCGCCGCGAGGCCGCCGCCGATGAGCACCACGCCCGGGTCGAGCACCTCGACGAGGTTCGCTACGCCGACCGCGAGATTGTGCGCGAGCTCGGCGAACAGCTCCCGGGCGGCAGGATCGCCCTCGCGCGCCGCCGCGAGAACGTGCTCGCCCCGGACCGCGTCGACGTCGCCGCCCGCGAGCTCGAGCACGCGGCCCGCCCGTCCGGCGAGTGCCGCGCCCCTCGCGATGCGAGCGAGCGCGGACCCCGAGGCGAGCTGCTCGAGGCAGCCGTTCCGCCCGCAGTGGCACGGCGGTCCGCTCGGGTCGACGACGATGTGGCCGACCTCGCCGGCGAAGCCACGCGCGCCCCGCAGCAGCCGGCCCGCGGCGATCACGCCACCGCCGATGCCCGTCCCGATCGTGAGCAGGACGACGTCGCCGTGACCGCGCGCCGCGCCGAAGGCGAGCTCGCCCGCGGCCGCGCACGTCGCGTCGTTGTCGATCACGAGACGCCACCGCGCGGCGCCGGCGGCGCGCCCGGGCGCGACCTGCTCGAGGCGCTCGGCGAACGCCGCGCGCACCGGCAGGCCCTCGAGCGCCGGCAAGTTCGGACTGTCGAAGAGCGATCCGTCCGAGCCGACGAGGCTCGGCACCCCGACCCCGACCCCGACCACGGAATCCCTGTCCGCGCCAAGCAGCGCGACGAGCGCGTCCGTGGCCTCGACGAGCGCGCTCAGCAGCCGGTCCGGCGAGCGGGGCGAGTCGACGCGCGTCTCGACCACGAGCTCGCCCGCGTCGGTCACCGCGCACGCGAGGATCTTCGTCCCCCCGACGTCGAGGCCCAGTCCGATCGCCATGGTCCGCCGACGCTACCAGCGGCGCCGTGCGTACGTCCCGGTCGGTCGCGCGGCGCAGCGCTCGGCGGCCGCGCCGCGCGGCGTCAGCCGCCCGCGCGCGCGTCCGGGCGGCCCGCGACCAGGCCCCAGATCCGCTCGGGCGAGTACGGGGGGTCGACGTGCTCGACGCCGAACGGCGCGAGCGCGTCGACGACCGCGTTGTCGACCGCGGCGGGGACCCCGATCGAGCCGGCCTCGCCGATACCCTTCGCACCGAGCGGGTTCAGCGGGCTCGGCGTGCACAGGAGCGCTGTCTCGAGCTCGAACGCGACGTCCGGGGCGCTCGGGATCCCGTAGCTCACGAAGCTCCCGCTGACCGGTTGACCGTCCGCGTCGTGCACGACCTCCTCGTACAGCGACGCACCGACGCCCTGCACGGACGAGCCGACGACCTGGCCCTCGGCGAGCAACGGGTTGACGACCACGCCGGCGTCGTCGACCGCGGCGATGCGGAGGATCTCGACCCGACCCGTCTCCGGGTCGATCTCGACCGCCGCGCCGTAGGTGCCGAACGAGAAGACCGGCGAGGCGATCGTGAAGCGAGCGTCAGCGCGCATCGGCGCGCCCGCGTCGAGCGCTGCAGCCGCGACGTCCGCGAGGCCGACGCCCTCGTCCGGTCGGTCCCGTCTCGACCAACGCCCGTCGCGGTAGTCGAGGTCCGCGGGGTCGACCCCGCAGAGCGTGGCGGCGGCGACCGTCGCGCGCGCGAGCAGCCCCTCGCACGCCTGCAGCACGGCCGAGCCACCGAGCGTGACCGAGCGGCTCCCGTAGGTCCCGACGCCCGGCGGACCGGCCGAGCTGTCGCCGTGGCGCACGTCGATCGCGTCGGGCGCGACGCCGAGTGCGTCCGCGGCGACCTGGGCGAACGTCGTCTCGTGGCCCTGCCCGTGCGGTGACGAGCCGACGCGCACGACGACGCGTCCCCCGGGGGCGAGCAGGGCCTCGGCGCTCTCCCAACCGCCGGGAGCCGCCCGCTCCACGTAGCTCGCGATCCCGACGCCGAGCAGGCGACCCGACGCCCGGGCGTCGCGCTGCTCGGCCCGGAGCGCGTCGTAGCCGAGCAGCCGGCACGCCTCGTCGAGCGCGGCCGGGTAGTTGCCCGAGTCGTACCGGTGACCGAGCCCGTTGTCGTGCGGGAACGCGCCCGGCGCGACGAGGTTGCGCCGCCTGATCTCGACAGGGTCGAGCCCGGTCGCCCGAGCGGCGACGTCGACGACCCGCTCGACGAAGAACGCCGCCTCCGGGCGCCCGGCGCCGCGGTACGGCCCGGTCGGCACCTTCGTCGTCGCGAGGCCCTCGACGCGCACCTCTGCCGCGGCGATGTCGTAGCAGCCGGTCATGAGCATCGCCGTCGTGACCGCGACGTTGGGCGTGTTCGGGTAGAGGTACGCACCGATGTCGGCAGCGATGTCCGCGCGCAGCGCGAGGAAGCGCCCGCCGTCGCCGAGCGCGAGCTCGACGTCGGCCTGCATCCCGCGGCCCTGGTACGCGGCGAGGAAGTTCTCGCTGCGGTCCTCGAACCACCGCACCGCGACACGGTGGTGGATCGCGCACCACGCGGCGAGCGCGTACTCGGGCACGAGCGAGCCCTTCGAGCCGAACGCTCCGCCGACCTCGGGCACCACGACCCGGATCGACGCCTCCGGTCGGCGGAGCACGGCCGCGAGCTGCGCCGACTGGCGCCAGGGGTCCTGGGCGGACGCCCAGAGCGTGACGAGGTCGTCCGCTGCGTCGTGGGCGGCCACGCACGCGCGCACCTCGATCGGCGCGGCGACGAGGCGCGGGATGTGGAGGTGGCAGCGGGCGACGCGCCGCGCGTCCCGAAAGGCGCCGTCGACGTCTCCCGATCGGTGCGACCAACGCACGAGCACGTTGTCCGGCGCTGCGTCGTGCACGACGGCCACACGCCGGCGCGCGTCGTCGACGCTCGCGACCGGCTCGAGGGGCTCGTAGTCGACGACGACGAGCTCGGCCGCGTCCTCCGCCGTGGCTCGGCTCCGGGCGAGGACCGCTGCCACCGGCTCGCCCACGTAGCGCACGGTCCCGGTCGCGACGACTTCGACGGGCGCGTCCGCGAGCGTCGCGCCGTCCCGGCTCACGACCGGGTACGGCGAGACCGTGCCCGCGAGGTCCGCACCGGTGACGACCGCCACGGTCCCGGGCAGGGCGAGCGCCTCGGTCGCATCCACGCCGACGATCCGCGCGTGCGCGACCGTGCTCCGCACGACGACCATGTGCACGGCGTCGACGATGGGCACGTCGTCCGCGGCACCGAGGTCGTCGGTGAAGCGCGCCTCGCCGCGCACGAGCGCGCGGTCCTCCCGGCGAGTCATCGAGCGCCCGATGAACGGCACGCCTACCACCGTCGCCCCGGGCGCAGCCCGCGACGGCGGGTCATCGCCGCGCCCGGCGGCTCGGGTGCCGCAGACGTGCGACGAGGCACCCGGCCACCGCGACGAGGACCGCCACCGCGACGATCTTGGCGCGCGTCGAGAGCATCGACCGTGCGATGGCGAGCAGGTCGACCGCGTCACCCGTCGCGGGTGCGGTCCCGCCCACCCGCGCCTGCCCACCGGGCGGCACGTCGGCCGGGCTCCCGGTGGGCCGCTCGTCGTCCGGGCTCCCGGTGGGTGGCACGTCGGTCGCGCCTGCGGCGGGCGGCACGTCGGAGGAGGTCTCCGTGGGCGGCGCGCCGGCGAAGGTCGCGGCGAGGCACTCGACGAACTGCTGGAGCAGGCGGGCGCTCACCTCCGCGATGACGCCGCGGCCGAACTGCGCGACGCGCCCGGTCACGACGAGGTCCGTCGCCAACGTGACCGTCGTCGCATGGCCGTCCGGTGCGAAGGCCGCGGTGATCGTGGCAGTCGCGTTGCCCTGCCCCTTCGTCTCCCGGCCCTCGGCACGGAGCACCGCGCGACGCGCGCCCTCGTCCTGCTCGACGAAGGACACGGTGCCGCGGTACTGCGTCGTGACGGGACCGACCTTCACCTTCACGGTGCCCGAGTACCGCCCGTCCTCGGCCGACTCGAGCGTGGCTCCCGGCATGCACGGCGCGATGCGCTCGACGTCGACGAGCAGCGCCCACGCGCGCTCCACCGGCATGTCGACCGTGAACTCGTGGTTCAGCTCCATCGGGACCGGCTCCCTTCGCGCCCGACGCGCGTGCGCGGTCGCACCTCGATCGTCGCCACCGCAGGCGCGGCGCCGTGCACGGTCATCGCGACGCCCGCTCGAGGGCCCGGCGCACGAGCACGCTCGCGAGATGGCGGCGGAACTGCGCGGACGCGTTCGCGTCGGACGGGGGCTCGGTCCCCTCGGACGCGAGATCGGCCGCTTCCCGCGCGGACGCGCCGCGTGCAAGGGCTTCCTCCACGAGCGGGGCGCGTCGCGGAGTCGTCGCCATGTTCACGAGCGCGACCCGCGGCTCCGAGCCGGCGAGCACCGCGCACCCGACGATCGCCCAGTCCTGCGCACGACGGTTGAACTTCTCGAACGCCCACGGCGCGCTCGTCACGGGGACGCGCACCTCGACGAGGATCTCGTCGCGAGCGATCGCGGTCTCGAGGAACCCGACGAAGAACTCCTCCAGCGCGATGCGCCGCTCGCCGCCCGGGCCGCGCACGACGACCGTCGCACCGAGCGCGAGCAGCGCCGCGGCCACGTCCGACGCCGGGTCGCCGTGGCAGATCGACCCGCCGATCGTCCCCCGGTGCCGCACCTGCTCGTCGCCGACCTCGGCGGCGGCGGCGGCGAGCAGCGGCGCGTGCTCGGCGACCAGCGGCGAGGCCTCGACGTCGCAGTAGCGCGTCATCGCACCGATCGAGAGCTCGCCGTCGTCGCGGACGCCGTCGAGCCCCGGAACCCGGCCGATGTCGACGAGCACCGAGGGCCGGGCGAAGCGCAGGCGAAGCAGCGGGATCAGCGAGTGGCCGCCCGCGAGGACCTTCGCGTCCTCGCCGTGCCGCGCGAGCCGCGCGACGGCGTCCTCCACCGACGCGGCGCGCTCGTACGCGAACGGCGCGGGGATCATCGGGCGACGGCCGCGCCGGCAGCGCCGGGACGCGCGTCCTCGCTCGCCGCGACCGCGAGCACCGCCTCGACGATGCCCCGGTACCCCGTGCACCGGCAGAGGTTGCCCTCGAGACCCCGGCGGACCGCGGCGTCGTCGAGCGGGCGGCGCTCGCGAAGAAGCGAGACCGCCGCCATGATCATGCCGGGCGTGCAGTACCCGCACTGGAGCGCATGGTGGTCGTGGAACGCCGCCTGCAGCGGGTGGAGCTCGTCGCCGTCCGCGAGCCCCTCGATCGTCGTCACCTCGCACCCGTCCGCCTGGACGGCGAGCACGGTGCAGGACTTCACGGAGCGGCCGTCGAGCAGCACGGTGCACGCCCCGCACGACGACGTGTCGCAGCCGACCTTCGTGCCGGTGAGGCCCAGCGCGGTGCGCAAGTGGTGCACGAGGAGCGTGCGCGGCTCGACGTCGCCCGACACCTGGGCGCCGTTCACCGTGAGGCGGAGCTCCACCGGTCCTCCTTCGCGTCCGGTCGCACGGTCGTCGCCGGCGAAGCGCGCAGCGCGGGTACGAGCCGCCCCACGCGCCACAACGCCCACGACTCCGCCGGATCGAGCGGATCTTACCGAGCGCCGGACGAGTGCCGTCGACCACCGCCGCGGCGCGAGCGGCGGTGGATCCGGGTCAGCGCCGCTTGCCGTCCCCACGGTCGAGGCGCATCCACGGGACGAGGAACCTCTGGACCAGCCCGAGGATCGCCCGCAGCGTCACGCCGAGGACCATGATCAAGAGGACGACGGCGAGTGCTCCCGCGGTGTGGTACGTCTGGGCCTCGGTCTGGAGGGCCGCGCCGAGCCCGGTCAGCTGGGTCTGGAGCTCGGCGATGATGACGCCGACGAGCCCCATCGCGACACCCTGGGTCGCACCGGTGATGACGAACGGGACGGCCCCGGGGAGCAGCACGTGCACCCACGTCTGACGCCTGTTCAGGCGGAGCGATCGGGAGACCTCCATGAGCTCGGCGTCGATCTGGCGGACGCCGTGGAACACCGTGACGATCATCGGCCACGTTACGAAGAGCGCGATGATCACGATCTGCGCGGTCGCGTCGAAGCCGATCCACAAGGTCATGATCGGCACGAGCGCGACCATCGGCGTCGCGTACAGCGCGAACACGTAGAGCGAGACCGCGGCCTCGACCACGCGGTACGCGCCCATGAGCATCCCGACCGCGATGCCCACCGCGACACCGATCAGGTAGCCGATCGCGAACGTCCACATGCTGTAGCCGAGCTGGGACCCGAGCTGGGCGTGCGCGAACAGGTTGTACCCCGAGTGCACGACCGTCGTGATCGGCGCGAACAGGATCGCGATCGTGTGCATCCCGTACAGCTGCCACGCCCCGAAGACGACGGCCAGCGACACGAGCCGGACCGCGAGGAACTTGCGCCGGTCACGCTTCGAGCGGCGCCGGCGGGCTGCGATGACCTCGCGGCCGATCGCCTCGGCGTCGGACGCCGCGAGGCTCGCGGACGCGGTGCGTGCGCCGTCCGCGACGCCGGCGACGGGCGGGTCGTTTCGGGTCAGAGACATGTTCGCGAACCTCTCACGTCGGCGAGCCGGAGGCCCGCAACTGCTCCCAGATGCGCTCGCGGAGCGGCGCGTAGGACTCGTGGCGCCGCACCGAGCCGACGGTGCGGGGCCGCGGGATCGGCACGACGATGTCGTCGACGACCCGTCCGGGCTTCGTGCCCATCACGACGACCCGGTCGGCGAGCGTGATCGCCTCGTCGATGCTGTGCGTGATGAACAGCGCCGTCTGGCGGTGACGGCTCCACAGCCCGAGGAGCTCCTCCTGGAGGATCTCGCGCGTCTGCGCGTCGACCGCGGCGAACGGCTCGTCGAGCAGGATGACCTCGGGCCGCAAGGCGAGCGTGCGGGCGAGCCCGACGCGCTGTTTCATCCCGCCCGAGAGCTGTGCGGGGTAGCGATCGTCGACGCCCTCGAGCCCGACGAGCGCGATGGCCTCGGCGACTCGCCGGCGCACCTCGGCCTTGTCGAGACCGGCGGCACGAAGCGGGAGCGCGACGTTGTTGTAGACGGTCTTCCAGGGAAACAGCCCGAAGTGCTGGAAAACGACCGCGACCTGCGCGAGCGGGGCCGTGACCTTCTCGCCCCCGATCGTGATCGTGCCGTGGTCGTACTCGGCGAGCCCTGCCATCATCCTGAGCAGCGTCGTCTTCCCACAGCCCGAGGGGCCGACGACGCAGACGAACTCGCCGTTCGCGACCGTGAGGTCGAGGCCCGAGAGGACTGCGGTCTGCCCGTACCACTTGTACAGGCCGCTGCAGCGGATCTCGCCTCGCCCCGGGCCGGCGGCCGCAGCCGCCTGCGCCCGTTCCGCCGGGGCTCCCCGGTCGGAAGCCGCCCGCATTGCCGTCATACCGTTCCCCCCGCTTCAGGTCTGACCTCTTTCCACACTGTACCCACGGGTGACTGCACGGAACAAGGCGACTCCCCGCGACTGCCCGCCGCCTGCAAGGGATGACCTCTGACCATTGGGCGTCTATGCTCGGACAGACCGTGAGCTGGGCGTCTCGTGGGGGCGCCGGCGGACGGCGCGGAAGGACGTCGCGGTGGACCCTCTGTGGAGTCCGATAAAGCAGGCCGGTAACCTCACGGACCGCATCGTCGCGCGCATCGAGGAGCTCATCGCGAGCGAGCGGCTCGCCGAGGGCGAGCGGCTGCCCGCCGAGCGCGAGATGGCGAGCATGCTCGGCGTCAGCCGTCCGGCGCTGCGCGAGGCCGTAAAGACCCTGGAAGCGCGCGGCCGGCTCGTCGTGCGGCACGGCCAGGGGGTGTTCGTCCGCCAGGATGCCGCGAGCGCGATGCGGGCGCGACTCTCGAACCTCGAGCTCACGCTCGGGGAGCTGTTCGCGATGCGCGAGGTGCTCGAGGTCTCGGCCGCGGGTTGGGCCGCTGGCGCCGCGACGGACGAGGAGCTGCAGTCGCTCGCCGAGGTCCTCGCCGTCGAGGACGCCGCGCGGGCCGCGCCGATCGACCTCGAGCGCGTCGGAGCTCTCGACGCCGACTTCCACCTCCGCATCGTCGAGATGGCGAAGAACCGCTTCCTCTCGCAGATGGTCGGCGTCCTACAGGAGATGCTCGCCTCGGGGATGGAGACGACCCTGTCGGTGCCCGGACGCCTCGAGCAGTCCCGGCACGACCACCTTGCGCTCTACGAGGCGATCAGCACCGGCGACGCGGACGCCGCCCGCGACGCCGCGTTCGTGCACATCGACGGCGCGCGGCGGGCCGCGTTCGAGCGCGTCCGGCGCGAGTCGATCGAGCTCGACGGTGCCGGTGTCCCCGTCGCGCCCGAGATCGGGCTCGACGGGGACACCGCGCCGACCGTCGCGCTCGGCTGACTAGGCGCCGAGCTCCGCGAGCACCTCCGCGACCTCGACCGAGCGTCGCTCGCCGATCGCACGGGCAGCGGCGAGCACCACGGCGACGTTGGACACCGAGACGTCGAGCCCGACCTCGACCTCGTCCTGTCCGCGGATCGCCCGGGCGTACTCCTCGACCTCCTCGCGGAGATGGTCGCGGGGGGCGAGCGCGAGAACGCTCTCGCGAAGCACGCGGTCGTCGGGATCGGAGCTGTTCGCGCCGATCTCGACCTTCACGAGCCGCGTGTGCGCGTCGGTGTCCGCGGAGTTGCTCCACCAGCTGAAGTCGAGCTCGTAGCGCAGTCGCGCCGCCGTGCAGTAGAGGTCCATCGTGAACGCGCCCGGCGTCAGCCAGTCCGCCCCGAGATAGCCGATGACCCCGCCCTCGAACTCGAGGAGCGCGGCGGCGACCATCGTGTTGGCGACCGCGACCGCACCCGGGCGCCCGACCGCGCTCACGCGCGCCGGAGTCCCGAACAGGAAGTTCAAGTTGTCGATCTGGTGGATCCCGAGCTGGGTCAGCGGTCCACCCGGGCACTGCGCGGGGTCACCGCGCCAGTCGCCGTCCTTCAGCTCGAGTCCGCGCTCGTTCGAGAACACGGCTTCGACCATCGACGGCGTGCCGATCTCGCCGCTGTCGAGCATGCGGCGCATCTCCCGCACGCCGGCGAGGCGACGGGCGCTGTGCCCGCACGCGAACACGACGCCGGAGCCGCGGACCGCGTCCCCGATGCGCCGGAGGTCCACCGTCGTGACCGCGACCGGCTTCTCCACGTACACGTGCTTTCCGGCCCGCGCGGCCGCCTCGATGACTGGCGCGTGCTGGTCGTTCGGCACGGTGACGACCAGACCCTCGATGTCGTCGCGCGCGCACAGCTCCTCCAGCGAAGACACCTCGTCGCACCCGAAGTCCGCCGCGAACCGGCCGCGTCGCTCGGGGTTCCGGCTGAAGCAGCTGCGCAGCTCGATCACGTCGCTCCGGTGGTAGGCAGCCGCCATGACCCGACCCCACCGGCCGAGCCCGACCGCCGCGAGCCGCACCTTGCCGCCTTCGTCGCCCATCGTCACCTCTCCTTGTCCTCTCCCGCCGGGCCCGTTCCCGGGCAGCACGCGCAGCCGAGCTCTCGCCGGGCGCACGCCCTCACAGGTCGAGCTCGAGCACGAAGCAGTAGTCGCTGCGACGGTCGAGCGCGTAGAGCACGCCACGGTCGTCCAGGAACACGTCGTTCAACTGACCGGTTCCCGGCCCGTCGTCCTCGGGACCGGGCGAGAAGTGCGCGACCGCACGCGCCCGCAGGGGATCGCCGACGTCGAAGACCGCGACCCCGAGCCCGAACATCGCGGCCACCGCGAGCCCGAAGGACCGGAGCGCGCCCTGGCCGGGCGGGTACTCGTGGAGGTTGTGCGCCCCGAACCTCCCGGTCGCGGGCACGTCGGACGGCCACGGGAGCTCGAGGGACCCGACGATCACCGGGCGCGACTCGAGCCGCGCGTCCACGACCCAGACGTTCTGGGGGTAGTCCGCGGCGCCCTCCTCGAGAGTCTCGTCCGAGAGCAGGCCGAACCCGCTCGCGCCGAGTGGCACGAACGTGTGCGCGGCTCCGGGAAGCGGCGTCGCGTAGTCGAGGTGGCCGACGGGATGCGGTCGCGAACGGTCCGAGATGTCGAAGATGTACGCACCCGCGGACGTGTGGGCGAGGTAGGCCCGGTCCGGGCGTTCCGGGAGCACCGTGACGTTGTGGACGCGAAAGCCGAAGTCCCACGAGCAGGAGCCGCCGGACTCGAAGCGACGAGCGGCGCGCTGCTCCGCGGTGATCTCCGCTCCGTGGGCCGCGGCGAGCCGCTCGGAGGGACGTTCGGGTGCCGCGTCGACGTCGGAGACCGCGATGCCGGGCAACCACCAACGTCCCGCCTCGACGGGACGCGTCGGCGACGAGACGTCGAGGATCCGGAACATGAAGCGGTCGCGCGCGTCCCGTGGCGTGAAGTCAGACGCGCCGCTCGCGAGGTACGCGTAGCCGTCCGCGCCGAGCCAGACGAAGTGCGTGCCGAGCGACTCGCCGCCCGAAGCGTCGAAATAGCCGATCGGGCGCGGCGCGGTCGGCTGCGAGATGTCGAAGAGCTCGACACCGCCCGGCGGCGCGCCCTTCTGCGACACCTGGCGCGTGACCGCGAGCAGGTCGTCGTGGATCGCGAGGTTGTTCGACCGGATCCCCGCGCCCGGGAGGTCCTGACGGAACACGACCGAGGGTGCTCGCGGGTCGCTCACGTCGACCGCCACGAAGTCGCACGGTGCGTGCTCCGACGCGACGAACAAGGTGCGCGAGCCGTCGGCGGCGACGTGCATCGCGAGGCCCTCGCCGCCGCCGACGCCGTCGCCGAGGCGCGCGGTCGCCAGCAGATTCATGTGGTCTATGTGCGGCGTCATGAGGCAACCTCCGTGTCGGCCGGCGTCGCGCCCTTCGCGCGGCACACGTCAGCGCACCCGGTGCGCGGGCTCGCGCGCCTCGCCCACGACGGCGAGGACGTTCGACCACGCACGCACGAACAGCTCGCGCGACGCCTCGGGCGTGACACCCGCGATGTGCGGCGTCAGCACGAGTCGCGTCCCGAGCCGCGAGGCGGCGTCGAGCAGCGGCGACGTCGCGGGCAGTGGCTCGGACTCGTAGACGTCGAGCGCGGCGCCGCCGAGCTGTCCCGACTCGAGCGCGTCCACGAGGGCCACCTCGTCCACGATCCCGCCCCGGGCGGCGTTGACGACGACCGCGCCGTCCGGGAGGAGCGCGAGCTCGGAGCGACCGACGAGCCCCCTCGTCGCCGGCGTGAGCGGCACGTGGACGGTCAGCACCTCGGCCCATCGCAGCAAGGCGTCGAGCTCCGACCGGGCGAAGCGCTGCATCTCGGGCCGGTCCGCGGCGACCGGGTCGTACCAGCGAGGCTCTGCGCCGAGGGCGTCGAACGCGAGCGCGGTCTCGACGCCGATCGCGCCGAACCCGACGATCCCGACCCGCAGGCCCCGAAAGCCCCGGACGTGCGCGGGCGCGAGCGCCGCGCGCGCCTCTGCGTAGCGTCCAGAGCGCACGAGCGCGTCGCCCGCCCCGATCCGTCGAAGAAGTGCCCCCGAGGTGAGCAGGACGTACGCGGCGACGTCCTTCGCGCTCGCTCCGGGAACGTTGCAGACCGCGCAGCCGAGCTCGTCGACGATCTCGTCGGCGATCCGGTCGGTGCCGGCGCCCGTGTACTGGACGAGCGTCAGCCCGCGTGCACCGGCGAACAGCTCGGCGCCGAGCGCTGCGCCGGCCGACGGCAGCACCAGGCAGCGCACGTCCGGCTCGATGCCGTCGATCGACCGCTCGTCGGCCGCGAACTGCACGTCGAGCGCCGCGGGCACCTCGACGCCGAGCGCAGCGAAGTCCGCCTCCGGGCGCAGGCACAGCACGCGCCCGGGGCGGTCGGTGGGCCCCACCGCTACTCGCGGGTCCGCGACGCGATGTCGCCCGTGGCGAACACGCACAACAGCCGGAGCGGCACCTCGCCCGCAGGGGAGACCTTGTGGTGCTCGCCGGCCGGGACGTAGACGCCTTCGCCCGCCTCGACGGCGAGCGTCCCCGCTCCGGTGTGGAGCGTGCCCGACCCGGCGAGGAGCCAGATGAACTCCCCGACGCCGTCGTGCACGTGCAATGGCCGCGCCTCGGCGCCGGGTGCCTCCGGCGCGACCTCGACGATCCGCACGGTCATGTCCGGCCCTTTGCCGCCACCGAGAAGCTCGAGCGCCGTGCGCCCGCGCAGCTCCAGCCGCCGGGCGTCCTCGACGCGCAGCACGCTCGCCATCGTCAGCGACCGCCGCGCATTCGCGCGAGGCGCTCGAAGCGGGCGTTCAGCTCGGTCGCCACGACCACGGCGACGGCGTCGACGATCTCGGCGCCCCGGTCCGCGCTCAACGTCTCCGAGGAGCCGTACCACCCGCTGTCGCTGATCTCCCTGATGTCGCGCAGAACCGTCTGGAACGCACGCCCGCGGCGCGCGTGGTCCGCGGCGCGTTCACCGGGCGAGTGCGCCGACGGGTCGATCCGGTCGTAGTGCACGAGCTCCGGGCGCCACCCGAGAACCGCCGCGGCCTCGATCGCGCCGCCGTGAGTCAGCCCGCCGAGCTCGTCTCCGTAGAGCTCCTCGGCGACGTAGCACGCGTGCGCGACCACGACGTTCACACCCTGTTCCTGGGTAAGGCGACTTGCGACCGTGGCGATCGCCGCGATGTTCCCCTCGTGCCAGTTGACGAAGGCGACCTCCTTGACCCCGTGCGAGGCCAAGGAGGTCACCATGTCGAGAAGCACCTGCTGGAACGTCTCCGCCGAGAGCGACACGGTACCGGTGAAGCCCATGTGGATCGGCGTGACGCCGAACTGCATCCCGGGCAGCACGAGCCCACCGAGCTCGCGGGCGACACGGTCGCAGACCGCGAGGCTCGCGAAGTAGTCCGTCCCCGTCGGAAGGTGCGGGCCGTGCTGCTCGGTGCTCCCGCACGGCACGAGAACGAGTGGCCGCTCGGCGAGAGCCGCCTGGATGTCCGGGTCGGTCAGCTCGTCGAAGCGGCTACTCGGTCTCGTGGTCACGTGTGGGTTCCTGTCCTTCTCGGTCTGGTCGGCTCAGCCGCTCAGCCGTTGCCGAGCTTCTTGATCACGGCCTTCATGTACGTCTCGTCGACGACCTGCGAGTACGAGGGGATCCGGTCGATCTCCTTCAGCGTCTTCAGCTTCTTCGCCGTGAAGTACTCCGAGCTCTGCGAGAGCCCGAGCCCGTTCGGCCACGTCTTGGCCTGCTGGAGGAAGTGCACCGCGTACGTCACGGCACCCCGGTCCTCCTGGGTCGTCTTCACGCCGAGGTCGATGAGCTTCGCGGTGTTATTCGTGTTGTTCATCCACCGGTTCGCAAGTGTCAGCGCGGTGAGGAAGCGCTCCGTGACCTGGACGTGGTGACGTGCGTAGCTGTCGAGCACCGTGATCCCGCCGTACCACCAGTTGGGCACCGTCTGGTACTGACGGTCGAGGACCGTCGCGCCCTTCAGGGCGTGCAGGATGACGTACGCGTCGTCCGCGTGGAAGACCGCAGCCTTGATCCGCCCCGTCTCCAGCGCCGGGACGAACTCCGAGCGCGTCATGGTGATCGGCTTCGTCTGGTTGATCGTCACGCCGGACGGCGAGAGGCAGGCGGCGAGCGTCGTCTCCGAGAACCCGTCCGTCCCGGTCGACCCGACCGGCTGCCCGATGAGCTGCTTCGCGCTCTTGATGCCCGGCGCGGCGACGCAGACCGTGTCGAGCGTCGTCCCGTAGGACGCGACCGCGTGGATCGGCGCGCCCGCGGCGGCGGACTGGATCGCGTCGGTCGCGGAGCTGAGACCGAAGTTGATCGTGCCCGAGGTCGTCCCGAGCTCGGTCTGCAGTCCGTTCGGCATGCTGATGAAGTGGACGTGCAGGTGCTCCTTCGCGAAGTAGCCCTGGGCCTGCGCTACGTACGGCGCCATGAAGATGACCTTCGGCGGCGACAGCGCGATCCCGACGTTCACGTCGGCCCACGAGGGCCCGGACGCGTGGCGCACGCTTCCGGACGCTCCCCCCGACGCCGCGGTGATCCCGCCGACCGCGACGGACGCGACGGCGAGCCCGGCTGCCGCCGCGCGCACCCGTGTGAAACGCGCCTTCGATTCCCGTTTGCTGTTCAACTGCGCTCCCCCCTCGTGTAACCCGGACGACGTGTCCGGACACTTTCAATGCAACATACTTTGCAGGTAGATTTACAGTGATTCGACCGCATCCACGGTACGCGGTCGTCCGGCGCGCGCCGGATTCCCTATGCGCTCTGGTAGAGCTTCGTGAGGACGTACTCGCGGTGCCCGAGCACTTCGGCCGCGGTGAGCCGCCCGCAGATCGTACGCTCGACGAGATCATCGAGCAGGTCGCCTGCGGCCGCGAGCGTCATCTCGCCGGTGAGGATCGCCGAGACATCGAGGTCGATGTGCTCCGACATCGTGGCCGCGGTCACCGGGTTCGCCGGGAGCTTGATCACCGGCTCGATCGGGTTCCCGATGACGTTGCCCTGTCCAGTCGGGAAGATGTGGATCACCGCGCCCGCCGCCGCCATGAGCGTGATGGCCTCGGCGGCCGCGCACGACGTGTCCATGAAGTTGAGCCCCGCCCGGGTCGGCCGCTCGGCGGGCTCCAGCGCGTCGACGACCGGCACCGTGCCGGTCTTCGCGATGTTGCCCATCGCCTTCTCCTCGATGGTCGACAGACCGCCGCGGATGTTGCCCTCGGTGGGCTGCGAGCCCAGCAGGTTGGCCCCGGTCCGCTCGATCATCGCGATGTAGCTGTCGTAGAAGTCCGTGAACCGCTTGCGGACGTGCTCGTCGACGCAGCGCTCCGCGATGATGTGCTCGCCACCGGTGAGCTCGCTCGTCTCGCCGAACAGCACGGTGCCGCCGCCGTCGACGTGCCGGTCGACGAGCACCGACGTCGTCGGGCACGAGCCGAGCCCGCTCGTCGTGTCCGACTCGCCGCACTTGATCGAGACCATGACCTCCTCGCGGCGGACCTCGACGCGCTCGATCGCGCTCGCGTCCTGCAGCATGCGGGCCGCCTGGCGGGCGCCCTCGGCGATCGTCGCGAAGTCTCCGTGCCGTTCGATCGAGAGCCGTGCGACCGGCTTGCCGCTCGCCTCGATCGCGTCCGCGATGCGGGCGGTCCACGCCGGCTCGATGCCGACGACGACGACTGCGGCGACGTTCGGGTTCGTACCGGTGCCGATGAGCGTCGAGAACGTGAGCTCGAGGTCCGCACCGAACTGCAGCCGGCCGTACGCGTGGGGGAGGGCGAGCACGCCCGGCACGAGGCGGGCGATGCCCTCGGCGGCCGCGTTCGACAGGTCGTCGACCGGGAGGACGACGACGTGGTTGCGGATGCCGACGCGGCCGTCCGCTCGCCGATAACCGGTCAGGCGCTCTGCTGCCATCTCGCGCTCCTTACGTTGTGGGTGTGGACGTGGTGGCCACGAGCGATCGGCGCCCGCGTGACGGCGATCCGGACCGTGTACTCGTTGACGTCGGCGCCCTCGGCGAGGTCAACGAGCGACACCTTGTGGCCGAGCGGGATGACCTCGCTCACGACGATCGTCTGACGCCTGCCCGAGTCGAGCCATCCGGCGACGACATCCCCGGGCATGAGGTCGGTGATCGCGACGCCTACGTCGTCGCCTTCGTTGTGGACGAGGACGGCGAGGCCGCCGCCCGATCCCTCGGTCGCTTCGCTCACAGTCGCCTCCGCAATCGCTCTCACAGACCTCTGACCTCTTTCCAGTGGGAGGCTACCTGGGGCCCGTCAGCTCGTCAAGATCCCGCGAGCCCCCGCCTACGGCCGGCGTGCCGGTGCGCACGGGACGGCCACGGGCGCGCCCGCGCTCGTCCGCCGCAGCCGGGGCCGCGCGGTCAGCGGTCCGCGAAGCTCCCGGGAGGATCGACACCGAGGCTGGCCGCGAGCGCCACGAGACTCGACGCGAGCCGGTCGGGAATCGTGAGCTCGTCGTCGTCCGCGATCTCGGACGTGTGGCGGTTCCGCGCCCCTGGAACGCGCCCGCCTGCCGCGGCGACCGACGCGGCCAGGCGCTCGAGCCGGTCGCCGGAGGCGCCGTCCGCGTCGAGGCACGCCGGGTCGAGCGCCAGCACGAGATGCGCGATCCGTTGTGGCGCCGCGATCGCCGAGCCGTCGAGCGGGTCCGCGATCTCGGTCGCGAGGCTGGGCCCGACGATCCCCGCGGTGAGCGACTCGACGACCAGCGCGAGCGCGAAGCCCTTCGCACCGCCGAACGGGGCGAGCAGGCCCGCGAGGGCCTCGCGCGGGTCGGTCGTCGTGACCCCGTCGGCGTCGAACGCCCAGCCGGTGGGGATCTCCTCGCCGGCGGCCGCACTCGCGGCGATCCTGCCGCGGGCGACCGCGCTCATGGCCATGTCGACGACCGCGGCGTGCGGGCGCATCGGGATACCCGCTGCGATCGGGCTCGTCGAGACGACCGCGCTCGAGCCTCCCGGGGGCGGCATCACCGCGGGTCCCGTGGAGAGCACGATGCCGACCAGCCCCGCGTCGAGCATGGGCTCGACGTACAGGCCGAGCACGCCGCAGTGGCCCGAGTTCGCGACGGCGACCGCTGCGAGACCGTGCTCGCGGGCCATGGCGCTCGCCTTCGTCGCTGCCTCGAAGACGTGGTGGTGGCCGAGCCCGTTGCCGCCGTCGAGCACGGCGGTCACGGCCGTCGAGCGGACGAGCCGGAGAACCGCCCGCGGGTCGGAGCCTCCCGCCGAGAAGCGCTCCAGGTAGTACGGGAGTCGGAGCAACCCGTGCGACGCGCGCCCCCACGACTCGGCGGACGCGAGCGCCCAGGCGGTCCGTGCCGCGGGCTGCGCGTCCATCCCGGCCGCCCGGAGCATCGCCGATGCGAGCGCCCGGGCCGAAGCGACGTCGGTCTTCATCGACCCTCCTCGGGCAGCACGGGCCCCTCCCGCACGTCACGGCGACCGTACCGCGGGCGCGCCGCGCGGCGCGGATGCCCGGGCAGCGCCTACGCTCACCCATATGCTTGCCGGCAAGCAACAATCGTCGGGCACCGCGCGGCGCGCGGACTCGGGCGCCGCGCGGCGCGCGGACTCGGGCACCGCGACCGTGCGGGGTGCTGCGGCCGTGGACGACGCCGCGCGGCTCCAGCACGCGATCCGACGGATCCACCGCCACGCGCGCCCTCCCGGTGCACGCGAGGGGCTGTCCCCCACCCAGGTCGCCGTGCTCTCGGCGCTCGTCCACGCAGGGCCGCAGCGATCCACCGACCTCGCCGCGCGCGAGGGCCTGAACGCGACGCTCGTGTCGCGAGTGCTCGCGAAGCTCGAGGACGCGGGCCTCGCCCGACGCGACGCCGATCCCGACGACCGCCGGGTCGCACGGATCGAAGCGACCGCCCGCGGCCGCCGCCTGCTCGACAAGGAGCGGGCCGAGAGCGCGTCCGCGCTACGGGAGGAGCTCGAGCGGCTCGATCCGGTGCAGCGACGGACGCTCGCCGCCGCGCTCGACGTGATCGAGCTGCTCGGCGAACGGCTGAGGAACCGGCCGCGGTGACCGGGCGCGGCGCGCGGCGAGCGGCGGAGCCGCAGGGCGCCGCGTTCGGCCGACAGATGTTTGCGGCGCTCGCGAACCCGAACTACCGGCGCTTCTTCACCGGTCAAGCGATCTCCCTCATCGGCACGTGGATGCAGGCGACCGCGCAGGCGTGGCTCGTGATCACGACGACGCACTCGCCGACCGACCTCGGTCTCGTCGTCGCTCTCCAGACGCTGCCGGTGCTCGTCCTCGGTCCATACGCCGGCGTCGTCGCGGACCGCGTCGACAAGCGGCGTCTCATGGTCGTGCTCCAGTCGATGATGGGCGTGCAGGCGATCGCGCTCGGGGTGCTCGTCGTCGCCGGTTCGATCCGCTTCTGGGAGATCTGCGCGCTCGCGGTGGTCCTCGGTCTCAACAACTGCTTCGAGAACCCGTCGCGACAGGCTTTCGTGCTCGAGATGGTCGGCGCCGAACACCTGCGGAACGCGGTGAGCCTGAACTCGACCCTCGTCAACGCGGCACGGGCGATCGGCCCGGCGGTCGCCGGGCTCCTCATCGCGACCGTCGGCGTCGGCTGGTGCTTCATCGCGAACGCGCTGAGCTTCGTCGCAGTCGTCGGATCGCTCACGACCATGGACCGCGCTCAGCTCCGCCCGAGCCCACCGGTGGCGCGCGGGCGGGGACAGCTGCGCGAGGGGTTCGCGTACGTCGCGCACAACCCCGAGCTCGCGGTGCCGCTCGTGATGATCGCGGTCGTCGGGACCCTCGCGTACGAGTTCCAGGTCACGCTTCCCGTCCTCGCGCAGCAGACGTTCCACGGCGGCGCGCGCGCGTACGGGTTCATCACGGCCGCGATGGGTGCCGGCGCCGTGATCGGCGGGCTGGTGACCGCGGCGCGCGGCGGCACCGGCCTTCGTGAGCTCACCGTGGCCGCGTCGATCTTCGGCGGCGCGATCCTGCTCTCGGCCGTCGCCCCGGACATCGGCGCGGAGATCGTCGCGCTCGTCGCGGTCGGCTACGGGAGCGTCTCGTTCCTCTCGAGGAGCAACTCCACGCTGCAGCTCGCCGCAGCGCCGGCGATGCGCGGCCGAGTGATGGCCCTGTGGTCGGTCGCGTTCATGGGATCGACCCCGATCGGCGGGCCGATCATCGGGTGGGTGACGGACCTCGCGGGTGCGCGGACCGGCCTCGGCGTCGGTGCGGCGTCGTGCGAGGGCGCGGCGCTCGTCGGGATCGCGATGCTCGCACGGGCGCGCCGTCGCTCGGGGCCTCCATCGGGCCCGCTCGCCGCGGGCCCGGTCGAAGGCGCGGCCTAGGCCGTCGCGTCCGCGGCGGCGACGTCCCGGCCGATTCCTCGTGCGTCGAGCGCGAGCAACGCCTGCGCGGCGGCGAGGCGCGCGATCGGTATCCGGAACGGCGAGCAGCTCACGTAGTCGAGGCCGATCTCCGCGAAGAAGGCGATCGACTCGGGATCGCCGCCGTGCTCGCCGCAGATGCCGAGCTTGATCGACGGGTTCGCCTCGCGCCCGCGCAGCGCGGCGGTCCGGACGAGCTCGCCGACGCCCTCGGCGTCGATGCGCTCGAACGGGTTCGCCGGGATGAGACCCCGCTCGAGGTAGATCGCCATCATTCGCGCCTCGACGTCGTCGCGCGAGAACCCGAACGTCATCTGGGTGAGGTCGTTCGTGCCGAACGAGAAGAAGTCCGCGGCCTGCGCGAGCTCCCCCGCGCGAAGCGCCGCCCTCGGTGTCTCCACCATCGTGCCGATCCGGATGTCGAGCCCGCGGGCGGCCGCACGCGACTCGGCGATCGCATCCTCGACCCAGCTGCGTGCGAGCGCGAGCTCCTCGCGCGAGACGGTGAGGGGGATCATGACCTCGATGACCGGACGACCGCCGAGCGCGAGCCGTTCCACGGCCGCGTCGACGAGCGCGCTGACCTGCATCGCGTAGAGGCCCGGCTTGACGATCCCGAGCCTGACCCCTCGCGTCCCGAGCATCGGGTTGAGCTCGTGCCAGGAGCGCGCCGCCTCGTACAGGCGCTCCTCGATCGGGCTGAGCCCCTCCATCGCCGCCTTGAGCGCGAGCGCGGACACGTCCGGCAGGAACTCGTGCAGCGGCGGGTCGAGGAGGCGCACGGTGACCGGCAGGCCGTCCATCGCCTCGAGGATGTGGGCGAAGTCCTCGCGCTGGACCTCACGGAGCGCCGCGAGCGCCGCGGCCTCCTCGGTGGGGTCCGTCGCGAGGATCATGCGTCGGACGATGGGGAGCCGGTCCTCGGCGAGGAACATGTGCTCGGTCCTGCACAGGCCGATGCCCTCGGCACCGAGCCGGCGCGCGTTCGCCGCGTCCGGCCCGTTGTCCGCGTTCGCACGCACGCCCAGCCGGCCGGCTCGGATCTCGTCGGCCCACGCGAGCACGGTCTCGAGCGTCTCGGGCGGTTCGGCGGACGCGAGCTCGACGGCCCCGACGACCACCACCCCGGACGATCCGTCGATCGAGATCATGTCGCCGGCGCGCACGACCTGGCCGGCGATCCGCACCTCGTCGCCCGAGATCTCGACGCGCTCGGCGCCGACGACCGCCGGCTTTCCCCAGCCGCGGGCGACGACCGCGGCGTGGCTCACGAGGCCGCCGCGACGGGTCAGGATCCCGGTGGCGGCGAGCATCCCGCGGACGTCCTCGGGGGACGTCTCGTTGGTCACGAGCACGACGCTCTCGCCCCGGGCGGCCGCGTCGACCGCGGCGTCCGCGCTCAGCACGACACGACCGACCGCCGCGCCCGGCGACGCTCCGAGGCCACGCGTGGCGACGACTACATCCCCGCCGGCGAACTGCGGGTGGAGCACGCCGTCGATCTGTTCCGGCCTGACACGTGCGACGGCCTCGGCGTGGCTGAGCGCGATCACGGGCTCGTCGACCATGTCGACGGCCATGCGGAGCGCGGCCCGGCCCGTGCGCTTGCCGACCCGCGTCTGGAGCATCCACAGCCGGCCCTGCTCGATCGTGAACTCGATGTCGCACATGTCGCGAAAGTGCGCCTCGAGCCGTTCGAAGACCTCGACGAGCTGGCCGTGGACGTCCGGGAAACGCTCGGCGAGCGCCGCGAGCGGGAGCGTGTTGCGGATGCCGGCGACTACGTCCTCGCCCTGCGCGTTCACGAGGAAGTCGCCGTAGGGACGGCGCTCGCCCGTCGCCGGGTCCCGGGTGAACGCCACGCCGGTCCCGGAGTCGTCGTCGCGGTTGCCGAAGACCATGGCCTGCACCGTCACCGCGGTCCCGAGATCGTGGGCGATGTGCTCCCGCTCGCGATACGCGCGCGCCCGCGGTCCGAGCCACGACGAGAACACGGCCTCGATCGCGCCGCGCAGCTGCGCCGCCGGCTCGTCGGGGAAGGCCGCGCCCGTCGCCCGCTCGACCAGGGCCTTCGAGGTCGCGACGACACGGCGAAGCGCGTCGGTCGGCAGCGCGGCGTCGCTCTCGACGCCGGCCGCGACCTTCTCGTCCTCGAACGCCGCGTCGAACGGCGCCGCGTCGAGGCCGAGCACGATGCGGGCGTACATCGCGACGAACCGCCGGTACGAGTCGTACGCGAACCGCTCGTCGGCCGTCTGCGCAGCGAGGCCCGCGACCGACCGGTCGTTCAGCCCGAGGTCGAGGACCGTGTCCATCATGCCTGGCATCGAGAACTGCGCGCCCGAGCGCACCGAGACGAGGAGCGGGTCCTCGCCGTCGCCGAGGCGCCGGCCGAACGACCGCTCGAGGTTGCCGAGGTGCTCGGCGATCTCCTCGTCGAGCACCTCCGGCCACCCGCGCGCGAGGTACTCGCGGCACGCCTCGGTCGAGATCGTGAACCCCGGCGGCACGGGCAGCCCGAGCACGGAGGTCATCTCGGCGAGGTTCGCCCCCTTGCCGCCGAGCAGCGCCCGCAACCGGCGCGGCGCGACGTCGTGTGGGTGGTCGAAGTCGAACACGTACGGCACGACAGCTGCCCCCTCTCCTCGGCCGGCCAGAGTGTAGGACGGCGCACGCGCGCCGTCGAAGGTCCAGCTCAAGGGCGGTCGGGGGCTCCGCTAGACTCCGAGGCGCGTCTCGCGGGCGTAGCTCAATGGTAGAGCTCCAGCCTTCCAAGCTGGCCATGCGGGTTCGATTCCCGTCGCCCGCTCCACCGGTATTGCCTGGTAGCGCACCTGGACAGCGTCAACGTCGCTGGGCCACGCGGCTACCTCTCGGCTTACTGTCGAGTGCGCACGACCAAGAGCGCGGGCAATGGCGCGCATCGACTCACCACGATGAAGCCCCAGCAGGATCTCTTCACGCTCGTGGACATTACGACGGCCACTACGAAGAACCCACGAGTAGGGAGCGACCCCCTACTGATGACTCAACAAGATGGCGCGAATGCTCGTGTGACTGAATCCGACGGCCCTGCCGATTGCCTTGAGCGTCCAACCAACCTTCCTGAGTCGAAACGCGAGTTGTCGCTGCTCTTTGGTTAATTGGGCTTTCCGCGGGATCTCCCTGGATTGTCGTCATCTCAAGAGTGACTCACCAAGTGTTGCGTTGACTCCTTGAAGCCGCCAGATTGAAAACAGGTTGCTCCTTTCAAATCACGGGACCCCTATTTCTTCAAATAGGTGAAGAGTGGACTCTTGCCCGTACTGCTCGTCACGCTCCCCACCGACACGGTGACGTGAAAGCCCAGCGCGGTGACGCTCTTGAGCTTGGCGAGCGAGGGCGTGGTGAAGGTGAGCGAGGTGTCCGACGAGACGACCGGGGTGACCTTGAATGACTGCGTGCCATTACTCAGGGTCACGGCCGTCGCCCCGGTGAGACCCGAGCCACTCAGGGTGACTCTCGTCGTGCCTCCGGCGGGACCAGTGCTCGGTGAGAGGGAACGAACCTCAAGATTAGCCAATATGTATTGATCGGTCGGATGGGCCTTCGTTGAAGTACCTAGAGCCGTCACGATGATGTCTACCTTGAGACTATGAATCCCTGGCGGTGCGAAGCCAGACATATCTGGCACGAGAACTCGAATTCGATTGGGGCTCACCAGGGTGTAACGGGCGTTCACACCCGCTTTGTTGGGGTCGTAGAGAAAGTAGACGTTTGAGACTTGAGGGAAGTCGCTTCCTGATAGCAGAATTTCATTGCCGCCCGTAAAGGGGCCGCTCGACGGCGACACCTTGGTCAGCAGCAAGAATTCATAGGAATACTGGTCAGCCTTGGTGACGGCACTATCTAGCGAACCTACCGACACCACGACGTTGGTCAAATAGGAAGTCAATCCCGGCGAAATTAGATTTTTGCCCTTGGGGACCTGTACCAACAGCTCGGTGGGACTCTCGACTCGAACGATCACTCCTTCCAGAGCCGAATCGAGCGAAACCAATCGCGCGGGCCTAAATTCAACCTTCGTGACGCCGATAAATCCGCTTCCCTTCACTTTCACATCAGTGCCACCATCGGGAAGACCAGTGTGAATACTCAATCCAGTGACGGTGAGTCGCTCAAAGGTGAATGCGTCATGCGTCGATATCGGAGAATCTTTGGTCCCCACCGATACGATGACGTCCGAGGGGAACAGGTTCAGTTTGAAATCCGCCTGATTCTCGATATTCGGGAGAACCGCGTTAATCAGTGAATCACTCGCGACACTGAAGGATGCGACGCTGATCAACTTGCCGTCGGACATTCGAAAGTGGACGCCATCAGCTTTCAAGAACCCCGAGCCCGAGATGGCGATGTTGGTGCCACCCGCTATGAGGCCCGCGGCCGGTGTGACACTCGATACGGCTGGACCCTTGGACTCACGTGTGCCGGGCCAGGGACCCGGATTCTTGTACGTCGCATCGACGGGATGTCCGTTGTGCCAAACGCGAAGTCCAGTCTCTTTGATACTCATGTCATTGCCGTTCACGGTACCGCCGTAGTCGAATTGAGCGCCATGCTCGCCGACGACAGTCCCCGCGATCTCACACGTCAATGAAAACTGATTACCCGACACTCGGCCAGCCACGATTTTCAACGGGCTCCTCGAACTTCCTCCCTCAATCTCGCCGCCGAAGGAACCGGTATTAACGTTCTCACCGGAAATAACGAGGAAGCCAGTCGAGCCCCCGGCGACCACTTTCCATGTGCCATCCAAATTGGCGTTCTTCGCCGAAGCAGTCGCGGACTTGGTGGAGACGGTAGTGAATGCCAACATCACAGCGAGCACGGCGAGGGCGAAGACCGATAATCGTAACCGAACACTGCTACCAGACGGATACTTCTCCACCAATATTCGCACGACCATCCCCTTGTCGACCCGCGGCTCATGGCTGCATTTCGTGACCGGTCGAAGCGTTGCTAGAGTCCGTCATAGAGGCGTTGGCCGATCGACTGCGAATTGTACATTTTTCGTTAATTCAAATCAAGGGGAGGCTAGTTCTCACCTAAGCAATTCACTCTTGGTGACGCCAATCGAGGCGTGGCCAATCTGGTCCGCCGCCGCTTCCCAGGGCTATCACTGGAAAGCGTAATTAAGGTGCACGATCGGCGATGTTTGATCCAGATCCCCCTCACCTTCATCAACGCGCACCTTGGAGCTGCTGCTTGAAACCTGTCACAACGTCAAGCGTTTGAGAGCCCAAGTAGAACTAGGCCACGTTTCACCATCCCGATGCACCCGAGCGGCAAGTGGGCAGAACATGAGCGCCACAATCCACCTTTGAAGTACGGGCTCGTGGGTCAATAAAGTGCGCGGTTAGGGTGGCAGGATCGAGTAGTTCCAGTCGGGATGCCAGTCGTGCGGCCGGAGAGGGACCGCAGCGAGCTCTTTGCCGCTGATCTTGACCCCGACCGGATAGGGGCGGGTATCGAGATCTGCCTCGACCCGCAGTCCGGTCGTGGCCGTCGTCGTAGCGATGAGCTCGACGACGGCCCGGTAGGTGGTGAGCGGCTTTCCCCTCCAGTCCATCGTGATGAAGCTGAAGAGGCGGTGCTCGATCTTGTTCCACTTCGAGGTCCCAGGCGGCATGTGGCAGACGGTGATCACGAGCCCGATCGTCGCCGCGAGCTTCGCGAGCTCGACCTTGAACACCCGTGATCGGTAGGCGTTCGAGCCGCCCGCGTCCGCGGTGATCATCAGCCTCGTCGCCTCGGGGTAGCGAGCCTTTCCCATGCGCTCCCACCACCGGGCGATCGACGCGACGGCAAATGCTGGGGTGTCGTGGTCGTCGCCGACGTTCACCCAGCCTTCGTTCGCGCCAATGTCGAGGACGCCGTAGGGGATCGCCTTTCCCATCTCCTCGTCGGGAAAGTCGTGCACCTGGGTGCGTGTCGGCGTTCCCTCGGGTTCCCATTCACGCCCGACGTTCGCGTAGTCGCCGACGTTCTCCTTCTTCGTGCAGTCGACACTGATCACCGGCTCACCTGCGCCAAGGTGCTCGGCGGCTCGATCGTTGATGTAGCAGAACTGCGCGTCCCTGTCGGGGTGCTGGGCACCCTCGGTGACCTTGGCGTTGGCCTGGAGGCTGTAGCCCATGTAGTGCAGCAGCTCGCCGACGAGGTTCGCCCCGGCGCGATGGCCGAGGCGGGCGAGCTCGGCGGCAAGGACTCGAGTCGACTTGAGCGTCCAGCGCAGCGGGCTCATCGGGTCCCCGCGGCTACCGGGCTCGACGAGGGAGTCGAGCGTGACGAGCAGCTCCGGATCGACGTCGATGCGGCGCTTCGGCCCAGCTCCCGGCCGGCGGACGCGGTCCTGGAGGACAGGATGCTCGGCGAGCTCCTTCGCGCCCCCGATCACGGTGTTGCGACTGATACCCGCAGCCGTGGCGACCCGGGCCTGTCCACCACGACCGAGCACGTCTGCGACCGCGGCCGCGACGAGCCGGCGCTGGCGCTCGTCGAGGAACGGGGAGGTCAAGGAGAAGAACCGCGCCAGGCTCTCCTCGCTGAGCTCCACACAGTCAGACTACATCGCGCGCTTAACTATCGCGCGGCCCCTTACCATTCAACGCCTCGGTACGCTGCTCGCGTGGCGACGCCGAGCGCGAGCAGCTCACGGGTGGCCGGCGCCCTCGCGCGCCTCGGCCTGCGCGGCGACGTGCGAGAGATGCCCGAGAGCACCCGGTCGGCCGCCGAGGCCGCCGAGGCGCTCGGCTGTGACGTCGCGCAGATCCTGAAGTCGCTCGTGTTCCGGGCGGTCCGGGAGGACGCGCCCGTACTCGTCCTCGCCTCCGGCGCGGACCGGGTCGACGAGGCGAAGCTCGCGATCGTGGTCGGCGACGACGTCGAGCGAGCGAGCGGCGCGTTCGTGCGCGCACGGACCGGATACGCGATCGGCGGCGTGCCGCCGGTCGGCCACGACGACGCGATCGCCGTCTACATGGACGAGCGAGTGCTCGCGCACGAGCACGTGTGGGCTGCTGCAGGCACGCCGCGCAGCGTGTTCACGGTCTCGCCCGCAGATCTCGTGCGCGCGACTGGCGCGACCGTGGTCGACGTCGCCGACGCCTGACCGGCGGGTCGCGACGGGCGGTCGGGGACGGGCGGCAGCGCGGTACCGCGGACGGGCGCCGGCGCGGCGGCGCCTAGCATGGCGGGGCGCGCCGCGGCGCCGGCTCGCTCCCTGCGCCGTCGAGCGTCGGACCCGGAGGTGGCCGTGAGACCCGTGCGCCTCGTCGGTGTCGACGGAGACGACACGCTGTGGCGATGCCAGGACCTGTTCGACGAGGCGGCGAGGGAGCTCGGCGAGCTCCTCGCGGGCTCGACGACGCCCTGCGTGCTCGCCGAGATGCTCCACGAGCGCGAGGCGCAGAACCTCGAGCTGTTCGGCTACGGGGCGAAGGGCTTCACGCTCAGCGCGATCGAGACCGTGCTCGACCTCGACCTCGGCTCGGTCGACGGGTCACTCGTCCGCTCGGTGCTGGACATCGGCCGGCGCCTCATGGCGCACCCGGTCGAGGTGCTCCCCGGAGCCGAGGAGGCGCTCGAGGCGCTCGCGCGGACGCACCCGGTCGTGCTCGTGACGAAAGGCGACCTCGTCGACCAGGAGCGGAAGCTCGAGCGCAGCGGCTTGCGTCGGCACCTGGCGCACGTCGAGATCGTGAGCGAGAAGTCGACCGCGACCTACGAGGAGCTCCTCCGAACGCTCGCATGCCCGGCCGAGGAGTTCCTCATGGTGGGCAACAGCGAGCGCTCGGACGTCGAGCCCGTGCTCGAGATCGGCGGATGGGCGATCCACGTCCCGTACCACACGACCTGGCGCCGCGAGCTCGTCGACCGTCCGTCGGTCGCCCACCCGCGCCGGCGCACGGCGGCGGCGCTCGCGGACATCCCGCCGCTTCTCGCCGATCTCTCAAGTCACGGCGCACCACGGCCGTAATTGACGAGCAGGTAGATCCAGCCGACAGTCGACCGAAGGTCTGCGAGGAACGCGGATTCGATGGCAACGCTTCGTCGGCGCAGGCCGCGACGTCCCGGCTCTCGCCGCCCGCGCAGGTACGTACCCGAGCGCCGGCTGGCGGGACGCCGCCCGCGCGGCGCGCCGCACCGCGGCGCGGTCGCGCACCGCTCCGTCCCCGCGCGCTCGGCGTGGCGCGTCGTCGCCATCGCGATCGCCGTCGTCGGCTGCGGCGCCTCGATTTTCGGGTCGACGACGTGGTACTCGTACGCGCACAGCGTCAACCAGCGCTCGGTCGAGTCGGACCTCGCGGACGCGCGCTTCGTCCTCGGGTCCTCCATGCAGCGCGACAGCGACCTGCTCGCAACCGTGAACGCGGTCATCGCGACGCACCCGGCGGTCGGCGGCGCGGACATCACCGAGCTGCTCGCCCGCCTCGGCGTGTCCGACACCTATCCGGGCGCGTTCTCGTTCAGCTACGTCGAACGCCTCAGCGCGCCTCAGCTCCCCGCATTCCTCTCGTTCGTGAGGCGGGAGCCCCCCCTCGGCATCCCGCCCGCGCTGCTCGGAAGCGCGCACGCGGCCCCGGCGCGCGACGGCTCGTACTGCTTCACGCGACTCGCGACGACCGAGCACCGCCTCCCGACGGCGACCGCCGCCGCGCTCGCGCGGTACCTGCCCGCGTACGTGGGGCCCGGCCACAACTACTGCACCTCGCCGATCGCGCCGTTGCTCTCGTGGTCCGAGCGCACGGGGAGCGCGGCGGTGACCCCGATCGCCCGCCTCCTCGAGGTCACCGGCGACCGAGCGAGCGCGCTCGGCGCGATCGTGCGCGGACGCTCGATATTCGCGATGCTCAGCCCCGTCTACTCGGGCCACGGGCCGCCGACGACGGTCGCCGCGCGCCGCAGCGTGTTCGAGGGCTGGACCATCGGGCTCTTCGACGCGTCCCAGATCCTCCGCCCGGTCGCCGCCGACCCCGGCATCGCGGCGCTCGTGCTCGAGTACGCGAACCCTGGCTCGCCGCCCGCGGTCCTCGCGAGGTCCGGGAGGCTTCCTGCCGGCGCGTCGAGCAGGTCGATACGGATCGGCGACAGTGGCACCTTCACTGTGAAGATCGCGATCCGCCCGCACGCGACGGTCGCGTCGCCAGCGACCGAGGCGCTGGCCATCTTGATCGGCGGTCTGCTGCTCACGGCCCTGCTCGCGGCCCTCGTCGACCTCCTCATCCGGTCGCGCCGATCCGCGCTCGTGCTCGTCGAGCAACGGACCGCCGAGCTTCGCTACCAGGCCCTGCACGACCCGCTCACCGGGCTCCCGAACCGCCTGCTCATCGGCGACCGCGCGCACGACCTCGTCGCGGACGCCCGCGCGAACGGTACGACGATCGCCGCGATGTTCCTCGACCTCGAAGACTTCAAGGTCGTGAACGACAACCTCGGGCACAACGCGGGCGACGAGCTGCTCGAGGAGCTGGCCGCGCGGCTCGCGCAGTCAGTCGGACCGCGGGACACGGTCGGAAGGCTCGGTGGAGACGAGTTCGTCGTGCTCGTCGCGGACGCCGGCGCTCACGGTGGCGCGGAGACCCTCGCACGCAGGCTGTCGGATGTCGTCTCGGAGCCGTTCTCGCTCGGCGACACCGGCAAGGGACGCATCGTGCTCTCGGCGAGCATCGGCGTGGCGACCGGCGTGCGTCAGACACCGGACGACCTGCTGCGCGACGCCGACATCGCGCTCTACCGCGCGAAGGCGGCCGGCAAAGGCCGGCACGTCGTCTTCGATCCCGAGATGCGCGAGGCGGTCACGAAGAAGCTCTCGCTCGAGACCGACCTCCACGACGCGTTCGCGAACGGCCAGCTCTTCCTCGTCTACCAGCCGATCGTGAACCTGCGGACCGGGCGCACGAGCGGCGTGGAGGCGCTCCTGCGCTGGCGCCACCCGCAGCGAGGGATCGTCGGGCCGGACGAGTTCATCCCGATCCTCGAGTCCTCGGACCTCATCGTCGACGTCGGGCGATTCGTGCTGCGCGAGGCGTGCCGCCAGGCCCGCGAGTGGCACGACGCGGGATGGCCGGTCGGCGTGTCCGTGAACGTCGCCGCGCGCCAGCTCCACTACGACACGCTCGTCGAGCACGTGCGCGACGCGCTCGACGACTCGGGGCTCGAGGCGCGCCACCTCTCGGTCGAGCTCACCGAGTCGATGCTCCTCGCGGACACCGCGACGACCGCGCGGCGGCTCCGAGCCCTGAAGCGGCTCGGCGTCCAGATCGCGATCGACGACTTCGGCACCGGATACTCCTCGCTCTCGTACCTTCGCGAGTTCCCCGTCGACGTGTTGAAGATCGACCGTTCGTTCGTCGCCCGCCTCGACTCCGAGGACGGCCAGAACTTCCTCGACGCGCTCATCCACCTCGGCCGCTACCTCGGCCTGTCGACGATCGCCGAGGGCGTCGAGGACGAGACACAGCTCGCACATCTGCGTGGCGAGCAGTGCGAGTGGGGCCAGGGCTTCCTGTTCTCGCGCCCGCTGGAGGCCAGCGCGGTGCGCGAGGCGGTGCGCTCGTCCGACGACGTCGCGGTGGGCGAGCGCCCGCTCGCCGGCGAGCGCGCCTGACCCGGTCCGTCCCACCCCGTCGGGCCGCGGGACGGCCCACGCCAGGGGCCGGACGGCTCAAGACGTCGGCTTCACGCACCCCTTGCAGGTGCCGAGAACCGCGAAGTGGTGCGGATCGATGTGGAACCCGAAGCTCGACTCCGCGTCGTCCGCGAGGCACATGAACATCTCGTCGGGCGCCTCGATCGCGACGCCGCACTCGCCACACACGAGGTGGCTGTGCGAGTGCGACGAGAGATGGTAGGTGGCGGGTCCGTGGCCCAGATGCGCGTGCACGACGACGCCGAGGCGCTCGAGCTCGTCGAGGTTCCGGTAGACCGTCGAGATGTGCACGTCGGGTGCGCGGCCCTGGATCTCGGCCGCGAGGTCCTCGGCTGTCCGGTGCCCGGTCGAGGAGAAGAGGGCCTCGAGCAGCTGACGGCGCGCGTTCGTCACGCGGCCGCCGCGCGCGCGAAGCCGCGCGAGCACGTCGTCAACCGAGGTCGGGCCGGTGCCTGCGGCCAACGCGCTCATCGCGGCGATTGTACGATGCGCCGGGTCGCCCGAGGTGGCCGGCGGGCGCGCGCCGGCCCGGACTCCGCCGCACCTGCCCGTCCCGCCGCGCCCCGCGGTGCCGGCCGGCCACGCGCGCCGGCGGCGGCCGAGAGCGCGGCGCGCTCTCGCAACCAGTTCGCATTTGGGTAGAGTCGGGGCGAGCGCAGGAACCCGCGCCTGCCGATACCGACGAGGTGGCACCGATGGACAGCGCCCCGCCGCCGAGCGCCCGCAGCTCCATCCGCTCGCGAATCGCACGGGCGCTCACGCCGGCCGAGTGGACTCGGATGTCCGCGATGGCCGGCACCGTCGTCGCGCTCCACGTCGTCGGCCTGCTGCTCCTGCTTGCCGCGACTCGCCACCACTACCACGTGAGCAAGACCGAGATCTTCGGCGTGGGCACCGGTCTGCTCGCGTACACGCTCGGAATGCGCCACGCATTCGACGCGGACCACATCTCGGCCATCGACAACACGACGCGCAAGCTCATGGCGGAGGGCAAGCGCCCCATGAGCGTCGGCTTCTTCTTCTCGCTCGGCCACTCGAGCGTCGTCTTCGTCCTCGCGGTGCTCCTGAACTTCGGGATCCGTGCGCTCGACGGGCAGGTGCGCAACGGTGCCTCCGGTCTCCACCAGGTCACGACCGTGATCGGCACGTCGGTCTCGGGCTTCTTCCTCTACCTCATCGCGGCGCTCAACGTCGTCGTGCTCGTCTCGATCGTGCAGGTGTTCAGGAACATGCGCCGCGGCGAGTACGACGACGAGGAGCTCGAGGAGCAGCTGGACAAACGCGGGCTGATGAACCGCTTCTTCGGCCGGCTCGCGCGCCGGATCGACTCGCCCTGGAAGATGTACCCGATCGGCGTGCTCTTCGGTCTCGGCTTCGACACCGCGACCGAGGTCGCGCTGCTCGTGCTCTCGGGCACGGCGGTCGCGAGCGGCCTTCCCTTCTACGGGATCTTGTCGCTCCCGATCCTCTTCGCAGCCGGGATGAGCCTGCTCGACACCGCGGACGGCTGCTTCATGAACTTCGCGTACGGATGGGCGTTCTCCCGGCCGGTCCGAAAGGTGTACTACAACATCACGATCACCGGACTCTCGGTCGTGGTGGCGTTCCTCATCGGGACCGTCGAGATCGCCGGACTCGTCTCCCAGGAACTGCACCTGACCGGTAGCGTCGCCGGCTTCTTCGAACGCTTCAACATCAACAGCGCCGGCTTCGCGATCGTCGGGCTCTTCGTCGTGACCTGGGTCGTCGCGCTCGCGATCTGGCGCTTCGGGCGTATCGAGCAGCGCTGGGACGAGGCCGCCACGGCCGCCCGCGCCGAGCGGCTGGTCGACGCGGGCGGTGCGCCGCCACGCGAGCGGGTGCTCGCCGAGGCCGACTAGGGCACCGGGAGGCGAATCCACGCACCTCCCGGCCCCGGCGGTGTGGGAGTCGCCCGCACGGGGAAAGTACGGTCACGGCGCACCTCGGTATCCTCGCGCCCCGTCGCGGCGACGCGCCGGGGCGCACCGCGGGCTCGAGCGGTCGATCGACCGGATCGTCCGCGAGGGGCGGCCCCGCCTCGCGCGATCGTGGCCCGATCTCCTCGCGACCGGAGCCACCGGCGGGCTGGAGGTCGCGTTCGGCGTGCTCGCGTTGCTCGTCGTCGTCCACGAGACCGGGAGCCTGCTGCTCGGCGGACTCGCGTCCTCCGTGGGGTTCGTCGGGCTCCTGCTCGGCCAGAGCGAGCTGTCCACCGAGGGCTTCCTCGTGCCCGTGACCGTCGTCGCGGCAGGCGAGGCGAACGTGCGCGCGCTGCTGTGCCTGCGAGTCGGCACGCTCGCCGGGAACCTCGCCGGCGACGCGCCGATCGCGTGGATCGTCGACTCGGCGTTCCCCTCGCTCGGGACGACGGCCATCCGGCCCGGGAGCCACTAGGTACGCGCCGGCGTGGACGCCCACAGCTTCAGCCTCGGGATCCTCGCGGGTGCTGCGATCACCCTGCTCACCCGCATGCACAACGGCACGGACTCCGACGGCGCGCGGATCGTCGCGTCCGTGGCCATCGCGTTTCTGCCCGCGGACGCGCAGTTGTCCGACTCGGTCCTCGACTCGATCATCTCGTTCGTCGCGCTCGACACGACGCTCGCGAACTTCGGCTACGTCGCATGGCTCGAGTGGTTCGCGTGGATCGTGCTCGCGAACCTCACACGCGGCCCCGGCCTCACGACCGTGCTCCGCCTCGTGCGCAGCCGGCACCCGTTGGCCGACCACCGCGCCGCAGCCGCGGACGCCGACCACGACTGACTCGCGCGCCACCCGCCGGCGGGCCCGCGCCCGCCGGGCGGCGCGGCTACGCCGCGCCCGACAGCGCCGTGAACTGGTCCGGCGAGAGCTGCAGCTGCGCGGCTGCGCAGTTCTCCTCGAGGTGGACGACGCTCGACGTACCGGGGATCGGCATGACCACCGGGGAACGCGCGAGGAGCCACGCAAGCGAGACCTGGGCCGCCGTCGCGCCGAGCTCGCTCGCGACCCGGCCGATCGGTCCGCGGCCCCGGGTCAGCGCGCCGCTGGCGATCGGGAACCACGGGATGAAGCCGATCCCTTGGGAGGCACAGTGGTCGAGCACCGGCTCGGCGGAGCGGTTCGAGAGGTTGTAGAGGTTCTGCACGGTCGCGACCGGCACCACCGCCCGCGCCGCTTCGATGTCGCCGACGGACACCTCCGAGAGGCCGACGGCGGCGACCTTGCCCTCTTCGAGCAGCTCGCGCAAGAGGCCGAACTGCTCGGCCGCGGGCACGAGCGGGTCGATCCGGTGGAGCTGGAACAGGTCGATCCGCTCGACGCCAAGGCGCCGCAGGCTCATCTCGCACTCCTGGCGCAGGTACTC
Source organism: Acidimicrobiaceae bacterium (assembly GCA_027306925.1). Lineage (GTDB taxonomy): Bacteria > Actinomycetota > Acidimicrobiia > Acidimicrobiales > Bog-793 > JAJZBW01. The sequence continues at coordinate 3,938 of DAHUXW010000072.1, read as the reverse complement.
GGGCCGACCGACGGGGTGCCACGCGTCCGGCCCGGTCCGGCACAACCCTGCCTTCGTCGCGACGACGAGACCGTCGGGGTAGGGATGCAGCGCCTCGCGGATGAGCTCCTCGCTCACGTACGGCCCGTAGGAGTCGGCCGTGTCGATGAAGTCGACGCCGAGCTCGACCGCGCGCCGGAGCACGCGCACCGCCTCGTCGTGGTCGGCGGGCGGCCCCCATATGCCGGGTCCGGTGATCCGCATCGCACCGAACCCGAGCCGGTGCACGGTCGTGCGCGCGAACGTGATCTCACCGCTCGCGTGCACGGGCGCCGGCGTCATCCCCACACCTCGTGCGCCGTCTCGACGATGAGCCGCAACTTCGCGAACTGCTCGTCCTGCGTGAGCGAGTTGCCCTCGACCGTGGACGAGAAGCCGCATTGCGGCGAGAGGCACAGCTGGTCGAGGGGCACGTACTTCGCGGCCTCGTCGATCCGCCGCTTCAGGTCGTCCTTCGACTCGAGCGCGCCGCGCTTCGTCGTCACCAGCCCGAGCACGACGAACTTGCCCGGGGGGACGAACCGGAGCGGTTCGAATCCGCCCGAGCGCTCGTCGTCGTACTCGAGGAAGAAGCCGTCGACCTGCAAGTCGTTGAAGAGCGCCTCCGCGACGAAGTCGTAGCCGCCCTCCGCCGCCCAGGACGAGCGGAAGTTGCCGCGGCACATGTGGGTCGTCACCCGCATGCCCGCAGGACGGCCCGCGAGCGCCGCGTTGATGTTCTTGATGTAGGTCTCGTGCTGGTGGTCCGGGTCGCCGCCCTGGGAGGCGATGAACGCCCGCTGCTCGGGGTCGTTCAGGTAGGCGAGGCTCGTGTCGTCGAGCTGCAGGTACGTGCAGCCGAGCGCGCCGAGCGCGGCGACCTCCGCCGCGTACGCACCGCTGAGATCGGACCAGAACTGGTCCATCTCCGGGTAGATCGCGGGGTCGACCGCGGCCCGGCCGCCGCGGTAGTGGACCATGCTCGGCGACGGGATCGTCAGCTTCGGTACCGCCGTCGTGACCGCGGACTGGAGGAAGGTGAACGCGTCCTCGAAGATCGTGTGGCTCAGCCCGATCCTCGACTCGACTCGCAACGCCGCGGGCGTGAACTCGATGTTGCCCGCCTCGTTGCGGAACGAGACCGCGATGTTCCCGTCGGTCTTCGTGATCCCGCCGAGCTGGTAGATGAAGTCCATGTGCCACGACGCCCGCCGGAACTCGCCGTCGGTCGCCGACTGCAGCCCGGCGGCCTCCTGGGCGGCGACGACGTCGCGGATCGCGGCGTCCTCGACCGCGCGCAGCTCGTCCGCCGTGATCGCACCCGCGGCGAACCGCTCCCGCGCCTCGAGCAGCGCCGCGGGCCGCAGCAGGCTGCCGACGTGGTCGGCGCGAAACGGTGGCACTGTCGTCATCGCCATCTCGTCACTCCTTCGTGGCTACGTGGTTCGGCACGACGTTGAGCTTCGGTGCGTACGCCTCGACCTCGACCGCGCGTGGCGCGATCTGCATCGTGCGCCCGAGCTCGTCGCGACACACGTCGCACGGGCCGTAGAAGCGGGCGACGACGGCGGCCGCCCCGCACCTCGGGCACGTGAACTCCAGGCCGTGGGCGCCGGCGACGAGCCCGTCAACGGGCGCGCCTGACGTCGAGGTGCGGATCGGCCCGTCGGTCGCATCGCTCACCCGCCCACGCTACCTTCCGGCCACGCGGCCGTCCGACCCCGGCGCCGGTTCGCGCGGCCGAGTGCCGCGTCGGAACAGCCGGGCACCGCGCGACGTTGCTCCTCTCGGGATGCTGATCTCCGTGCTCGACCAGAGCCCCGTCGCTGCGGGCAGCGACGCGACCGACGCGCTCGTGAACACCGTCGAGCTCGCGCGGCTCGCCGAGCACCACGCGACGACCGGGCTCGCGGGGAGCGCTCCCGAGGTCGTGGTCGCCCACGTCGCAGCGTCGACGCACTCGATCCGCGTGGGCTCCGGCGGCGTCATGCTCCCCCACTACAGCCCGCTCAAGGTCGCGGAGCAGTTCCGCACGCTCGCCGCGCTTCACCCCGGACGTATCGACCTCGGAGTCGGGCGTGCGCCCGGGGGCGGCGGGCGCACCGCGCTCGCGCTCCGGCGCGACCGCACGACCGCTTCGCGCGACGACTTTCCGGAGCAGGTCGCCGAGCTGCTCGCGTGGCTGGGCGACGACTTCCCCGAGAGCCATCCGTTCCGCCCGCTGCGCGCGACGCCCGTGCCACGGACCGGACCGGACCCGTGGATCCTCAGCTCGAGCGGCTACGGCGCCCTGCTCGCGGCCCGCCTCGGCACCGCGCTGTGCTTCGCGCACTTCATCAATCCGGTCGGGGGACAGCAGGCCGTCGCGCGATATCGCGCCGAGTTCGCGCCGTCGCCCTTTGCGCCGCACCCGATCGCGAGCGTCGCGGTGTCGGTAGTGTGCGCGACGAGCGACGCGGAGGCGCTCGAGCTCGCGCGACCGGTCGCGCGTTGGCGCCGCCGCCTGCGGCGCGTGGCCGACCCGGGACCGATCCCGATGCTCGGCGCAATCGACGACGCCCCCGACGCCGAGGTCGACGAACAGCTCGCGCGCCTCGTCGTGGGTCGCCCGGAACGCGTCGCCGCCGAGCTGCGCGCGCTCGCGAGCAGCTACGGCGTCGACGAGGTGCTCGCCGTCACGATCACGCACGACCACGGCGCCCGCCTGCGCTCCTACGAGCTGCTCGCCGAGGAGCTCGCTGGCGAACGCTCCGCGTGACGGGCCCACCACCTCCAGTGTGAGAGGACCCTCACCGTCAGCTCATCGTGGCGTCAGGAACGGGGCGGATACTGCACCCATGGACCGCACCGCATCCTTGTCCCAGGCCGCGACGAACGCGACCCGTCCGAGCGGCCCGGGGGGTGGGCGATGAGCGCCCGCCGCAGCCGGGTCGTCGCCCTGCTCGCGGCCGGTGGCGCCGTCGCCGGTGGCGCCGCCGCCGTGGCGAGCGTGCCCGCGACGGCGAACTCTGCGTCGCCGAGCTCCGTTGCGGTCTCGTCGACCACGACGACCGCCGCGCCCAACGGCGCGCCGCAGGCGGTCGGTGCAGTCGTCGCCCAGGCGACCGCGCTCGGGCGCGAGACGGCCGCGGCGCGCGCCCGCCTCGCCGAGACGCTCGCCCGCGCCGAGCGGTCCGCGTCGGGGCTCTCCGCGTCCGCCCGTGCCGTCGCTGCGGAGCGGGCCGCGCTCACCCAGCAGTCCCAGGCGCTGGCGAGCGAGCGAGCGCAGCTCGCCTCCGAGGCCGCGCAGCTCGCCCAGCGCGCCACCGCGTTGCGAGCCGAGGAGGCCACTCTCCAGCAGCGCAGCGCCGCGCTGGGGAGCGCCGCCGCGACCGCTCCGACGACCACGACCGCGCCGGCGACCCACGCGACGAGCGGCGCGAGCGGGACGAGCAGCGGCCGTGGCGACGACTGAGCGCCGGCCGTCCCCGGCTGCGACGACGGCGTCGACCGCTCGCGCTGCGACGGACGGCCCCGTCGTTCCGGCGGAGCTCGGCGCCGCCCGTCGGCGCATCGCTGCACGGCGCACGAACGCCGCGCGCACGATGGAGCGGGCCAACGACCGCCGGCGCATCGCGCCCGCGGCCATCGTCACGGCGATCGCGCTCGCAGGCGCCGCTGCGGCCGATGTCGCTGTGCAGCGCAGCGTGCCTGCCTCGAGCGCGGCTCCGGTCGCCGCGCCGGTCGCGACGACTCCGCCGCAGCCGTCCGCCGCGGACGCCGCGCTCGCACGGGCACGGCGCGCGCTCGCGCTCGACCTCGCGGCACTTCCTGCGGTCGAGCGCACCGCGTCGCAGGCCGCGTCCGTCGCCGCGGCTGCCACGGCCGCGGCGGCTGCCGCGAGCTCGGCCGGCGCGGGGAGCGCCGCGGCTGCCACGGCT
>DAHUXW010000071.1 GCA_027306925.1 Acidimicrobiaceae bacterium | reverse complement strand
GCTTCGCTACGATGCGCGGATGGGCACCGAGGAGTCTCGATCCCTTGGGGCGCTGCTCGTGCAGGTGGTGCCGGGCTCCGCGCTCCGCGACGGGCTCGAGCGCATCCTGCGCGCCCGGATGGGCGCGCTCATCGTGCTCGGTGACGGGCCCGAGGTCCTCGAGATCTGCTCCGGCGGCTTCCACATCGACGCCGAGATGAGCCCGCAGCGCCTCTCCGAGCTCGCGAAGATGGACGGCGCGATCGTGCTCGACCGCACCGGCGAGCGCATCGCCTGGGCAAACGTGCACCTCGTGCCCGACCCGACCGCCCCGACGAACGAGACGGGCACGCGCCACCGCACCGCCGAGCGCGTCGCACGCTGCGTCGAGGTTCAGGTCGTCGCGGTCTCCGAGGAGATGGGCACGATCACGCTCTACCAGGGCGCGACGAAGCGCCAGCTGCGCTCGACCGACGTCCTCGTCGGCCGGGCGAACCATCTGCTGCAGACCCTCGACCGCTTCCGGCTCCGCCTCGACGAGGTGAGCGCCGCGCTCACCTCGTCGGAGATCGAGGACGTCGTCACCGCGCGCGACGTAGTCGTCGTGCTGCAGCGCGCCGAGATGGTCGTGCGAGTGGCCGACGAGATCTCCGAGCTGCTCGACGAGCTCGGGGAGCACGGCCGGCTGCTCCGGCTCCAGCTCCTCGAGCTCACCGCGGGCGTGCGTGAGGACCGCCGCCTCGTGGCCGAGGACTACCTCGTCGACGGCGTCCGCTCGGCCGACGAGGTCGTCGGCCGGCTCGCATCGCTCGCGATCGCCGACCTCCTCGGCGTCGAGCGGCTCGCGGCGCTGCTCGCCGACGCCCAGGGCACCCCGCTCGATCTCGACCGCGCGCTCGCGCCGCGCGGCCTGCGGCTGCTCGGCCGCCTCCCGCACGTGTCGGGCGAGATCGTCGGCCGGCTCGTGGACCACTTCGGCGACCTCCACCGCCTCATGCGCGCGCCCGCGAGCGAGATCGCCGAAGCCGCGGGCATCGGCGACGACCAGGCGCGGTCCGTGAAGGACGGCCTGGTCCACTTCGCCGAGTCGAGCATCCTCGACCGCACGAGCTGACCGCCCCGAGCATTTGCGCCCGCCACCCCGCCGGGGCGGGCGCGCCGGCACTCCGACGGCGCATGCGCGTGGAACAGGTAGAATGTCGGGACCCGTGGGCGGTCGTCCCGCGAGCCCCCGCGCCCCCGCCCGACCGGCACCGGCGCGCCAGTTCGTTTCGTAGCTCGAGGAGCCGCTCAGTGTTCGACGTCGGCGACAAGGTCGTCTATCCCCACCACGGCGCCGCGGTCGTCGAGAAGCGCGAGATCCGGGAGGCGTTCGGCGAGAAGCGCGAGTACCTCGTGCTCCGGCTCGCCTACGGGGACCTCACGCTCATGGTGCCGGCGGACAACACCGACGAGGTCGGCCTTCGCGAGGTGATCAACGACGAGGAGGTCGAGGAGGTGTTCGCGGTCCTTCGCAAGAAGGAGGCGCGCATGCCGACGAACTGGTCCCGTCGCTACAAGAACCACGTGGAGAAGCTGAAGTCGGGCGACATCTACCAGGTCGCCGAGGTCGTGCGGAACCTGTCGATCCGCGACAAGGACAAGGGGCTGTCCGCAGGCGAGAAGCGGATGTTGAACCGCGCCCGCCAGATCCTCGTCTCGGAGCTCACCTTCGCGATCGGCGTGAGCGAGGCCGAGGCGGAGGAGCGGTTGAACGCCGCTCTTCCCTAGCCCGGATCGTGGTGCGCGGCGTGGAACCCGAGACGTGGGCGATCGTCGTCGCCGGGGGTGAGGGGCGGAGGTTCGGCGCGCCGAAGCAGTTCGCGCTGCTCGGCGGCCGGACGGTCCTCGAGTGGTCCGTGGCGGCCGCCAGGAGCGTCGCGGCCGGCGTCGTGGTCGTCGTGCCGCGCGCGAGCGTCGAGGACCGGCTCGTCGTCGCGTCGGCCGACGCGGTCGTGGAGGGCGGTGCGACACGGGCCCGGTCGGTGCGCGCCGGGCTCGCGGCGGTGCCGGCCAGCGCGCAGCTCGTGCTCGTCCACGACGCGGCGCGGCCGCTCGCGTCGCCCGCGCTGTTCGCGGCCGTCGTCGAGGCGGTCCACGCAGGCGCGTCGGGCGCGATCCCCGGCGTCTCGGTCGCGGACACCGTGAAGCGCGTCGCCGCGGGGAGCGTGGTCGAGACGCTCGACCGCGAGCAGCTCGTCACGGTTCAGACCCCCCAGGCATTCCGCGCGTCGGTGCTGCGCGCCGCGCACGCCGGCGAGCCCGAGGCGACCGACGACGCCGCGCTCCTCGAGCTCATCGGCGCGTCGGTCGCGGTCGTCGCCGGCGAGGTCACGAACGTCAAGCTCACGCGGCCCGCGGACCTCGCGCTCCTCGAGTCCTACATCGCCGGCGACGTCCGGTTCCCCGGGTCGCAGCGGTGACCGAGCAGCGGATCGGTCTCGGGGTCGACGTCCACCGCTTCTCGGAGGCGGCCGCCGGCGACGCACCGCACCGCACGCTCGTCCTCGGTGGCGTCGCGTTCCCCGGCGAGACGCCGCTCGAGGGGCACAGCGACGCGGACGCCGTCGCGCACGCGGTCGCCGACGCGATCCTCGGCGCGGCCGGGCTCGGCGACCTCGGCTCGCACTTCCCCGACACCGACGACGCGTGGCGCGGTGCGGACAGCCTCGCGATCCTCGCGAGCTGCGCCGGGTCGGCCGCCGAGCTCGGCTGGCGCCTCGTGAACGCGGACTGCACGGTCGTGACCGAGCGGCCGCGGCTCGCCGGCGCCCGCGCCGAGATGGTCGACCGGCTGTCCGCCGCGGCGGGCGGCCCGGTGCACGTGAAGGCGACCCGCCCCGAGCGCCTCGGCACGCTCGGGCGCGTGGAAGGTCTCGCGTGCCTCGCGGTGGCGCTCCTCGAGCGCGAGGCGGCGGGCTCGTGAGCCCTGAGCGGCGCCCGCGCCGGCCCGGTGCGGGAGCGCCGCGTGGCGCCCGTGG
>DAHUXW010000060.1 GCA_027306925.1 Acidimicrobiaceae bacterium | reverse complement strand
AGGCCGCCGGATGCTCGCGCCCGGGCGTGCCGGGTGCGCGCTGTGCCGGCGAGAGCTCGGCGTCGCCGGGCGCCCTAGCGAGCAGGACGGCGACCGAGCGCAAGCGAAACGCGCGCTTCACGGTCGCGGCGACGACGTCGAGCAGCTCGAAGGGCGAGGCGTCGCCGATAAGGGCGTCGGAGAGCTCGAGCAGGCGCCGCGCGTCCTGCTCGCGCAGCCGGGCCTGCGCCCGGGCCTCGCGCAGGCTCGCGACGATCCTCGAGACGATGAGCATCACGACGACGTACACGGCGAGCGCGAGCCAGTTCTGCGACGCGCCCACCGTGAGCGTGTCGTAGGGGGGGATGAACAAAAGGTCGTAGGCGAGGAACCCTGCGGCGACCGCGACGGCGCCCGAGACGAAGCCGCCGACGGCGACGCCGAGCACGACCGGCACGACGAGCACGAGCGCGCTCGTCGCGACGCCGAGGTGGCCGCGCAGCGGGACCATCACGGCGCTCAGCAGGGCAACGCCCGCGACCGCGAGACCGGCGCCGAGCACGGTGCGCGAGCCAAGGAGCGCGCAGCCGCCGGCGAGCGCCGCGTTCGGGCCGGGCCCTCCCGCGTCCGGAGGTCGCGAGCCGCTCATCTCGTCGCCCGCGGCGCCGGCGCGCGTGCCCGCGCCGGCTGCCAGCGATCGGCGAGAATCCGGAGGTGGACGCCGACGAGTCACGGGACGTGGCAGACGACGCGGGTGACGTGAACCCGGCCGGCCGGTTCCGTATCTACCTCGGCGCGGCCGCCGGGGTCGGAAAGACCTGGGCGATGCTCGACGAGGGCTGGCGGCGCCACGAGCGCGGACGGGACGTCGTGGTCGCGTTCGTCGAGACCCACGGGCGCGCGCACACCGAGGAGCAGCTGCGCGACCTCGAGGTCGTCGCGCGGCGCCGCGTCGAGTACCGCGGGTCGAGCTTCGAGGAGATGGACCTCGAGGCCGTGCTCGCCCGCCGGCCGGAGGTCGCGCTCGTCGACGAGCTCGCCCACACGAACGTCCCCGGCTCCGGGCGCAACGCGAAGCGGTGGCAGGACGTCCTCGAGCTCCTCGAGGTGGGGATCGCGGTCGTGAGCACCGTGAACGTCCAGCACCTCGAGAGCATCGCCGATGCGGTCGAGCAGATCACGGGCGTTCCGGTGCGCGAGCGGGTCCCGGACTGGGTCGTGCGCCGCGCGGACCAGCTCGAGCTCATCGACTCCTCGCCCCAGCAGCTGAGGCGAAGGATGGTGCACGGAAACGTCTACCCGCCGAGCAAGGTCCCGGACGCGCTCGCCGGCTTCTTCCGGACCGAGAACCTCGTCGCGCTGCGCGAGCTCGCGCTCCGCTTCGTCGCGGACGAGACCGAGGAGGAGCTCCTCGCCTACCTGCACTCGCACCATCCGAGCGCGGTGTGGGAGACGACGGAGCGGATCTTGGTCGCGGTGACGGGCGCCCCGGGAACGCTCGGCGTCGTGCGCCGCGCCGCCCGCCTGGCCGGGCGCGTGAAGGGCGACCTTCACGTCGTCCACGTCCAGTCCGACACGGCCGCGCCGAGCGCGAGCCTCGCGGAGGTGCGCCGGCTCGCCGAGGACGTCGGTGGGGCGTGGCACGAGATCGTCGGCGACGAGCCCGCGCGCGCGCTCGTGTCGTTCGCCCGCGAGGCGCAGGTCGCCCAGATCGTACTCGGATCGAGCCGGCGAAGCCGCGTCGAGGAGCTCACTCGCGGCTCGGTCGTGAGCCGCGTGCTGCGCTTCGCCGCGGAGACCGGCATCGACGTCCACGTGATCGGCCGGCGCGACGAGGAGCCCCCGAAGCCCTGAGCCGTCCGGGCGGCGCCGGCCGGGCAGGCACGGCGCGCTCGCGGCGACGGCGCCACGGCGTCCGTCACGTCTCCCGCTACCAGGACGACGCGGCGCGCGCGCTGTAGCGGCCCCCGTCGCGGTGCACGCGGACCGCCAGCCCGAAGCACGCCCCGAGGGGCTCGTCGGCGAGCACCTCGGCTGCCCGGCCGGCAGCGACCGCCCGCCCGTCGCGGAGCAGAAGCGCGTGGCTCGTCGAGGACGGCAGCTCCTCGAGCGTGTGCACGACCTGCACAGTCGCGGGCGCGTCGGGCTCCGACGCGAGCGAGTCGAGCGCGGCGACGAGCGCCTCGCGACCGGGAAGGTCGACCCCGACCGCCGGCTCGTCGAGCAGCAGCAGCCGGTGCCGGCCGTACATCGAGCGCGCGAGCAGGACCCGCTGGCGCTCGCCCTGGGAGAGCTGCACGAACCGCTGGTCGGCGAGGTGGCCGCAGTGGAAGCGCTCGAGCAGCGCGAGCGCGGCGGCGCGGTCCGCGGCGTCGAAGCTCCCCCACCACGGTGCGAGGATCCCGTCACGGCCGGTGAGCACGAGCTCGAGCGCGGACGCGCCGACCGGGAGCCGGTCCGCGACGTTGTGCCCGACGACCCCGATCTGGCGGCGCAGCTCGCGCATGTCGACTCGCCCGAGGCGACCGCCGAGCACCACGACCTCGCCGGCCGTCGGGTGCCGCTGCGCGCCGAGCAGCGAGAGCAGCGTCGTCTTCCCCGCGCCGTTCGGCCCGAGGAGCGCCCAGTGCTCGCCCGGCCCGAGGGTCATCGAGACCGGTCCGAGGATCAGGCGGCCGTCCGCCACGACGGTCACGCCGGTGACCACGGCCACGGGCTGACGGGCGCTCGCAGCCGGCACGGCGTGCATTCGATCAGGCCCAGGGGCGCCGTGCAACGGGGGCGCCGGGGGGCGCCGTGCGACGGGGGCGCCGTGCGACGGGGGCGCCGGGCAACGGGGGCGCCGGGCGACGGGGGCGCCGGGCGCGGCGGCGAGCCGGCCGGGTCGTGCTGCGACCCTGCCGGCCCGCGCGAGCCGCGGCTCAGGCCTGGAGGATCGCCTCGGCCTCGATCTCGATCCTCACGACCTTCGAGACCATGACGCCGCCGGTCTCGAGCGCCATGTTGAACGTCATGCCGAAGTCCTCACGGTCGATCTCGGTCGACGCGCTGAACCCGATGCGCGTGCCGCCGTAGGGGTCGCCGGTCCCGCCGTTGAACTCGACGTCGAGGACGACCGAGCGCGTGACCCCGTGGATCGTGAGGTCGCCCTCGACCTTCCAGTCGGTCCCTCCGGCCGGCAGGACGCGCGTGCTCGTGAAGGTCATCGCCGGGAAGGTCTCCGCGTCGAAGAAGTCGGGCGAGCGCAAGTGCGCGTCGCGCTTCTCGTCGCGCGTGTCCACGGTCGCGACCTGCACGGTAGCGGTGACGCCCGACTCGGTCGGGTCCTGTGCGACCGTGATCGTCCCGTCGAAGCCGTGGAACGTGCCGCGCACCTTCGACACCATGAGGTGCCGGACGACGAACGCGACGCTCGAGTGCGCGATGTCGAGGTCGTACACGCCGGGCACCGGCACCGGCGCCCCGTTCACCGTTCTCGTGGTCTCGGTCGTCTCTGCCATCTGGAGGCTCCTCGTCGTCGTCGGCCCGCGGTCGCGGGCCGTGTCGGTCGCACGATCCGGCCACCGCTCTGCGGCGCCGCCGAGGTACCGTTTCCCGGCTGCCGGACCGATGTGATAATACCGCACAATTATTTCCTGCGCAACTAGTTATGCAGCGGGGGTACACTTCGACCATGGGCACCGAGCTCGACCGATCCGAGGGCAGTGCGGTCGCGACGCACGACGGCACGGTCGACCTGGACCGCTGCGCGGCGCTCGCGAGCAGCGCCGGCGGAGACGCGAACGACCCGATCACGCTCATCGGCCTTGTGCTCGAGACCGCCAGCGGCCTGCGCAAGGTGCTCACGCCGGGTCTCGAGGGCGAGCTCGGCGTCGGCGGGCAGTCCTTCGAGATCCTCGTGCGGCTCGGGCGCAGCGCGGACGGCCGGCTGCGCATGAGCGACCTCGCGGCGCAGTCGGCCCTCACCCCGAGCGGGCTCACGCGGGCGGTGGACCGGCTCGTCGAAGCGGGGCTCGTCGAGCGCGAGGTCTGCCCGAGCGACCGGCGCGGCGCGTTCGCGCGGCTCACGGCTCTCGGGCTCCGGCGGACGCGCGAGGCGCTCAGCCGCCACGAGCGCGACGTGGAGTGCCTGCTCGCGGGCGTGCTCGACGCGCGTGAGCAGGCCGAGCTCGTCACGCTGCTCCGCAAGCTCCGCGACCAGGTGCACCCGCACGCCTCGCTCGTGAGCGACGCCGAGCCCGTCGGGTCCTGAGCCCGCGTCCGCGCGCGCCCGCGCGCAGGACGGGCGGGTGCGCGCCCGCGCCCTACGGGTAGCGTGCGGTCCGGCATCGACGTCGATGGAGGCCGTCATGGGACGCAACAGCTTCGGGGCACAAGGCCGGCTCGCGGTCGGGCACGCGACCTACTCGATCCACCGGCTCGCCGCGCTGGCGGACGGCCACGACCTCGAGCGGCTCCCATACTCGATGAAGATCCTGCTCGAGAACCTCGTCCGCAACGAGGACGGCGTGAACGTGCGCGTCGAGGACGTCGAGGCGCTCGCGAGCTACGCGACGACGGGCGCCGGCAACCGGGAGATCGCGTTCTCGCCCGCCCGGATCCTGCTCCAGGACTTCACGGGCGTCCCGTGCGTCGTCGACCTCGCGGCGCTGCGCGACGCGGTCGAGGACCTCGGCGGCGCGCCCGAGCGCGTGAACCCCCTGATACCGGTCGACCTCGTGATCGACCACTCGCTCATCGCCGAGGTGAGCGCGCGGCGCGACGCGATGGAGGTGAACTCCGAGATCGAGTTCCGCCGCAACGTCGAGCGCTACCGCTTCCTGCGCTGGGGCCAGCAGGCGTTCTCGAACTTCCGGGTCGTCCCGCCCGGCACCGGAATCTGCCACCAGGTCAACCTCGAGCTGCTCTCACGGGTCGTGTTCGCCGACGCCCAGGGCAACGCGTACCCCGACACGCTCGTCGGGACGGACTCGCACACCCCGATGGTGAACGGGCTCGGCATCGTCGCGTGGGGCGTCGGCGGCATCGAGGCCGAGGCCGCGATGCTCGGCCAGCCGATCCCGCTGCTCATCCCGAGCGTCGTCGGCCTGCGGCTCGAAGGAGCGCTGCCCGAGGGGACGACCGCGACGGACCTCGTGCTCTCGATCGCCGAGCTGCTCCGCCACCACGGCGTCGTCGGGAAGTTCGTCGAGGTCTTCGGCCCGGGCGTCGCGAGCGTCCCGGTCGAGAACCGGGCGACGATCGGGAACATGTCGCCCGAGTACGGCTCGACGGTGACGATCTTCCCGGTCGACGAGGACACGCTCCGCTACCTCCGGCTGACCGGCCGCCCGCCCGAGCTCGTCGCGCTCGTCGAGGCCTACGCGAAGGAGCAGGGCCTCTGGCACGACCCGAGCGTCGTCCCCGCGTACTCCGAGACCGTCACCCTCGACCTCTCGAGCGTCGTGCCGAGCCTGGCCGGGCCGTCCCGCCCCCAGGACCGCGTGCCGCTCGACCGTTCGAAGGCGATGTACCGGGACGCGCTCGCGGCGTCACCCGCCGCCGAGGGCAGCTCCCCGGCCGAGGTCACGCTCGGCAGCGGAGAGCGGTTCACCCTCGGCGACGGAAGCGTCGTCGTCGCCGCGATCACGAGCTGCACGAACACGTCGAACCCCCAGGTCATGATCGCCGCGGGCCTGCTCGCGAAGCGTGCGGTCGAGCGCGGGCTCTCCGCGAAACCGTGGGTGAAGACGTCGCTCGCCCCCGGCTCGCGCGTCGTCGTCGACTACTACGAGCGTGCGGGGCTCATGGCCTCGCTCGAGAAGCTCGGCTTCGGTCTCGTCGGCTTCGGCTGCACGACGTGCATCGGCAACTCCGGCCCCCTCGCGCCGGAGATCTCGTCGGCAATCGGCGAGCACGGCCTGTCGTGCGTCTCGGTGCTCTCGGGCAACCGGAACTTCGAGGGTCGCGTGCACCCCGACGTCCGGATGAACTACCTCGCGTCGCCGCCGCTCGTCGTCGCCTACGCGATCGCCGGGACGATGGACGTCGACCTCTACAGCGAGCCGCTCGGGACCGACCCGTCGGGCGACCCGGTGTACCTGCGCGAGATCTGGCCGTCCACGGCCGAGGTGCTCGAGGTGACCGCGTCCGCGCTCGACGCGTCCATGTTCACGAAGGACTACGCGGACGTCTCGCTCGGCGACGAGCGCTGGCAGGGCCTCGAGACGCCCACCGGCGACCGCTACGCGTGGGACGAGTCGACCTACGTGCGGCGCCCGCCGTTCCTCGACGGCACCGGACCGGAGCCGGTCCCGACGGCCGACGTCGTAGGGGCCCGCGCGCTCGCGGTGCTCGGCGACAGCATCACGACCGACCACATCTCGCCCGCGGGCTCGATCAAGCCCTCGAGCCCGGCGGGCGCGTGGCTGGCCGCGCACGGCGTCGAGCCGCAGGACTTCAACTCGCTCGGGACGCGCCGCGGCAACCACGAGGTCATGATGCGCGGCACGTTCGCGAACGTCCGGATCCGCAACCGCCTCGTCCCCGGCGTCGAGGGGGGCTTCTCGGTCCACCTCCCCGACGGCGAGCAGGGCACGATGTACGACGTCGCGATGCGCTACGCGGCGGACGGCGTGCCGCTCGTGGTCCTCGCCGGCAAGGAGTACGGCTCGGGATCGTCGCGCGACTGGGCCGCGAAGGGGACCGCGCTGCTCGGCGTGCGCGCGGTGCTCGCGGAGAGCTTCGAGCGGATCCACCGGTCGAACCTCATCGGCATGGGCGTCGCCCCGCTCCAGTTCCTCGAGGGCGACGTCGCCTCCCACGGGCTCACGGGCACCGAGGTCTTCTCGGTGACCGGCATCGCCGGCGTCGCCTCCCACGAGCTCATCGGCCGGCACGTGACCGTGCGGGCGGACGGCGTCGAGCTCACGGCCCTGCTCCGCATCGACACGCCGACCGAGGCCGAGTACTTCGTCGCCGGCGGCATCCTGCCCTTCGTCGCCCGCAAGCTCGCCCGCGGCTGACCGGCGCCGCCGGGCGCCGGCGCGCGGGTCAGCCGACGTGGACGAGCCGGCCGAGGCCGACGTGGCCCATCCACCCCTCGAGCACCGTGGTCACCCAGGTGAGCCGGTTGAGCAGCAGGAGCACCCCGAATCCGGCGAGCAGCACGCTCGAGACGATCGTGACCTGTCGTGAGCGCCGTTTGACCCAGCGCATCGCCCCGGTGACGCGCCCGAGCGCGCAGCCGACGACGAGGAACGGCAGGCCGAGACCGGCCGTGTACACCGCGAGCAGGAGCGCGCCCTGGCCGATTCCGCGGTCCGCCGACGCGACGACGAGAACCGACGAGAGCACGGGCCCGATGCACGGGGTCCACCCGAAGCCGAACGCGACACCGGCGACGGGCGCGTAGAGCGGGCCGAGGCGGGCCGCGCTCGGGTGGAAGCGCGCCTCGCCGTAGAGGAACGGGGCGCGCAGCACGAGCGAGCCGGCGATGAACAGCGACATCGCGACGACCACGCCACCCGACACCCGTGTGAGCAGGACCTTGTCACGCGTGAGCGCGCCGCCGAGCGCAGACGCGCCCATGCCGAGCAGCACGAAGACCGCGCCGAAGCCCGCGATGAACAGCGAGGTGTCGCGCGCGATCCGGCCGATCTGGCGGCGGGCGCCCGCCTCGGCCTCGGCGAGGTCGAGGCCCGTGACCATCGAGAGGTACGCGGGGACGACCGGGAGCACGCACGGGGAGACGAAGGAGACGACCCCGCCGCCGAACGCGACCACGTAGCTCACGCCTGCCGCGCTCACCAAACCGTCGCTCCTCTCGATCCCGCGGGAGGGCTCCGCACGGGCGCCCGGGCGCGCGCGGGCCCCGCGCGCCGGAGGGGACACAGCCTCGCACGTGTGCAGACACCCGTGTCGGCGGGGCGAAAGCCCAGCGTGACGACGGTCCTTGCTTCGCGCGCGCCCCCGGGGCATTGTCGGGCCGTGGAGACGGGTCCGTGGCGCTGACCGAGCGCGACGCGGCGATGCTGGACTTCGAGCGCGGCTGGTGGCTCGAGGACGGCGGCGAGCCGAAGCCCGTCGCGCTCCGCCGCTGCCTCGACATGTCGGCCACGGCCTACCGCGCCGGCCTCGACCGCCTGATCGACTCGCCCGACGCCCTCGCCCACGACCCACTGCTCGTCCGCAGGCTGAGGCGCCGGCGCGACGAGCGGCGGCGCGCCCGGTTCCTCGGGGAGGCGCCCCGCGAGCGCCGTCCCCGCTGAGCGCGCCGCTCGACCCGCCCGGGCACCCCGTGCTCGGCCCGCCCGCGTGGGCCGCGGTCGCCGAGCTCGCCCGAGCACCCGCGCAGACGTGCGTGCTCACGGACTTCGACGGGACGCTCGCACCGATCGTCGGGGACCCCGCGGACGCGAACGCCCTGCCCGGCGCGCTCGACGTGCTCCACCGGCTTGCGCGGCGCTTCGGGACGGTCGCCGTCGTGTCCGGGCGGCCGGCCGCGTTCCTCGTGCCGCGGCTCGCGCTCGGCGAGGGGCGCAGCCCGCTTCGCGCCTACGGCTCCTACGGCGCGGAGCGTGCCGGGCCCGACGGGCACGTCACGGCGCCCGAGCGCGCCGCCCACGAGGCTGAGGCGATCGAGGCCGCGGCGCGCGAGCTCGAGGCCGGGCTCCCCGCCGGCGTCGAGGTGGAGCGCAAGCGGTGGTCGGTCGCGCTCCACTGGCGGAACGCACCCGCGGAGCGCGAGCGCGCCGAGCACCTCGCCACCGCCACAGCCGGACGGCACGGCCTGTCGCCGCGCCCCGCGCGCATGGCGGTCGAGCTCGTGCTGCCCGCTGCGCCCGACAAGGGATCGGCCGTCGCGTCGCTCGCCGCGGGCGCGCGGGCGGCCTGCTTCCTCGGCGACGACTCGGGCGACCTCCCCGCCTTCGCTGCGCTCGACGAGCTCCACGACCGTACGGCGGCGTACACGTCGCGGATCGCGGTCGCGAGCGACGAGTCCCCGCCGGATCTCCTCCGCGCCGCGGACGTCGTGCTCGACGGACCGGCGACTGCGCTGGCCTTCCTCGCCGCGATCGCCGACCGGGCCGCAGCTCGCTGACCGGGCCGCAGCTCGCCGACCGGGCCGTGGCGGGACGCGGTCAGCGCCGCGCGGCCGCCGAGGTGTCACCGCCCCGGAGCCGGGAGGTGCGCGCCGCGCGCACGACCTCGGCGAACCACCGGGCGGGCGGGCGCGATCCGGCGACCGCGGCGAGCGCCACGGCGCGCTCTCGCCGCTCGGCGACCGGCATCTCGAGGGCACGCCCGAGCGCCGCGGCGGTCCCGCTCACGTCGAACGGCTGGACCGCGAGCGCGTGGGTCCCGAGCTCGGCGAACGCACCCGCCTCGCGCGACAGCGCGAGCACCCCGGCGTGCCGGTTCGCGACCGGCCCCTCCTTCGCGACGAGGTTCATCCCGTCGCGCACGGGGTTCACGAGCAGGACGTCGTAGGAGCACAGCGCGGCGACCGACGCCTCGAAGTCGTCCGCGACCTCGAGCACGATCGGCACGTGGTCCGCGGTCGCGAAGCGCTCGTTCACCCGCTCGACGAGCCGCTCGACGTCCTCCCGGTACGCGCGGTACTCGGGCATCTCCTCGCGCGACGGGTACGCGCGCGCGACGAACGTGACCGAGCCGCGAAATCGCGGAACGGTGTCGAGCAGCTCCTCGAACGCGAGGAAGCCCCGCAGGATGTTCTTCGAGGGCTCGACGCGGTCGCTGCGGAAGAGCAGCGCACGACCGTCGAGGCGCTCGAGCAGGTCCGAGCGGCGGGCCGCGCACCCGGGCGAGCTCGCGACCGCTCGAAGGTCGTCGGCGTCGGTGCCGAGCGCCGAGGCGAACACCTCGGGCGCCTCGACCCCGACGGACGCGGCGCAGCTCCGGAAGTGGCCGGCCCAGCGCTCGGTGTGGAAGCCGCACGCGCCGAAGGCCGCGAGGCCGCCGACGAGCTCGACCGCGACCGCGTCCGGGAGCACGCGCAGCTCGTGCGCGTCGCAAAAGGGCGTGTGGTGGAAGTGCACGGTCCGAAGGTCCGGGCGCTCGGCGGCGAGGTACGAGCCGACGAGCGCGAGGTGGTAGTCGTTCACGACGACCGTCGCACCCTCGTCCGCGCAGCGCGCGACCTCGCCCGCGAGCGTGCGGTTGTACTCCCGGTAGCCGTCCCACGCCTCGTACCAGGCCCGGTCGAACACGGGTTGGCGGACCCGGTCGAACAGACCGTGGTACGCGAACCAGAGCGTGCCGTTCGCGACGACGCGGTACGCGGCGCGCTGGACCTCGGGCGCGAGCTCGACGAGGCGGAGCTCCGTCCCGCCCGCAAGCGCCGCCGCCACGCCCTCGCGCGCGGCCCGCCGGTCCGCGTCGCCCATCGCGGTCGCGATCCACAGCGCGTTCGTGCCCGCGAGCGCGTGCACGAGGCTCGGGGCGAGCCCGCCGGCCGCGTGGCGCGCGACGAGGGCGCCGTCCGCGCCGACCGCGAACGTGGCCGGTCCCCGGTTGGAGACGACGACGAGCTCGCTCACCTCGCGGGCAGGCCGAGTCGGGCGAGCGCCGCGCCGAGGACCTCGCGCGCCTGGGGCGCGAGCTCGGCGAGCGGGCGGTTCCGGTGCGCCCGGGTCCCGAGGTCGACCTGAGCGAGCGCGGCTGCGCCGAAGCGGTCCGCGACGTCGATCAGCAGCGCGATCTCGACGCCGTAGCCGGGGGCGAGCTCGACCTCGCGGAGCACCGACCGTCGCACCGCGGTCTCGCCGGCGAGCGGCTGGCGGACCTCGGCCAGCTCCGGATAGGTGAGCGCGAGGACCGGGCGCGCGACGAGCTCGGTCACCCGCCCGCCGCCCGTCGGGCTCCCGTGGAGGAAGCGCGCGTACGCGCCCTTCACGAGCGCGGTCGGCGGGCGCGTGAGCAGGGGGCCGAGCAGGCCGGACACGAAGTGCGGTCGGAAGTTCGTGACGTCCGCGTCGAGGAAGACGACGAGGTCGCCGGTCGTCGACGCGACGCCCGCGCGCATCGCGTCGCCCTTGCCGAGCGGTCCGGGACCGCCGCCCGCCGCGGTCGAGCTCGGCACGACCCGCGCGCCGGCGCGCCGCGCGACCACGGCGGTCGCGTCGAGCGAGCCGTCGTCGACGACGACGAGCTCGTCGACGACCCCGACGCGGCCCATGAGCCCGTCACGCACCGACGCGACGATCCGACCGACGGTCGCCGCCTCGTCGCGAGCCGGGATGCACACCGAGACGCTCGTCGCGCCCTTCAGCTCGCGCACGAGGGCGACCGGGAAGTCGCGGTGGTCGAAGGACGCGATCGCGCCGCCGTCCCGGGTCACGCGGTCCATCTTCGTCGGTGCGCGCGCCGACGGCAACGTAGTGGCCCTGCCGGCGGGCACTTTGACGCGCGGCCCGCCGTCGTCCACACTGTCACCACCATCAAGAGCGGCTGAGGGACGGGCCCTGCGACGCCGCGGCAACCAGTGCAGTTCCGATCGCCCCGATCGTCGGCGGCGCACGGGTCTCACCAGGTGCCAATGCCCGAGCGATGAGGAGGCATCTCGTGGGACACGTCCAGGGTCTGCGCTGTCGTGAGTGCAGCCGCTCCTTCCCCGCAGCCGCGCTCCACGTGTGCGACTTCTGCTTCGGCCCGCTCGAGGTCGCGTACGACTACGCGGCCGTCGCCGCGTCGGTCTCGCGGGAGTCGATCGCGGCCGGCCCCCCCACGATCTGGCGGTACGGGGCGATGCTGCCCGTCGCCCACGACGACGCGGTCGACCTCGGGGCGGGCTTCACGCCGCTCGTGCGCGCGGACCGGCTCGCCTCGGCGCTCGGGCTCGGCGAGCTGTGGGTGAAGGACGACACGCGCAACCCCACGGGGTCGTTCAAGGACCGTGTCGTCTCGGTCGCGCTCACGAAGTCGCGCGAGCTCGGCTTCAAGGTCGCGGCGTGTGCGTCGACCGGCAACCTCGCGAACTCGGTCGCCGCGCACGCAGCGCGCGCCGCGATGGACTCCTACGTGTTCGTGCCGGCGAACCTCGAGCGCGTGAAGATCCAGACGACCGCGGTATTCGGGGGGAACCTCATCGCGGTCGACGGCAACTACGACGACGTGAACCGCCTCTGCGCGGAGCTCGCGAGCGAGCACCCGGACTGGGCCTTCGTGAACGTCAACGTCCGGCCCTACTACTCGGAGGGCTCGAAGACGCTCGCGTTCGAGGTCGCCGAGCAGCTCGGCTGGGAGGTCCCCGACCACGTGGTCGTGCCGATCGCGTCGGGCAGCCAGCTCACGAAGATCCACAAGGGCTTCCACGAGCTCACCGCGGTCGGGCTCGTGGAGGGCGGCGACTCGGTGCGGATCTCCGGCGCCCAGGCCGAAGGGTGCTCGCCGGTCGCGACCGCGTTCGCCGAGGGCTCGGACATCGTGCGCCCGGTCCGGCCGGACACGATCGCGAAGTCGCTCGCGATCGGGAACCCCGCCGACGGCTGGTACGCGCTGCAGGTCGCCCGCTCGACGGGCGGCGCGATCGGCTCGGTCACCGACGCGGAGATCGTCGAGGGGATCCGGCTCCTCGCGCGCACCGAGGGCATCTTCGCGGAGACCGCCGGCGGCGTCACGATCGCGACGCTCGCGAAGCTCGCCGCGTCGGGCGTCGTGCGGAGCGACGAGCGGGTCGTCGCGTACGTGACGGGCACCGGGTTGAAGACCGTCGAGGCGCTCGGCGACGACGTCGGGCCGTCGGCGGTCATCCCGCCGACGCTCGAGGCCTTCGCCGCCGTCGTAGAGAAAGGCACGACCAGATGAGCATCACCGTCCGCATCCCCACCCAGCTCCGCCAGCTCACCGGCGGCGCAGGCGAGATCGCCGTCGAAGGCTCGACCGTGCGAGAGGCCCTCGCCTCGCTCGACGCGGCGCACCCGGGCATCGGCGAGCGCCTGCTCGACGAGTCGGGCGGGCTGCGCCGCTTCGTCAACCTGTTCCTCGCGGACGAGGACGTGCGCTTCCTCGACGGCCTCGACACGCCGGTGAGCGCGGGTCAGACGCTCTCGGTCGTCCCGGCCGTCGCCGGCGGCTAGGCGGGAAGGAAGCGCGCCGGCGCGGAGCCCACGGGCGCCGGTGCCGGCGCGCCGCGGCGCCCGGCCGGCCGCGTCACTTGAAGTGGAGCTTCCCGAGCGCCGACTGCAGCGAGTACGCGTAGCCCTCGCTCGTGTAGGTCGCGCCCGAGACGCCGTTGATCCGCCACGTCTGGAGCGACAGCGCCTGGGAGCGGAGCATCGGGTCGACCTGCGACGCGATCTGGCCGGAGGTCGGATCGGCGACCTGGATGCGAGCGACGACGACGTCCGCGAGGCGCTTGCCGCGCACGGTCGCGCGCACCGAGATCACGCCGAACCCGTACTGGATCGGCTTTCCCGTCGCCGTGCGCACGCGAGCGCTCCCCGCGGGCACCGACGTGCTCCGGGACGCTCCCCCGGCTCCGCTCGCGGCGGGCGGCCGCGTGGTCGTCGTCGAGGGCGTCCCGGCGGCGGGCGGCCCTGTGGTCGTGCTCGCGGGCGGGCGGGCCGTCGTCGTCGAGGTCGACCGGGCGGGCGTCGCGGGACCGGCGCCGGGCGCGCGCCGCAGCCCCGCGGCGAGCAACGCCCCGCCCTGGGGGTGCAGGCCGAGCACGACCGCGATCCCGGCCGCCGTCGAGCCGAGCGCGACCACCGGCTTCCTCGCTCTCATCCACTTCCTCCTTCTCGGGCCCCGACGGCGCGACGCGCCGCGGGCGACCGGGCTCAGAACGCGTATGCCTCGTAGTGGAGCTGCTCGTCGGGGATCCCCATCGCGCGCAGCGTCTCGACGACGTGGAACACGAAGGACTCCGGACCGCTCACGAAGACGTCACGCTCCGCGATCCCGGGCACGAGCCGGCGGAGCGCCTTCGCGTCGAGCTCGATCTCGTCGCGTGCGCCGACGACCTCCTGCAGGCTGCCGCGCCGCTCCTTCACGAGGTCGGCGACCTCGGCGCGCAGCGCGAGGTCCTCGGGCTTCGAGGCACGCAGCACGACGACGGGCTCGGCGGTCCTCGGCATCTCCTCGAGCAGGCTGCGGATCGCGGTGACGCCGATGCCGCCGGCCACGAGCGCCACCCGCCTGCGGGTGCGCGCGTCGTTCGTGAACGCGCCGTACGGCCCCTCGATCGCGATCTTCGTGCCGGGACGCAGCGCCGCGAGCGCCTTCGAGTGGTCGCCCACGCCCTTCACCGTGAGTCGCACGTAGGGAGGGCGCGGGAGCGAGGAGAGCGAGTAGGGGTGCGCCTGCCACCACAGGCCACGAGCGAGGAAGCGCCACTCGAAGAACTGGCCGCCGCGCACGTCGAGGCGCTCGAGGTCCCGGCCCTTGCAGACGATCGACACGACCCCGGGGGCCTCGGTGCGGACGTCGACCACGCTCAGGCGGTGCCGCACGCTTCGCACCACCGGCAGGCCGAAGCGGTAGGCGAGGATCGCTCCCGCAGCGGCCGCCCACGCCGCGTCCCAGAGGTCGGTCGCGACCGGGTGGACGACGAACGAGGGCCCGAGCACGACGACGTGCACGAAGGAGATCGCGAGCGCGACGTACATCCAGAGGTGGATGAGCCACCAGGTCTCACGGCTCAGCCGGTTGCGCACCGCTCGAAGCGAGACGAGGCCGATCGCGAGCATGAGACCGAGGCCGGCCGTCGCGATCGTGACTCCGGGATAGGCGGAAAGGAGCGTGCCGACCTCGTGCCACGGCCCGACGCGCGCGGCCTGCGCGTACCCGACGGTGATCGCGATCGCGTGGAGCGCGAGGAGCGCGATCGGCCACGGCGCGAGGCGGCGGTGCCAGCGCGCGAGCCGGTCCTGGCCGATCGTCCGCTCGACGAGGGGCAGGCGGCTGATGAGCAGCACCATGAGCAGCGCGAGGTATGCGCCGACCATGCCGGTCAGGCTGCCGACGACGGTCGCGACACCCCCGGCCTGGGTGAGCTGGCCCCGGGTCTCGGACGTGAGCACCGACCCGACCGCCGCGCCGAGGCCGACGCCGGCGGCGCCGAGCACCGCGTCGGGCAGCCACCGGCGCGCGGCGGCGCGACCCGGCGCGGCGGCCGAACGGTCCCCGATCCCCCCGATGAGCTCCGGGCGCCGCGTCCCGGTTGCAGTCTGTGCCATCTCCCTATGATGCGCCCGCTACCTGAAGCGGGCGTGAAGCGCCGAGGCGCCCGACCGCGCGGCCCGGGCGCGCGCTCAGCGCGACGCCCCGCCACCCCCCGCCACGAGGGGCGCACCGTCGCCGAGCGCGACCCGGCGGGCGCGGCGCAGCTCCACGAGGGCCGCGGCGAACGCCGCCGTGCCGAGCGCGGCGCCGAGCGCGCAGACGCCGGCCCACCTCGTCGAGGAGTAGAGCGCCGCGGCGAGGCCCGACGCGGAGGTCCCGCCGAGGAAGTACGAGATCATGTACACCGCGTTCGTCCTGGACCGGTGCTCGGGCGCGAGCCGGTAGATGAGGCTCTGGTTCGTGATGTGGAGGCCCTGGACCCCGAGGTCGAGCACGACGATCCCGACGAGGAGCGCTGCGAGCGAGTGCGCGCCGAGGTAGATCGGCAGGTAGGAGCCCGCGAGCAGCGCGGTCGTGACCACCGTGACCGCGCCGCTCCGCCCCCGGTCCGCGAGGCGACCCGCCGCCGAGGCCATCAGGGCCCCGGCCGCGCCGACGAGCCCGAACAGGCCGATGCGCGCCGTGCTGTAGTGGTACGGCGCGCCCGAGAGCAGGAACGCGATCGACGTCCAGAGCACGCTGAAGCAGCCCATGCCGAGCGCGCCGAAGAGCGCACGGCGGCGGAGCACCGGCTCGCTCCGCACGATCCCCCCGAGGGACCTGAGCAGCCCGGTGTAGGACAGCTCGCCGCGGCGGACCTCGCCCGGTAGCCGCGTCCACGCGAGGAGCGTCACGACGACCATCGAGCCGGCCGCGCAGTAGAACACGACGCGCCAGCTCGAGGCGGCGGCGACGAGGCCGGCGAAGGTCCGGGCGAGCAGGATGCCGAGGAGCAGGCCGCTCATGACGAGCCCGACGACCCGCCCGCGCTCGTGCTCGGGCGCGAGCGTCGCGGCGAACGGCAGCAGGACCTGGGCGAGCGCGACCGTGGCGCCGACGAGGAGCAGCGCGACGAGCAGCACTGCGACGACCGGCGCACTTGCCGCGACGAGGAGGAAGACCGCGCACGCGAGCGCGAGGCCGGTCACCAGTCTCCGCCGCTCGACCAGGTCGCCGAGCGGCAGCAGGAAGAGCAGGCCGAGCACGAAGCCGAGCTGGGCGGACGTGGTCGCGAGCGCGGCGACGCCGCTCGCGACATGGAAGTCCCGTCGCACCATCGGGAGCAGGGGCTGGACGTAGTAGAGGTTCGCGATGGAGACGCCGACGAGCACGGCGAACACCGCGACGACCCGCCGGCCGATCGACTCCCCCGCACGGGCGCCCGCAGACGGCGCGCCCGGGGGCTCGAGCCGCGCTCCCGGCGCATTCGACGATCCCGCCGGCACTGGCTCGCTCACCTCGGAACAAGCTAGTGGTCGCCCTGCCGCGGGCCGGGACGGGGGCTCGGTTGCGCGACGGCGCCCGGCGTGGTTTGCTATTGGCACTCGCCACACGAGAGTGCCAACGCTCGGCGTCGCCGAGCAGCCAAGGGAGGACACCCGAAGATGCCGAAGTTGATCAGCTTCGACGAGCAGGCCCGCCGGGCCCTCGAGCGCGGCATGAACCAGCTCGTGGACGCCGTGAAGGTGACGCTCGGCCCGAAGGGCCGCAACGTCGTGCTCGAGAAGAAGTGGGGCGCGCCGACGATCACGAACGACGGCGTCTCGATCGCCAAGGAGATCGACCTCGAGGACCCGTGGGAGCACGTGGGCGCCGAGCTCGTCAAGGAGGTCGCGAAGAAGACCGACGACGTCGCGGGTGACGGCACGACGACGGCCACCGTGCTCGCGGGCGCGCTCGTCCGTGAGGGGCTGCGCAACGTCGCGGCCGGCGCGAACCCGATGTCGCTGAAGAAGGGCATCGAGGCCGCGGTCGAGGCCGCGGTCGCCCGCCTGAAGGAGATCTCGAAGGAGACGGACTCGAAGGACCAGATCGCTCAGGTCGCGTCGATCTCCTCCGCCGACACCGAGATCGGGTCGATGATCGCCGAGGCGATCGACAAGGTCGGCAAGGACGGCGTCATCACCGTCGAGGAGTCCCAGACCTTCGGTATGGAGATGGACCTCGTCGAGGGCATGCGCTTCGACAAGGGCTACATCTCGCCGTACTTCGCGACCGACTCCGAGCGGATGGAGGCCTCGCTCGAGGACGCGTACGTCCTGCTCTTCGGCTCGAAGATCTCGGCTGTGCGCGACATGCTGCCGGTCCTCGAGAAGGTCATGCAGACGGGCAAGCCGCTCGTGATCATCGCCGAGGACGTCGAGGGCGAGGCGCTCGCGACGCTCGTCGTGAACAAGATCCGCGGCACGTTCAAGAGCGCGGCCGTGAAGGCCCCGGGCTTCGGCGAGCGCCGCAAGGCCATGCTCCAGGACATCGCGATCCTCACCGGCGGCCAGGTCATCACCGAAGACGTCGGCCTGAAGCTCGAGAACGTGACGCTCGACCTGCTCGGCACCGCGCGCAAGGTCGTCATCACGAAGGACGAGACGACGATTGTCGAGGGTGCGGGCACGGAGGCGGACATCAAGGGCCGCATCAACCAGATCAAGGCCGAGATCGAAAACACCGACTCCGACTACGACCGTGAGAAGCTCCAGGAGCGCCTCGCGAAGCTGTCGGGCGGCGTCGCGGTGATCAAGGTCGGCGCGGCCACCGAGGTCGAGCTCAAGGAGAAGAAGCACCGCATCGAGGACGCGGTGTCGACGACGAAGGCGGCGATCGAGGAGGGCGTGGTGCCCGGCGGCGGCGTCGCGCTGCTCCGTGCCCAGCAGGCGATCCTCGACCGTGCCGAGAAGCTCGAGGGCGACGAGGCGACCGGTGCCCGGATCGTCGCGAAGGCCGTCGAGGAGCCCCTCAAGCAGATCGCCGTCAACGCGGGGCTCGAGGGCGGCGTGATCGTCGAGAAGGTGCGCAACCTGAAGAACGTCGCCGAGGGCCTGAACGCCGCGACCGGCGAGTACGAGGACCTCTTCAAGTCCGGCGTCATCGACGCCGCGAAGGTGACGCGCTCGGCGCTGCAGAACGCCGCGTCGATCGCGGCGCTCTTCCTCACGACCGAGGCCGTCGTCGTGGACAAGCCGGAGGAGAAGCAGGCGCCGGCGATGCCGGGCGGAGGCATGGAGGACTACTAGTCCCGAAACAGTCGATGCACGGCCCACCGGACTGCCATCAGGTCCGGTGGGCCGGCTCCACCGGTGGTGTGGACCGCGGGGTGCCCGAGGGCACCCCGCGGTCGCGTCCCGTCGGCCGGTCGCTCGGAGCTCAGCCCGGGGCGGGGAGCACGCCGTCGAAGTAGACGTCGACCGCGTTGGTGTGCAGCACGCGTTCGACGAGGTCGTCGCTCAGCCCGCTCACGCGAACCTTCAGGATCTCCACACCCGGGTCGTGGAACGGCGCGTCGGAGCCGTAGAGGACCTTGTGGGAGCCGGCCCGGTTGACGCCCTCCTTGATCTTCGAGTGCATCGGCATCCCGGACGTCTCCAGGTAGACGTTCGGGTTGCGCGCCGCGACGTCGATCGCGCCGTTGATGTAGACGATGTTGCCGTGCCCCATGTGCCCGAGGATCACCTTCGCCGCGGGGAAGTTCACGACCAGCTCCTCGATGCTCCACGGGAGCGTGAAGATCGGGTGCCCGCAGTGGATCAGGACGGGAAGGCCCCTGTCGACGAGCAGCTCGATCAGCGGGTGCACGATCGGGTCGTTGGGGTGGTAGCCGTCGATCAGCGGGTGGAGCTTCACGCCACGGAACTTCGGGTGGTCGAGGTACTCGGCGGCCTCGTCGAGGTAGCCGGGCAGCTTCGGGTTCGCCCAGTAGAGCCCGTAGGCGGCGTCGACGGCCTCGACGGCCTCGCGCGTGAGGTGGTTCTCCGGGCAGAACACGAGCCCGGAGGCGATGTCGAACTTCGTGAACGTCGCCGCGAGACCCGCACCGTCCATGCGGACGTCGAACAGCGGGAACTCGCCGACGTGCATGTGGGCGTCGACCGTCATGGGCATCTCCTCGCGAGCGGCGCCGCGCGACGCGACGTGAACCAGCGCCGGAGCAGCGCGGCCACCACGACCGCGAGCAGGACCGGCGCCACCTTGCGGAGCACGGCCGGCCCGGCGATCCGACCGAGGTCGAGGACGTCGTCCTCCCTCGCGCCGGAGCCGCGCGCGGGGCCGGCTGCCGCGCCTCGAGCTTCGCCCGGTCCGACGGGCCCACCCGCGGCGCTCGCGTGCGCGGCGGCGCCGTCGCCTCCGGCCGCGGGCTGCTCGTCGGTCGTCGTGTGAGCGGACAGGTCGGCCTCCATCCGGTGCGAGAACTCGCCGACGAGGCGCTGCGCTATGTCCTGCATGAGGCTCTGCCCGAGCTGGGCCGGCCGGCCCGTCACGTCGAGGTCGATCGACACGGACACGTCGGTGCGCTCCCCCGCGGCCGTGAGCGCCGTGACCGCGCGTGCCTTCGCCGTGCCCGAACCTCGCTGCTCGCGCCCCGACGCCTCGATCACGACCCGGTAGGCGGTCTCGTCGCGCTCGACGAACCGCGCCGTTCCCCGGTAGTCGACCATCATCGGGCCGACCTTCACCCGCACGGTGCCCTTGAACGACTCGCCCTCGACGGACTCGAGACGCGCGCCCGGGAACCAGGTCGCCGCGCGCTCGATGTCCTGGAGCAGCGTCCAGGCGTCCGCCACGGGCAGTGGAACGGAGAACGACGCCGCGAGCTTCATCTCGTCGACCTTCCCGCCGCGCCGGAGCTCGCCGCGGACGCGAGCGCCCGGTGCAGGCCGCGACGGACGAAGACCTCCACGAGCGCGCGCTTGTAGGCGGTGGAGCCGTCGGCGTCCTCGACCGGATCGACGGCGTCGGCGGTCGCCGCGGCACATGCGGCGACCCGAGCGTCCCAGTCCTCCCGCGCGGCGCCGATCAGGTCCGACACGGTGTCCGGGACCACGGGCACGCTGCAGACCGACCCGACCGCGACGCGCGCCGCCACGACGACGCCGGCGGAGAGCTCGACCCTCGACGCGACCGTCACCGTCGGGCGCTCGTGCGTCTTCATGCGCACGTGCGAGACGCCGGTCCCCGGCCCCGGGAGCGGCACCTCGATCTCGGCGAGGAGCTCGCCCGACTCGAGGACGGTCTCGTAGGGACCGACCGCGAACTGGCCGACGGGCACGCGCCGGGCTCCGCCGCCGCCGCCCGTGACCACGACGGCGTCCGTCGCGGCGAGGAACGTGGCGGGGTCCGAGTGCGGGTCGGCGAAGCACAGGTTCCCGCCGAGCGTCCCGACCGACCGGACGCGCACGTTCGCGACGTCGGCGAGCATCGCCGCGAGCGCGGGGAAGCTCTCCCGCACGAGCGGCGACGTCTCGACCTCGCGATGGGTCATCCCGGCACCGATCGCCAGCCGGTCCCCCGACCGCGCGAGGACACGAAGCTCCGGGACGCGTTTCAGGTCGACGAGGTGGTCGTAGACGGCTAGGCCGAGCTTCATGGTGAGCAGGAGCTCGGTGCCACCGTTCACGGCGACCGCGTCGTCTCCGAGCTCCACGAGCAGGCGGGACGCGTCCGCGAAGGACGTGGGCCGGTGGATCTCGAACCGCGGCAACTTCATGAGCTCTCGACTTCCTTCTCGTGGCCTTCGACGGTGGCCGGCCCGCTCCCGGGCGACCGCTGCCGCGACGCGGGCATTCTCAGTGGCGGGTGTGCCCGCCGTCGGCGACGACCATCGAGCCGGTCACCCATCCGGCCTCCTCGGACGCGAGGAACGCCACGACCGGGGCGATGTCGCTCGGAAGGCCGCGGCGCGGGATCGCCTGGAGCCCGACGACGAAGTCGAACGCGTCCGCGTGCGGCGAACCGAGCACGCCCTCGCTCGCGGTGAGACCGGGCGCGACGGAGTTGACCGTGATCCCGTACCGGCCGAGCTCGGTCGCGAGCGCCCGCGTGAAGCCGAAGATCCCGCCCTTCGAGGCCACGTAGTGCGCGAGGTTGGGGGTGCCCGCGACGATCACGTTCGAGCAGAGGTTCACGATCCGGCCGTAGCCCGCGGCGCGCATGTGCGGGTAGACCGCCCGGCACGTGAGGAACGTGCCGTCGAGGTTCACCGACATGATGCGCCGCCACTCCGCGAAGTCGATGTCGTCCCACGCGGTGAAGGGCACGATCGCCGCGTCGTTGACGAGGACGTCGACCTTGCCGTGGAGGGCGACGGTGGCCTCGACGAGAGATGCGACCTGTGCCTCGTCGCTGACGTCGACCTGGTGCGCGGTGCCGCCGATCGCCGCCGCGCACGACGCGGCGGTCTCCGCGTTGATGTCCGCGACGACGACCCGCGCGCCTTCGGCGGCGAGCTTCTCGGCGATCGCCCTGCCGATCCCCTGCCCGGCTCCGGTGACGATCGCGACTCGGTCAGTCAGTCTCATGTTCCTCGGTCCTCGCTCTGGTCGTGATCACTCATGCGTAGAAGTTGGGGGCGTGCTTCCAGGTCTGGAACGCTGCCATCTCGTGCGACGGGTAGATCTCGGCCCCGTGCTGCTTCGCCAGCCGCTTCAGGCGCTTGATCGACTGGACCGACTGCGTCGGGTCGAGGTGGAAGCCCGCGATGATCTCGCGCTCCAGGTTCTCGTGGGTGTACGCGGCGTCGCCGGCGAAGAGCATGGACGGCCCGTCGTCCATCTCGACGAGCATCGAGTAGTGGCCCGCGGTGTGGCCGGGTGTCTCGAACAGCCAGACGCCGTCGGCGATCTCGATGTCGCCGCTCACGCGCTCGTACTTCACGCCCGGGTAGTCGAACGTGAGGTCCGAGTAGCCGAGGTGCTCGAAGGGCTCGGGCACCTTCGCGTGCCTGAGCTCCTCTTTCGACACGAGCGTCGTCGCCGCGGTGAGGAAGCGGTTCCCGCCGACGTGGTCGAAGTGGAAGTGCGAGTTCACGACGACGTCCACCTGCTCCGGGTCGAAGCCGCACAGGCGGAGCTGCGCCGTCAGCGACTGCTCGGGGGTCTGGAGCGGCTGCTCGAACGGCAGCACCCGGTTCACGTGGTCGAGGTCGTAGCCCGTGTCGTAGAGCACGAGCCCGTCGGAGTGCTCGACGAGGACGCTGTAGACGGGGAAGCGCACGGGAGTGCCGACGTCGATGTGCCACAGCACCTGGGAGCGGTCGATGACGAGCGAACCGCCGTCGAGGATGTAGACCTTCTTCGGAGCCATCGCGTGCCCTTCCCCGTCCCCCTAGAGCGCCGAGAGCGTCTTGCGGACCGCGACGAGCCCGGCGACGATCCTCGCGCGGTTGGCGTTGACGTCGTCCTGGTCCGCGTAGTCGTACATGCCGCCGAGCGACTTCATCCCGAGCTTTCCGGCGGCCGTCTTGTCGGTGACGAGCGACGCGACCTCCGCGTCGTTGCACAGGTCCCGATTGAGGTAGCTGGCGACGCTCTGGTAGATGTCGAGCCCGGCCATGTCGAGCAGGCGCATCGGGCCGATGACCGCGAGCTTGTAGCCGATCCCCCACTTCACCGCCGTGTCCATGTCGGCCTGGGTGACGACGCCGCGCTCGACGAGCGACACGCACTCGCGGAGGATCGCGTAGAGGATCCGGTTCTCGACGAAGCCGGGAACCTCCTTCTCGACGACCGGCTCGAAGCCAAACGCCTTGATCGTGGCGACGAGCTGCTCGACGACGGCCGCCGACGTCTTCTCGCCGGGCACCACCTCGATCATCGGGATCAGGTGCGGCGGGTTGGACCAGTGCATGCCGATGACGCGCTCGGGGTGCGCGAGCTCGGCCGCGATGTCGGAGATCGGGATCCCCGACGTGTTCGTCGCGAGGACCGTGTCCGCCGCGACGGCCTGCTCGAACCTCGCGAAGATCTCGCGCTTCAGCGCGAGCTTCTCGGGCACCGCCTCGATGACGAGGTCGGCCCCGGCGCACGCCTTCTCGAGATCGAGCTCGAAGCTGACCGAGCCGCCGGGCGCCTCCGGCGCGTCGAGCCGCCCGAGGACCTGCGACGCGAGCTCGGTCGCCGCCTTCGAGCGCTCGAGAACGGCGCCGTCGACGTCGTTCAGCCGGACGTTCGACCCGCATCGGGACAGCGTCGCCGCGATGCCGGGCCCCATCGTCCCGGCACCGATGACCGCGATCGTCTTCGGAATCGTCATGTTCTCTCCTTCGGTTCTACGGTCCGCTGTTTCTGGATCTGGTTCCACACCCGTTCGGGCGTGAGCGGGAGCTCGGTCATCGCGACGCCCGCGTCGGCGAGCGCGTTCACGATCGCCGCGGGAAGGCCCGCGAGCACCCCTTCGCCGCAGCCCTTCGCACCGAACGGGCCGGGGCCGTCGCCGTTCTCGACGATCGTGCAGGCCATCGAGGCCGGGACGTCCTCGAACGACGGGATGCGGTAGTCGAGGAGCGTGTCGTTGAGCAGCAGCCCGTCGTCGTTGAAGCGCATCTCCTCGAACATCGCGTTGCCGATGCCCTGGAGGGCCCCGCCCTCGTCCTGGCGCTCGATGAGCTGCGGGTTGATCGCCCGGCCGACGTCCGCGACGCTGGAGGTGCGCAGCACGGTCACGACGCCGGTCTCGGTGTCGACCTCGACCTCGGCGCCGGCGACACAGATCTCCCAGAAGACCGGCCCGTCGGCGAAGCCCCCGCTGCCGCCTCGCGGCTGGACCCGGCCGTGGCCGATGAGCTCGCCGCCCGCGAGGCCGAACCGCTTCTGGACGAGCTGCTCGTAGCTCATCGTCCGGCCACCTCCCGCGACCGCCCCGCCGCCGATCGTGAGCTGCTCACGGTCGACCTCGAGCACGTCGGCCGCGGTCTCGAGCAGGGCGTCGAGGACGTCGAGCGCGGCCTCCTCGACGGCCTTGCCCGCGACGGTGGTGGAGCGGCTCGCCCCGGTCGACCGGTCGTAGGGCGTGTAGGCCGTGTCGGTGCCGATCACACGCACGCGCGACGACTCGAGGCCGAGGACCTCCGCCGCGATCTGGCCCATGACCGTGCGCGCGCCCTGGCCGAGCTCGGTCGTGCCGACGAGGACGGTCACGCCGCCGTCGGGACCGAGCCGCACGGTGGCCATCGACACCGGATGGGCTCCCGCGGCGAGCAGGCCGATGGACACCCCGACGCCCCGGTTCGGCCCACGTGGCGCGCCCCAGTCGATCGCGGCCGCGACCTTCTCGATGTCGCCGACCAGGTCCGCGTCGACGCCCTTCGCACCGGGACGGACCTCCTCGCCCCGACCGAGCAGGTTCGCGCGCCGCACCTCGAGGCGGTCCAGTCCGAGTCGCCGGGCGATCTCGTCGACCTGGGACTCGCCGATCCACTGGACGTGGGTCGAGCCGAACGCGCGGTACGAGCCCGACGGGCTCGTCGTCGTGTAGACGCAGTGCGCCTTCACGTCCATGGCCCGCCAGCGGTACGGCCCGGGTGCGGCGTCGCCGGCGGTCGCGGTCACCCGGGGACCGTTGTCCGCGTACGCGCCGGTGTCCAGCCACATCTCGACCTCGCGCGCGACGAGCTCGCCGTCCGCGCCCGCCGCGGTGCGCATCCGGCACTTCATGTTGTGGCGCCGCGTGGTGACCATGGACTCGTCGACGCGGTTGAGGATCCGCACGGGCCGGCCGGCCTTGCGCGACATCGCGACCGTGAGCGGCTCCATCTTCGTGTAGGACTTGCTCCCGAACCCGCCGCCGAGATACGGCACGATCACCTCGACGCGGTCGAGGGCAAGGCCGAAGAGCTCGGAGATCTCCTGGCGGACGAGGAACGGGTGCTGGCACGACGACCACACGACGATGTCGTCGCCCCGGTGGTGCGCGATCGTCGTGTGCGTCTCCATCGAGTACTGGTAGACGGCAGGGAAGCGGTACTCGCCCTCCACGACGACCGCCGCCGTGTCGAAGGCGGACGCCGTGTCGCCGCGGCTGAAGCCGTAGCTGTAGCAGATGTTGCCCTCGCGCTCTGGGAGGGTGCCGAGGCCGTGCGCGAGGCCGGGCCTGACCGCGCCCTCGTGGATGAGCGGTGCCCCCGGCGCGAGCGCCGCGTCGACGGACGCCGCGACCTCTAGCGGCTCGTAGCTCACCTCGATCGCCGCGAGCGCGGCGTCCGCGATCGCCTGGGTCACCGCGGCGACGACTGCGACGGGCTCGCCGACGAAGCGGACCTTGCCGATCGCGACGACCGGACGGTCGCGCAGCGCGTGCCCGTAGTAGGGGTCGATGTCGGAGAGGTCGTCGCCGGTGAGGACCGCGACCACGCCGTCGATGTCCTGCGCGCCGCGCACGTCGAGGTGCTCGATGAGCGCGTGCGCGTACGGGCTGCGAAGCACGGCACCGTAGAGCATGAAGGGAGGGTGCAGGTCTCCCGTGAACTCGGCCTTGCCGGCGAGCTTGTCGCGCGCGTCGACCCGCTCGACGCTGAGACCGACTGCCGTCCCGACCCTACCTGGCGTCTCGGACAGCCGGGTCACGGCGCGACCTCACGCGCGCGTCGGATCGTGGGCATCGAACACCTCCATCAGCGCGTCGAGGATCGACCGGTACCCGGTGCACCTGCAAAGGTTGCCCGCCATCGCGTGGCGCACCGCTGCTTCCGAGGCGAGGTCGGTCGTGCCCATCAGTGCCTTCGCGGTGAGCAGCATCCCGGGGGTGCAGAAGCCGCACTGCACCGCCGCGTGGCGCACGAACGCTTCGCTGATCTCGTCGTGGAAGGGCGTCCCCACGAGACCTTCGATCGTCTCCACGACCTTCCCGTCGACGTCGCAGGCGAGAAAGCAGCACGAGCTCACCGGGCTGCCGTCGACGAGCACCGTGCAGGTTCCGCACACCTGGACCTCGCACGACTGGCGCACGCCGATCAGCCCGAGCCGATCGCGGAGGAAGTCGAGCAGGAGCTCGTTGGCCTCCACCTCCCCGTCGAATGCTCGGCCGTTCACGATCGCGGAGATCGTCTCGCTCACCGCCGGCCCTCGCTCGCGCTCGGGAGCTTCCTGACCCAGGCGGACCAGTACTCGTCGAGGAAGGCCGACTGGTACTTCGTGAGATGGATCTCGTCGACGCTCGCCGCCGGGATCGGGGTGAACTCGCCGAGCGAGCTCGCGAGCACCTGGACACGCACCGCGCGCTCCAGCGTCAGCGCCGAGAGCACGGCCCAGCGGATGTCCTCGCCGACGGCGAGCATGCCGTGGTTCTGCAGCAGGACCGCGCGGTGGCCGCCCAGCGCGTCCGCGACCGCACGGCCGTCGTCGCGGGTCATGACCATGCCGACGGACGCGTTGTACAGGCCGACACCGTCGTTGAACAGCACCGCGTCGTGGGAGAGGTACTCGAGCGACGACACGGTCGCGCCGAGCGCCGTCGCGTAGACGGCGTGGGTGTGGATCGCGGCGCTCACGTCCGGACGCGCGCGGTAGGTCTCGGTGTGCATGACGGTCTCGAGGTGCGCGCCGGGCGCGAGGTGCCCCTCGGGATCGTCGAGGCGCACGAGCATGACGTCGTCGGGCGTGACCTCGCCGAGCGCCTTGCCCTTCGCCTTGATGTACACCTCGTGCTCGCCGGGGCCACGGACGCTCACGTGGCCGAGCGTCAGGTCCTCGTGGCCGTAGCGCGCGACGATACGGCACGCGGCGGCCACCTGCCGGCGCGCCTCGTCGGCGGATCTCGGCGCGAGACCGGTGGTCAGCTCGAGGTCACCGAGGACGCTCAAGTCCTCGCGTCCCGGCGCTCGGTCGGAGGGTAGTCCGGCCACGGGAACGTGAAGACCATGACGAGGTCCTCGTCGCCCTCGTTCACGACCGTGTGCCAGACCTTGGCAGGGATGTAGAGGCCGCTGTGCGCGCGCACCGCGACCTCCTCGTCCTCGAGCCGGATCACACCGATGCCGGACACCACGAAGCACAGCTCGTCCACCGAGTGCGACAGGTCCGCGGTCACGAGGCCGGGCCCGAAGACCGAGTAGCCGAGGGACGCGTGGTTGTCGTCGACCGTCTTGTCGCTCACGAGCACTCTCGACCAGCTGTCGTGGCGCAGCTCGATCGGCGCCACGTCCTCCAGACCGATCGCCCGGGTGCGCGCGCCCGTCATAGCTGCCAGACGCCTTCCTTGACGATGTACTCACCGGTGTCGACGATCTGGATGGAGATGTTGTGGTTGACGCCGTCGAGGTGCAACGAGCTCGTGTTCTGACCGCCCGGGTAGCAGTTCTGGTTGTCGCCGAGAGCGAAGTGCGCGGTTCCCTTGCGCCCCTTCGACGACGGGCCGATCAGCGGCGCGTAGTCGCTCGTCCCGAACGCGAACTCCGCGACGACCTCGGTGCCCGGCACGCCGCTGATCGCGTTCAGGAGCCGCTCCGCCTCCCACTTCCCCTCTATCGACGTGTATCGGCCGTTCTCGATGTGCCACGTGACGGGATTCTCGACGTTCCCCGGAACCCCGACCCCGAGAAGGTTCCCGTCGACGACGATCGTGCCCTCGGTCTCGGTCTCGACGGCACCGTACGCGACCTCGCCCCACAGGGGCAGCGGGCCCATCATCGCCCCCGGCTGCTTCACGGGGACGACCTCGAGCGCGGGCCTGCCCTCGATGCTCACCTCGACGTCCGTCCCGGCAGGCGAGGTGACCCGCACGCGCTTCTTGCCCTCGAGCAGCTTGATCGCCGCCTGCGCGTTGGAGATCGTGCGGCGGATGTCGTCCACGGAGATCGGCCAGCGGCCGAAGCCCTCCTCGACCGAGCCGATGCGCGAGTGGTGCGCGCACGCCTGCTTCACCGCGGACACGTGGGCGAAGCGATTGGCCCATTCGAGGTTCGTCATGATGATGATGTCGTCGGAGTTCACGATCGCGGTGTGCAGCTGCTTCGGTGGCGCCATCGGGAACAACGTGTCCGTGAGGCACCGCCGCACCTGGGTGTCGTTGTTCGCGATCATCGGCCAGCCGCCTCGCTCGGAGACGACGGTGGCCACCATGTCGGCCTCTTCGCTCCGGGTGTTGTCGGTGATGATCGTGACGGTGTCGCCTTCCTTGACCTCGAAGCACACGTCGACGACGAGTTCGGCCGCCGCGCGCATCTCGGCTTCGGTGCGCACCTGCTCGTTCACGGACATGGTGACCTCCTTGTTGAGTCTTAGTGGGCGCTGATCTCGACGTCGTTCGCCCGCAGGACGGGGAGAATCTCGTTCGCGAAGCGTTCGACCTGGGCGAACTGGTCCATGTCGCCGAAGCGGCAGACGAAGTGGTCGACACCGGCCTGCCGGAACTTCATGAACCACTCGACGATCGTGTCGGGGTTCCCGACCGGACCCCAGTTGGACAGGTCGACGGCCTTCGACAGCTCGGGGTAGTAGGCACCGATGTAGTTGCCGAAGGCCTCACGGGCCTTCTCCTTGGAGTCGCCGATGTTCATCGTCACCTGGTACGAGACCACATAGCGGTCGAAGTCCGTCTCGAGCTTCGCCGCGGCGGTGCGCAGCTGGGCGACCTGTTCGACGACCTCCTCCGGGTGCTCCGCGCGACAGCAGGTCATCCAGCCGTCGCCGTAGCGGATGACCCGGTCGCACGCGCGCTCGAGCCGGCGGCTCGCGACGCCCGGGTCGAGATCGCCGGTGAGCCGGATGTTCGACACGACCCAGGTGGGCGGCGGCTTCTGAAGCGGCATGAGCGGCGCCATCTCGGTGCCCGAGTGGAACGCGACGTCCTCGTACGTGTAGTACTTGCCGCGGTAGTTGACGCTGCCCTCGGTCCACAGGGCCCGCAGCACCGCGAGGCCCTCCTCGAAGATCGTCGCGCGGTCCGCGAAGTCGAGCCCGAGCGCCGCGAACTCGCGCTTCACGCCGACCTCTGGATTGCCCATGCAGGCGCCGAGGATGGAGCGGCCGTTCGACAGGTGGTCCATCGTCGCCCACTCGAGGGCGAGGTAGAGCGGGTTGCGGGTCGAGGTGACGAGGCAAGCGGTGCCGATCCGCACCCGCGAGGTGCGTTGCGACAGCGCCGACATCAAGTTGAGCGGCTCGTAGCGCGGCTTCGAGAACAGGCTGTCTCCGACCCAGATGGAGTCGAACCCGACGTCTTCGGCGACCACCGCGAGCTGCAGCAGGTCCGACAGCGTGTAGGCCGGTGCGATCAACGGCTCACGGTTGTTGAGATTTACGCCGAATTCCACTCGAGCACCTCTTCCCCTCGATGACGACCGGAGGCCAGCCGCCACCGGCGGCGGAACCACGTCCGCCCCCATCCGAACATAGTCGCGTCTAAACTGTCAACAGGCGACAGCCGACAATTTTGCTTCGCACTCGCTCGAGCGCCGCGGTCACGAGGCACCCGACCGCGCCGCGATCGACGCGAGCGCCGCTTCGACACCGGCCCCCACGTCGACGTGCGCGCCCATGTCGAGAAGGGAGCGCCCGAGCGCGAGGAGGCCGACCACCGGGTGGAGGCCGTTAGCGGTCGGGCCCATGTGACCGATGCGCACGAGGTTCCCGGCCCCCTGGCCCCCGGAGAGCATCACCCCGTAGCGCTCCCGGGCGTGGCTGCGGATCCGGTCGTGGTCGAGACCGTCGGGCACCGCGATCGAGGTCACGCAGTTCGCTGCGATCGCCTCCGAGCGGGGCCAGATCCTGAGCCCCATCGCCGCCACGCCCGCTCGGCACGCGCTCGCGGCGGCCGCATGGCGGGCGATCGACGCGTCGACGCCCTCCTCGAGGATCTGGTCGCACACGGACTCGACGCCGTGGACGTCGACCACCGACGGCGTGAACGGGAACCGGCCCTCGCCGAACCAGGTCCGCTTCCAGTCGAGCAGCGAGAGGAACGAGCCTCTCGGGGCCTGGGGGTTCTTCTCCATCACCTCCCACGCGCGCTCGCTCACGGACATGAGCGACATCCCCGGCGGGCCGCCGAGGCACTTCTGCGGACCGAGCACGCAGACGTCGAGGCCCCACTCGTCGACCTCGAACGCCATGCCGCCCACGCTCGACACGCAGTCGACGAGCGTCAGCACGCCCCGTGCCGCGGCGATCCGGCCGATCGACGCGACGTCCGTCGCGGTTCCCGACGGCGTCTCGCAGTGCACGACCGCGACCATCGTCGTGTCGGGGTTGCTCTCGAGGAACCGCTCGACGTCGCCCGGGTCGATGACGTCGTCGTAGGGAACCTCGATCTCGTGGAGGTCGGCACCGAAGTCCGTCAACCACATCCCCATGCCCTTGCCGAAGACGCCGGACACGAGGTTGAGCACCTTGTCGCCGGGGCGCACGAGCCCGCGCGCCGCGGCCTCGAGCCCGAGCACGGCCTCGCCCTGCATCATCACCACGGAGCTCTCGGTGCGGAAGATCGACGCGACCTTGCGCTCCGTGCGCCGGAACGCGTCGAGGAACTCCGGGTCGTAGTGGTAGGTGATCGGCGAGCCGAGTGCCGCGAGCGTCCGCGCGCTCGCCGCCGTCGGCCCCGCCGAGAGTGTGAAGTCCACCTCACGCATCGTCGTCACCCTCGCTTCCTCGGTCGGGCGTTTCCTCGGTCGGTCTCATCGCTCACGTCCGGCTCCCGCTCGCAGCGCGACCACTAGCGCGCACCGCGCACGTACGGCACTGCGAGCGCGGGCGGAAGGTAGGCGCTGCGGGCGAAGATGACGAGCGCGAGCATGATCGCCGCGAACGGCAGCATGTTGATCACGTCGGCCGAGATGTTGATCCCGGTGAGCTGAAGCGCCGTCGACAGCGACAGCGAGATACCGAAGACGAACGATGCGACCGCGACCCAGACCGGGCGCCCCCTCGCGAGCATCGCGATGACGATCGCCATGTAACCCTGGCCCTGGGTCATGAACGGCGTGAAGGTCCCGGCCGCGATCACGGAGAGGTAGGCCCCGCCGACTCCCGCGAGCGCCCCGGTCGCGAGCGTCGCGTAGCTGCGGGTGTTCAGGACGCTCACGCCCGCCGCGTCGAGAGCTTCCGGCTTCTCCCCCGCGGCCCGCAGCTCGAGGCCCCAGCGGGTCCTGCTGAACATCCACGCGACCGCGGCGACGAGGCCGAGACCGAAGTAGACGACGAGGGGCTGGTCGAACAGGCTCTTGCCGAGTATGGGGATCGAGTCGAGACCGGGGATCGCGACCTGCGGGTACGCGGGCAGCCGGGGGTAGGCGCCGCCGAACTGCGCCTGCTGCAGGACGCTCGTGATCCCCTCGCCCGCAAGCGTGATCGCGATCCCGATGACGATCTGGTCGAGGCCCATTCGGACGCTCAGCACGACCATCAACGCGGCGGCGACGCCGCCGCCGAGCGCTCCGGTGAGGAAGCCCACCCACATCGAGTGCGCCTCGTACGCGCCGAGGAAGCCCGTGTACGCGCCGACGAGCATCATGCCCTCGAGGCCGATGTTCAACACGCCCGAGCGCTCGGAGATCGCCTCGCCCACCGCCGTGAACATGAGCGGGATGGACGCGAGCACCCCACCCGCGATGAGGGCGGTCACGAACGACTGCGTGAACAGTCCCGAGGCCGCGGCCAGGACAGCGGTCATGGGGACCTCCTCCGCCGGACGAGCGGTTGGCGCAGGGCCTCCCTGAGCCCCTTGGTCAGGTAGCTCTGGCCGAGCTCACGGCGCCGGCCGAGAAACTCGATGATCGTCATGAACAACAAGATGAGGGCGACGATCACGAGCAGGAAGTCCGTCGGCAGGCTGACGGCCTGCGTCGCGAGGTCGCCGCCGGTCGACAGCACCGCGTAGAACGCGACGAACGGGATGACCGCGAGGAGGTTCAGCCTCGCGAGGAAGACGAACGGGATCACCGTATTGCCGTAGCTCGGGTTCCAGTTGGACCGCACGTACGACCACAGCCCGAGGATGTCGACTGCTGCGGAGACGCCGATGAGAAAGCCGCTCCAGAGGAACGACGAGATGATGAGGCGCCGCACGTTGATGCCGACGTGGCGGGCGGCCTTCGGGTTCTCGCCGAACACCTGCAGCCTCAGGCCGAACGACGTGCGCGTGAGCAGGTAGTGCAGCACGAGCACGATGCCGAGCGCGACGAGGAACCCGACGTGGATGTGCGTGCCGGGGATGTTCGGGAGCATGTCGTTGTACGGGATCGTCTTGGTCTGCGGAATCGTGACCGTCGGGTCCTGGAACGGACCCTTGACGAGGATGTTCGCGACGTCGATGCCGATGAACGACATCATGAGCGTCGTGATGATCTCGTTCGTGCCGAAGTAGGCGCGAAGCAGCGCCGGGACGATCGTCCAGATCGCTCCGGCCAGCCCGGCGATGACGAACAGCACGGCGTACGCGACCGGTCGCGGGAAGTGC
Organism: Acidimicrobiaceae bacterium; assembly: GCA_027306925.1. Classification (GTDB taxonomy): domain Bacteria; phylum Actinomycetota; class Acidimicrobiia; order Acidimicrobiales; family Bog-793; genus JAJZBW01. The sequence continues at coordinate 13,526 of DAHUXW010000060.1, read as the reverse complement.
GCGAACATCCACGGCCCGTAGCCGACGACGAACACCGCTCCGAGCAGGTACTGCGCGTCGTAGCCGAGGTTCCAGATGTTGGCCCGGAACACCACGACGAGCGCCGCCGCCATGAGCAGCAGCGGGGCCATGAGGACCGCGCTGTTCTGCCAGTTGTTCAGCTCGACGCCGTAGCGCCAGACGTCGGAGTAGAAGCGTACGGGGCTGCGCCCGAGCACGAGCAGCAGCACCGCGCCCGCGAGCAGCGCGAGCACGACCGGGACGAGCGAGCGCACGAAGGTGAGGACGACCATCTGGCCGCGCCCGGTCGCCGTCCGCGCGGGCGGCGGCGCCGGCGGCGCGGGCGCAGCAGCCCGGTCCTCGGCCGCTATCGCCACGCTCGGACCTCCGCCTCGCGCGCTTCGCGCAGCCGGGCGCCCGTCGTCATGCGACCGCACCGGGGGAGTCGCCGTCGCCGATCATGAGCGCGCCGATGCGCTCCGCGGCATCCCGCCCGTTCTGGACCGTGCCGACGAGGCGCCCTCTCGAGAGCACGACGATCTCTCCCGCGAGCTCGAGCAGCTCGTCGAGGTCCGTCGATATGAGCACGGCACCCGCTCCCTCGGCGGTAAGGCGCCGGATGACCTCACGCACGTTCTCCGTCGTGCGCAGGTCGAGGCCGTACGTCGGCTTGTTGAACACGACGACCTTCGGACCGAGCGACAGCTCGCGTGCGAGGAGCAGCTTCTGGATGTTGCCACCGGAGAGCGTGCCGGCACGGGTCGCGATGCCCGGCGTCCGGATGTCGTACTCGGCGACGAGCTCGAGAGCCGCGGCGTTGACCTTGCGCGCGTCGATGCGGCCGCGGCGCCAGAACGGCTGCTCGCCGATGCGCTTCAGCAACAGGTTGATCGACACGCTCAGGTTCCGGACGATCCCCTCGCCGAGCCGGTCGTCGGTGACGTAGCGCAGACCGAGCTTCTGGCGCGCGGACACGCCGAGACGGTTCACGGGAGTGCCGAACAGCTCGACGGAGCCCGTGCGCGCGCGCCGCTGCCCAGCGATGGTCTCTGCGAGCGCGCGTTGGCCGTTGCCGTCGATGCCTGCGACTCCGAGGATCTGCCCGGCCCGCACCTTCATGCTGACGTCGACGATCCCGGGTTCCAGGCCGTCGCCGGGCGCCGACACCGACTTGAGCTCGAGGATCGGCTCCTCCTCGTCGCCCGCCGCGATCGTGAGACGACGTGCGCCGAGGTCTTCCACGTCCTCGATGCGCGTCTGCAGCTCGGGGGCGTCGCCGATGTCGGTCGCGTCGCCGAACATGAGGCGGACGATCGTCGCCCGGTTCTGCTCCGGGGTCGAGGACCGGATCTCCTCGCTCGAAAGCTCCCCGATGGCGCGGCCCCGGCGGAGGATCGTGATGCGGTCGCTCACCGCCAGCGCCTCGTGGAGCTTGTGCGTGATGAAGATGATCGCCGTTCCCTGCTGCTTTAGCTGCACCAGCACCTTCTCGAGCTCCTCGACGCCTTGGGGCGTGAGCATCGAGGTCGGCTCGTCGAGCACGAGGACCCGCGATCCCTTCCAGAGCGCGGAGATGATCTCGACCTGTTGCTGGCGGCCGAGCGCGAGATCGCCGGTGCGTGCGTCCGGGTCCACCTCGACGCCCAGCATCTTCGCGATCTCCGCCATGCGCGCCCGAGCGCGTCCCCGGTCGAGCACGATCCTGCGGCTCTCGCCGAGCATGAGGTTCTCGAGGACGCTCAGCGCCGGGATGAGCGTCGAGTGCTGGTAGACGGTCCCGATGCCCATCTTGAGCGCGTCGCGCGGCGATCGGATCCTCGCGGGCTCGCCGTCGATCAGTATCGTCCCGGAGTCCGGGCGCTGCATCCCCGAGAGGATGCTGATCAAGGTGGACTTGCCGGCACCGTTCTCGCCGAGCAGACAGTGCACCTCGCCCCGGCGGACGGCGAGATGCACGTCGTCGTTCGCCAGCACGCCGGGGAACTGCTTGGATATTCCCACCAGCTCGACGGCCGGAGCGCCGGGGTCAGTCGGCGACATGCCTGCCCCCAGCGCTCCGTCGGCCATCGATGTCTCTAGCTCTCGCGACCCGCTCAGGCTGCCGCGACGAGCTTCTTGACCGCGCCGAGGGTCAGCGCGACGGGAACCTTGATCGCACCCGAGACGATCTTCGCCTTCGCCGCCTGCATCTGTGCCCACACCGGAGCCGAGATGTACTGCGTCTTCAGCATCGAGATGCCGCCGTTGCCGAGGGTCAGGTTGTACGCGTGCTTCCCGTAGGTGCCGTTCTGGATGTCCGTAACGGCCTGCTTGAAGACCTTCGTGAACGACCAGATCTCGGAGGACAGCAGCACGTGCTGCTTGTCGATCGGCCCCATGTTGCCGATGTCGCCGATGTACCAGACCTTGTGGCCGGCCTTGGCGGTCGACACGGCCTGGAGGTAGCCGAACGAGGCGTCGTCACCCATCCCGAAGATCACGTCGGCGTTGGCCGAGATCAACGTGCTCGCGACCCGCTTACCACCGGCCGAGTCGTCGTAGGACGCCGGGCCGATCTCCGCGAAGCGCACCTTGATCTTCTTGTTGACGCTCGCCACGCCGGCGGCGAAGCCACCGCTCATCTCGAACCAGTTCGAGTCACTCGCGGAGATGACGATCCCCACCGTGCCCGTCTTGGTCTCCTTCGCGGCGAGGATGCCGGCGAGGTAGCCGCCCTGCTCCGCCGACGTCGTGATCGTCGAGACGAGACCGGGCACGAGCTCGTTCGGGACGTCGTAGGTCATCACCGGGACCCGGTAGCGCAACGCGACCTGCTTCGCCGCGGTGTCGTACCCGCTCGCGTGGGCGATGATGAACTGCGCGCCGGATTGCGCGAGCTGGGACAGGATCGACTGGGTGTTGTTGTAGCCGATGTTCGAGATCGTCGTCAGCTTCGCGCCGACCGAGCTCGCGACCGACTTCGCGGCGTCGAGCCCCTGCTGGTTCCAGCCGTAGTCGGTGGGCTTCGCCGGCAGTGCGATCGCGATCTTCGTGACCTTCACCCCGGCCCTTGCCTTCGCCGCCGTCGTCGGCGATGCCGACGACGGCACGACTGCGATTCCCGCGATCGCGACAGCCGCAGCTGCCGATACCGCCATGATTGGTCCTCCACGGAGGATTGCGCGCATGCGTGGCTCCTTCAACTGCTCCGTCGACCCCCGTCCCGCCACTCGTGCGTTCGCCGAGAGCGTTGCCGTGTGGGTCTGTCCCAACGATTCCCCTGCAGTACGGCCGATGCGGTGCTCGTCCTCTCGTGCATGCGACCGGCAGAGTCTCCCCCCTACGGGACTGCGCTCGTCGACTGCATGCTGTTGACAAGAACGCCCGGCACTCTACTAGGGTCCTCGGGAGAGTCGCAAGGGCGTGGGCGAAAGGCGGGCTTCGGCCCGGACCCACCGCCCGACCTCCGACGCGCCGGCCTGTCCGACGGATCGACTGCGATGTCGCCGGAGGGCACCCGGTTCGAGCCCTCCTGCCGGCAACAGGGCCTGCGAGGTCGAGCCGTCGCCCGTCGAGGTCCGGGCTCGACGGCGCCGGGGCGTGCCTCCGCCGGCTCGGGCGGATCGGGACGAGACGACGCCGCAGACCCTCGTCGAGGTAGGCGCAGCGCGGTCCGCGGCTACTCGCCGAGGAACAGACGGGCGAGCTCCTCGCCGTCGGTGAGAAGGCGCGCCTGCTTCGAGACCCTGAGCCTGCCGTCGACCATCACGTGGACCTCCGAGGACACGGCGATCGCTTCGAGCGCGCGCTGCTCGACGAGCAGCACCGCCACTCCACTCTGGCGCAATTCCTCGACGTGGGTGTTGAGCACGAGCTGGGTCATCTCCGGGGAGAGGCCGGCGGTCGGCTCGTCGAGCAGCACGGCCGAAGGGCCTGGCATGAGCGCCCGGCCGATTGCGAGGAGCTTGCGCTCGCCACCGCTCAACTGGCCCGCGACCCGACCGAGGAGCCGCGAGAGCAGCGGGAAGATCGCCACGACCTCCTCTACGCGAGCGCGCATCCGGCGTCGGTCGAGGCTGTAGCCACCGAGCTCGAGGTTCTCGCGCACCGTCAGGATCGGAAAGACGTCGTCGAGCTGAGGCACCCATGCGAGTCCTCGGCGAACGAGGTCGTTGCCAGCGGTCTCGGAGATGTCCTCGCCCGCGAGGAGGATCCGCCCCGAGATCAGCACGGCGTCGCGGGTGATCGCGCGGAGCAGCGTCGACTTGCCGGCGCCGTTCGGGCCGACGACGCAGGCCACCTCTCCGGAGCGGACCGAGAACGAGACGTCTTCGATGACCGCGGCGCCCCCGTAGCCGGCGCTCACGCGGTCGAGCACGAGCGAGGGCGCGCTCGTGCTGCGCACCGCCGCTCCCGATGTGGCGACGTCAGCCGACAAGGTAGGCCCGCCTCACGTCGGGATCGGCCCGCAGCTCGTCCATCGCGCCCTGCATGAGCACCTTGCCCTGCGCGAGGACGATCACCGGGCTGCAGAGCCTCTCCACGAGCCCGAGCTCGTGCTCGATGAGCACGACGGTCATCCCGGTGGTCCGGAGCTTCGCGATGAGGTCCTCGATCGGCGCAGCGAGCGTTCTCGCGACACCGGCCATCGGCTCGTCGAGCAGCAGCAGCCGCGGCCGCGCCATGATCGCCCGCCCGATCTCGACCAATCGCTTCTGCCCACCAGAGAGCTCGCCGGCGTAGGAGTCGGCGTGGCGCGAGAGCTGCAGGCTCGCCAGGATCGATCGCGCCTGCTCGAGCTGCGCCGTCTCGCGTCGGTGCCAGGCCCGGCGCCCGACGAATGACGACACGAACCGCTCGCCGTCCCATGGCGGAACACCGAGGAGGAGGTTCTCGAGCACAGTCATCTGCGGGAAGACGCTCGCAGCCTGGAAGGTGCGGATCACCCCGCGACGCGCGACGTCGTAGGGACGGAGGCCTGCGATGTCCTCGCCCTCGAGCAGGATCCGACCGCGATCGGGTCGGATCGCACCGGCGATCATGCCGAGCACCGACGACTTGCCGGCACCGTTCGGTCCTATCAGGCCGGTGAGGGACCCGCGGGGCACCGACAGCGAGATGCCGTCGACGGCGCGCACCCCGCCGTAGGACTTGGCGATGTCCTCCACGACGAGTAGCGGTGCGGCTCCGGTCTCGGCACCGGTCTCGGAGGATACATCAGCCACGCTCGTCACCCTTCGTCGCCGCGGACCTCTCCGCGAGCTCCGGCGCGTCCGACCGCCAGGGTGTCGGGAACCGCCGCCGTCGTTCCGGGAGCAGTCCCTGCGGACGCGTCCAGAGGAACACGAGCGTGAGGATGCCCGTGATGATCCACTCGAGCGATGCGATCACCGAAGGGTTGAGGGTGATCGGAAGGTACTCGACGGCCTGCTGCACGCCGACGCCGACGAGCGCGGCGCCGACCGCGACGCCGGTGAGCGAGCCGCGTCCACCGACGATCACCGCCGTGAAGAACACGAACGTCTCCGGGTAGAACCAGCCGTTCGGCGCCCAGGCACCGATGAACTCGACGAGGAGCGCCCCCGAGAGACCCGCGAGCGCTCCGCCGATCACGAATGCCTGCATGCGGTGGCGGTTCGCGTTGCGCCCGAGCGCCTCGATCGCGCGGTCGTTCTCGCGCACCGCTCGCAGTACCCGACCGAACGGCGAGTACACGGTCGCGTACATGACGACCCCGACGAGCGCCATGCAGAACACGCAGAAGAGCACGAAGATCCAGATCTGGGTCTGGCGCGTCGCGTGGATGAGCGACACCATCGGGTTCGCCACGAGCGAGATCCCGGCGACGCCGTTCACGAGGCCGGTCTGCGACTCGGCGACGATCGTCGCGATCACCGAGACGACGAGCATGACCATCGCCTGGTAGTCCGAGCGCAGCCGCCGAAGGCTCACGAGCCCGACGACGCCGGCCAGGACGGCGCCCACGACCATCGCCCCGATGATCGGCACGGGGAACGGGAGCCGCCAGCCGCCGACGTACCGCTGGAACCCCCCGCTCGAGCTCGACGGGCCGAGGCTGAGAATCGCCGCGGTGTAGGCGCCCGCGGCCTGGAAGACGACGAAGGAGAAGTTGAGGACCCCGGTCACCCCGAACTGGATGTCGAGCGCCCAGGACGCGATGACGTTGACGCAGATGTAGACGCTGACGGTTGCGAGGTAGAGCTGGGTCGCGGCGCTCATCCCACTGCCGTCCGCTCGCTCGAGAGCTGGGAGAACATTCCCTGGGGCCGGACGAGAAGCACGAGAATCAACACGACGAACGCGACCACGTCCTTCAGCTCGGGATTCCAGTAGGCCGCGGTGATCTCGGTCGCGAGACCGACGACGAGGGCTCCGACGACGGCCCCTTCGGCCGAGCCCACCCCACCGAGGACGGCCGCCGCGATCACCATGATAAGGAACTGCGACCCGGTCGTCGCTGCGAAGGTACTGGTGTCGAGGAAGAGCGCCACGGACCCGATCCCGGCCATCACCCCGGATGCGAACCAGGCCACCGCGACGACCCGCCTCGTCGGCACCCCGCACGCGCGCGCGAGCGAGGCGTTGACCGAGAGCCCCCGCATCGCCGCACCGAGGCGCGTGCTCTTGAGCCCGACGTGGGTCGCGGTCATCATCACCGCGGCGATGACAATGATGATGAGCTCCTGGCCGGTGAGCAGCATGCCTGCGAGGTTGAAGGCCTTCCCGGGCTGTGCGTTGTACGCATAGAAGGTGGGCCCGACAAACGCCTGGATCGTGTTGTCACAGATCAGGCCCGTCGCGATCGTCACGATGACCATCCCGAAGCGGCTGATCCCGTGGCGGATGAACCGGCCGAAGATCAACCAGTTCAGCGCCACGGAGATCACACCACCGCACAGCGCCCCGATCGCCATCGATGCCCAGATGCTGACGCCGGAGGTGTTGAGGGCGTAGGCGATGAAGCCGGTCCCGGTCATCACACTTCCGAAGGACAGGTTGAAGACGTTCGTGACGCTGAACTGCAACGTGAACCCGACCGAGCTCACGGCGAGAATCGAGGCAGTGACGATGCCGAAGCCGATCGCTGACATCAGCACTCCCATGTAAGCGATCTCCCGGCTTCGTCTCGAAAGCAATCAGGCAGTGCTGCTGCGGTCGCTCAGAAGGCCGCCTTGATCTCCGCGGAGCTGAGCACGCTGGACACCGCCCAGTTGCCGTTCTTGTAGCGCTCGATCGCGAATCCCTGGCCCGCGTTGTGCCAGCGGTCGAAGATGATCGCGCCTGCGGCTCCCACGTACTGGATGCGCTTGCCTTTCGCGAGAGCTACCTTCCCGGCCGCGTAGGTGTGGACGACGACCGCACCGGCGGAGGGGTTCGTGACCTTCGGGATGAAGGTGTTGTAGACCTTCGGCGAGGTCGAGTGCGCCATGTCCATCGCGAGCGCCATGACCACGACGGAGTCGTAGTCGGCGACCGAGTACAGGTCCGAGTTCCACTGCATCGGCTGGGAGACCTGCTTGCCGATCGTCTTCAGCGCCGCGGTGTACGTCCGGTACGCGAGCGTCGTGAGCGGCGCGTACGCCACCACCGCGTAGTCGCGCGCGTTCAGGTTCGACGCGCCGATCGCCCCGATGACGGCCTTGCGCCAGCCCGGCTCCTGGGACACCGGGTCGGTGATGAGGTCGGGAATCGTCCCCAGCTGACGAAGCTCGGACAGGTAGGTTGCGGACGTCTGAGGGTCGGCCTCGCTGATGATCACCTGCGGCTTCGCGCTCGCGAGCTTCTGGACCTCGGAGCGGTAGGAGAGCTGCCCGATGGCGATCGTCTGGTTCGTGACGAGGTGGAGGTGCAGTTTGGTGACACCTGCGATCGCAGCGGGGGCTGACCCCTGGGCCGAGGAGTCGTTGCCGAAGACCGTCGCGACCCTCGTCAACCCGAGCTTCTTGGCGGCCGCGGCCATCGCGCCGCCCTGGGCCGGGTCCGGCGAGAGGATCCGCCAGAAATACGGCGACGTCGAGTGGTCGAACGACGCCTGACCGGTCGTCGAGAAGACCGGGATGTTCGCCTGTGCGAACAGCGGGACGACCGCAGTCGCGGTGTCGGAGCCCCCTCCGAGCACGCCGACGAGGGAGCTCGTCGACGCGATGAGACGGTTCGCCGCGGGCACGGCGTCAGCGGGGTCGCCCTTGGAGTCGGTCGGATCGCAGACGATCTTGTGCCCGAGGACGCCGCCGGCGGCGTTGATGAGCTTCTCGGCCGGGAAGCACCCCGCGGCGGCCTCGGGGCCGAAGGCGGCGTTCGGACCGGAGTAGGCGTGGAAGATCGCGACCACGAGGGATCCCGAGCCCGAGTGCGCCACGGCCGGTGGGGCACCCCAGACTGGCGTTGCCACAAGGGCAAGAGCTCCCGCGCCGATAGCTGCTGCTGCTGCTGCTGACTTTTTCACCGTTCCCCCACCCTGTTGCCTGATCCGGCTCCCAATGTGCACGCAGTACTTCGCCCAGCACCTTTCGTGTAGCTACTGCTCACGCGTTCGCCAGCAGTGTCCCGGCGAGCGAATGCGTCATGCCGGGCCGGCGATCCGACCAGCGGAGTCCCCCCTACAGGACTGCGCTCGTCGACTGCATGCTGTTGACAAGAACTCGTGGCACTCTACTAGGGTCCTCGAGAGAGCCGCAAGGCGTGGATCGCACGAACGGGTTCGTGCGCACTCGCGACGGCCGGCGCGTCCGGGAGGGAGGGTTTCGGATGGACACGGCGTTCGACAACCTCACGCTCGCCCAGCGCGTCTACCGCCACCTGCGGGCCGAGATCCGCGAGCGACGCCTCGAGCCGGGCTCGGAGCTGTCGGAGGTCGCGCTCTCGAAGGAGCTCGGCGTGAGCCGGGGTCCGATCCGCGAGGCGATGGGCCGCCTCGCGACCGAGGGCCTCGTGACCGTCCGGCCGAGGCGCGGTGCCGTCGTACGGGCGATCACCGTCGAGGAGCTCGTCGACGCGTACCTCGTGCGCGAGGTGCTCGAGTCGATGGCCGTGCGCCTCGCCGTGCCCCGCCTCGAGCCCGAGGACCTCGCACGCCTCGAGGCGCTCGCCGACGAGATGGAGAAGTCGACGGCCGGCGGTCACGTCGACCGGCTCTTCGAGGCGAACATCGAGTTCCACGAGCTGTTCTGCGAGCTCAGCGGCAATCGCAAGCTCCACCGCGTCCACCACACGCTCATGGGTGAGATGGGCGCCTTCCAGGACCGTACGCTGTCGCTGCGCGGCGACCCGAACGAGTCGGTGACCGAGCACCGCGCGATCCTGCGCGCGGCGAGGCGCGGCGACGCGACGCACGCCGCGGAGCTCGCCGCGGCGCACGTCCGGGTGCCGTTCGAGCGGTTGCAGGACCACATCGCGGAGATGGCGGTGCAGGGAGACGACGGCTGATGGCACACGCGGCGGCACGCGACGGCGGACGGCCCCACGGGGTCCGAGGGAGAGGAGTCGCAGGTTGACGACGAGCTATCGCGCGACGCGCGTCGGGACGATCCTCGCGGTCGAGGACGTCGACGCGTCGGCCAGGTTCTACGCCGAGGTGCTCGGCTTCGCGGTCGAGGCGCGTTACGACGACCCGCCCTACGCGACGCTCGTGCTCGGCGGCACGAGGCTCTCGCTCGCCGAGCAGGGCCATCCCGCCGAGGACCGACCCGGGGTCGATCTCGTCGCTCCGGGTGATCCCGCGAGCACTGCGGCGCTGCTCGTGATCGAGGTCGACGACGCGGACGCCGCGTTCGGCGCCCTCGAGGCGGCGGGCGTGCGCACGCTCGCTCCCGCGTACCACCCACCCTGGGGCGGCTGCCGCTTCTTCTGCGTCGACCCCGACGGATACGTCATCGAGATCGAGGAGCCGGCATGAAGGCAGTCGTGGTGGACCGTCCGGGCGAGGTCAGGATCGCCGACGTCGACGAGCCGAGGATCCTCGATCCGCGTGACGCGGTCGTGCGGGTGACCGCGACCGCGATCTGCGGCGCCGATCTCATGCCGCTCCACGGCTACGTGCCCGGGTTCGACCCGGCGACCGTGCTCGGACACGAGTTCGTCGGCGTCGTCGAGCAGGTGGGCGAGGACGTGGCGATCCCGGTCGGGCAACGGGTCGTGTGCTCGAGCACCACTTCCGACGGCACGTGCCCCCACTGCCGCGCCCGCAGGACGTCGCAGTGCGAGAGACGGTCGCTGTTCGGCTACTCGGGCGTGTACCCACGGCTCGACGGCGGTCAGGCCGAGCTCGTGCGCGTCCCGCACGCGGACCGCTGCCTCCTGCCGCTCCCCGACGCGCTGTCGGACGACCGCGCGGTCTTCCTCGCGGACATCCTCCCGACGGGATTCGCCGCGCTCGACCGCGTCGGCACGAAGCTGACGGACCATGTCGTCGTGGTCGGCTGCGGCCCCGTCGGCCTGATGGCGGTCCTGTGCGCTTCGAGGATGGCCGCGAGCGTCGTGGCAGTCGACGGCTTGGAGCAGCGCTGCGAGCTCGCCCGCGCCTTCGGTCCGGCGGTCCGTGCCGTGCGACCTGAGGACGCGGCCGAGACCGTCGCCTCGCTCACCGGCGGGCTCGGGGCGGACGTCGTCGTCGAGGCGACAGGCGTGCAGCCGGGCCTCGACATCGCCCTCACGCTCGCCCGCGGCAGGGGGACCGTCTCGGTGGTCGGCGCGCACTTCGAGCCCGACTACCCGCTCAACGCAGGCCTCATGTTCGAGCGCGAGCTGAGCCTGCGCTTCCACATCGGCGCCCCCTACGAGGACCGCGAGCGCCTGCTCGACCTCGTCGTGAACCAACAGCTCGCGCCCGAGGCGATCGTGTCGCACCACATGCCGCTGTCGGAGGCCGCCGAGGCCTACCGCGTCTTCGGCAACCGCACCGCCACGAAGGTCGTTCTGCACCCGTGAGGCCGGCCCGCCCGAAGCTCCTCGCCTACGGGGTCGCCGCGGCCGGCGCGGCCGGCATCGCGATCGGGCTCGCGGTCGCGCTTCCCGGGGGCAGCGCCTCGACGCCGATCGGCTTTCCGGTCGTCCCGAGCGGGGGAGCCGTCGCGACCGCGACCGCGACGCTGCGGGCCGAGCTCGAGTCCCAGCACCTCCACCTCGTCCAGCTCGCCTGCGTGAAGAACGGACGATCGTACGAGCACCACGCGATCGTGCGCTGCAGCGCCGATTTCGGCGATCCCCACGTGCAGGCGTACTGCACCGTCGTGATCGGCGATCGGCTGGTCACGAACTACGACAACGCCGCGATCGCCTGCCAGCCGGACTGGTCGGGCTGGCACGTCATCCAGTTCTCGTCCGCGCCGCACGCCTGAGCTCGAGGTACTGGCCGCGCTCGCCACGGCCCCCGTCGCGGGCGGCGAGTCGGCCCCGCGCAACGTGCGCCGCGCCCGTCGCGAGGCGGTGATCTGTTCGCGCCGACTGCATGTTGTTAACCGCGTCGAGCGCGCCGCCACTAGGCTTCGGCGCGAGACGGCGCGGCTCGTGGCGGGCCGGGCGGGAGGTGCAGGTGGAACGCGCGTTCGACAACCTAACCCTTTGGCAGCGTGTGTACGACCACCTGAGGGACGAGATCCGCCAGCAACGCCTGGTGCCCGGGAGCGTGCTCTCCGAGGTCGCGCTCTCCGAGGAGCTCGGCGTGAGCCGTGGTCCGATCCGGGAGGCGATGGGGCGCCTCGCGTCGGAGGGTCTCGTCACGATCCGGCCGCGTCGCGGCGCCGTCGTGCGTTCGCTGACCGCCGAGGAGCTCGTCGACGCCTACCAGGTCCGCGAGGCGCTCGAGTCGACGGCGGTCCGCCTCGCCGTCCCGCGGCTGACCCGGTCGGACTTCGACGACCTCGAGCGCTACGTCGACCAGATGGACGCGCGGGCAGGTGATAGCGATCTCACGCCCTTCTTCGAGGCCAACATCGCGTTCCACAACCTGTTCTGCGAGTTGAGCGGCAATCGCAAGCTGCACCAGGTGCACAACACCCTCATGGGAGAGATCGGCGGGTTCCAGGACCGCACGCTGTCGCTTCGCGGCAACCCGAGCCGATCGGTGACCGAGCACCGCAGGATCCTGAGCGCCGCCCGCAAGGGCGACGTCGAGAAGGCGGCCGAGCTCGCGGCGGCGCACGTCCGCGTGCCCTCCGAGCGCCTCCAGCTGCATATTGCACAACGTGCCGGCAAGGCGTCGGAGAACGGCTCCGGCGCCGTCGACGCCGGGCAGGAGCCCTCGCAGGAGCGCGCCTCGTAGCCGCCGGGTCGTCCCGGACCGCGGCCGGCCCGCGCAGGTCGTGGCGCATCGCGCCGGGCGGCGGCCGGTCGCCTCGAGCATCGCCACAGGAGGCCGATGACCGTCAGTCCAGAAGCGATCGCGCACCTGGAGGCGCGCCTCGCGTCGCACCACTCGACGATGCTCGACGACCTGGCCGAGCTCGTCGGCTGCGAATCGCCGACGGACGACGTCGCCCGCTGCCGCGCGACCGCGGCGCTGGTCGCGGACCAGGCGAGGCGGAAGGAGATCCCGGCGCGCGTCGTCGAGTCGGGCGGCCGGCCGAACGTGCTGCTCGGAGCGCTCGGCCTGGCCGAGGTCTGGTCCACCGAGCCCGCACCCGGCCAGGTGCTGCTGCTCGGACACCTCGACACGGTCTGGCCTGCGGGGACCGGTTCGGACTGGCCGTTCGTCGTGAGCGCCGGCGTCGCGAGCGGGCCCGGCGCGTACGACATGAAGGCGGGGATCGTCCTGGGGCTGCACGCGCTCGGGTCGCTCGCCGCGGGTGGCACGAGCGCGCGGGCGAGCATGCTCGTGACCAGCGACGAGGAGGTGGGCTCCCCGACGTCGAGCGCGCTGGTCGAGTCGCTCGCGCGCTCGGCCGACGCGGTGCTCGTCCTCGAGCCCGGCCCGGTCGGCGGCGTGAAGATCGCGCGCAAGGGGTGGATGGTGTGGAGGGTCCGCGTGCACGGGCGCGCGGCGCACGCGGGGTTGGAGCCGGAGCGCGGGGTCAACGCCGGCGTCGAGCTCGCGAGGCTCGCGCTCGCGCTCGACGCGATGCACGATCCCGGGCGCGGCCTCACGGTCGTGCCGACGCTGCTGTCCGCGGGGAGCGCGCCGAACGTCGTGCCCGAGCACGCCGAGATGACGGTCGACGTCCGTTCGTTCGATCCCGCCGCCCTCGTGGCGTTCGAGCACGCGATCCGCGAGATCGCGGGCTCGGACACCGGCACCGGGGCGCGCGTCTCGCTCGAGCGCGTGACGTCCCGGCCGCCTCTGCCCGAGTCGTCCGGCGTGCCGCTGCTCGCGCGCGCGCAGGAGATCGCTGCGATGCTCGGGCTCGGCGCACTCGTCCCGGCGCGCGTCGGAGGAGTGTCGGACGGGAACCTCGCCGCGGCAGCCGGCGCGCCGACGCTGGACGGGCTGGGGGCGGTCGGCGGAGGAGCGCACGCGAGAGACGAGCACGTCCTCGTGGACGAGACCTGGCGGCGGGCGGCGCTCGTCGCGGCGCTCGTGGAGAGCCTCGCGG